>CABUPZ010000055.1 GCA_902493585.1 uncultured Fusicatenibacter sp. | reverse complement strand
AATCTGCGACATATCCGGATGGCTGTAGGTGTGATTGCCGACCGTATGGCCTTCTTCGACCATCTGGCGGATCAGTTCCGGATTGTCCCGGATAAAATTGCCGACAACGAAAAAAGTGGCAGGAGCGTTATGTTTTTTCAGCGCTTCCAGGATCGCCGGGGTGTTTCCATTTTCATAGCCGCAGTCAAAGGTCAGATACAGTTTTTTTTCTTCGGTATCCTGGGCGAACCAGGCATCATATTCCTTTAATTCTTCTATGGTAGCGTTTCCAGTGGGGCGTTTTCCCTCTTCCGAGAAGCCAAGACCCCAGTTCTCACTTTCAGAAACGGGAGAAACCGCGGTTTCCAGAGCGGCGACACCTCGGGCAAGCAGATGGCCGGTGAGAAAGGCGGCGGCAAACAGAAGGAGAACCTTGAGACAGGCGCGGGGAGAGATCTGCCGGATCTGTGCGTTCCGGGAAGTGACTTTCCGGAACAGGGGGGAAAATTTCTGTTTCAGCATAGGATTACCTGCAGTGGCTTTTGCCATTAGTTTATGTCAACGGGCGTCCGCCTATGACGTGAATATTAGATCGCAGGAATAAATTTTCAAACATGATCTAGTACATCGAAAATTAAATGGCTAGCTATTTAATTTTCGATGTACTAGTAGTAATTGAGGGGGATTTTTGGTACAATCGTAAAAGATGAGAAATAGAGTTGTCCAAAAACGAATGATTGTGGAAAACTGACAGATAAAAGGAGGAAATACAGGCTGTGGAGCGTTTGGAGTTTTTGAGAAGGCAGAATGTGGACAAGGGTCTGCTGGAAGGTGTTGAGGAGTTTTGCCGTGTTTATGCGGAACGGGAAAAGGAAACGGACAGACTGCAGAAGCCGCAGGTCCTTTTTTATGGACGTGAGATCCTGGAGATGGCGATTGCTGCGCTTCTGGAGGGGGAAAATCTGCTGCTTACCGGGGAAAAGGCTACCGGAAAGAATGTGCTGGCGGAAACGCTGGCATGGATTTTTGAGCGGCCGGCTTATACAGTTTCTTTTCATGTGAATATGGGGAGCGCCGAGCTGATCGGGACGGATACGTTCCGCAACAATGAGGTGTTGCTGAGGGAGGGGATGATTTCCCGCTGTGCCAGGGCAGGTGGTTTTGGTATTCTGGATGAGATCAATATGGCGAAGAATGATGCGGTGAGTGTGCTTCATGCGGCGCTGGACGACCGAAGGAGTATCGATGTGCCGGGCTATGACAGGATCGCGCTGCATCCGGCAACCCGTTTTATCGGGACGATGAATTACGGTTATGCGGGTACCAGGGAACTGAATGAGGCGCTGGTTTCACGGTTTCTTGTGATCGATATGCCTCTGCAGGACGAGGAGACCTTGAATTATCTGCTGGATACAATGTTTCCGGGGATGAAGGAAGAGGCGAAGAAAGCGTTTATCGGGCTGTACCTTGATCTGCAGAAAAAGGCGGGGCAGGCGGAGATTTCCACGAAGGCGCTGGATCTGCGGGGGATGATCGGCGCGCTGCGGACGGTGCGGGCGGGACTTTCTCCCTGGCAGGCGGTAAAGATGGGAATCGTGAACAAATGCTTCGATCTCTATGAAAAGGAGATCATTCAGGATGCGGCAATGACCAGGATTCCTGAGGAATGGTCGAAAGGAGATGTATTTTGATGGAAGAAACCCGCCCGGAGACGGAGAACCGGATGGAAATCGAGAACCGCATCCGTAATCTGGTGTGGACGGTGAGCGGAGACTATACGCTGGAGGTCCGCCCGGATGTGGAGCGGTTCGGACGGGAAAAATACTGTGCGCTTTATGACGGTATCCGTCAGGGTGCGTTTGCAAAATGGTTTGACCGGGAAACGTATCAGCTTTATCTGGTAAAAAAAATTTACTGCCACGCGATGGAGGCGCCGTTGAAGATGATCGCTGCGCTGGTGACAGAGGCGGCGGTGAGCGGACGGCTTCTGGAAGAGCGGAAGGGTGTGGAAGGTATCCGGAGGCGCGCCTATGAGGAACTGCTGGATCATGAATTTTCCATGCTCTGTTCCAGCGCTCCGGGACAGCTTCAGCTTGCCTGGATCCGGCTGCAGATGGATCCGGGCTACCGGGCATCGGGCAATATCAGAAAGTGGCTGGAGCTCCTTGTGACTGCGGAAAAAATTCAGGATACCGGGGAATTGATCCGCCTGACGGATCTTCTCTACAACCAGATGATGGAGCCGGATTTTGAGAGAAAAAGAGGAACCCTGGAGCAGGTGCTGGCGGTGACCATTGAGGAACTGCGGGAATTTTCCTGGAAAGATTTTCTGTCGGAAGAATTGTATGAAGATGCCCTGGAGACTTATCTGGAAAAGCTTTCGCTGGATCTGACGTCTCTGCCGGAAGCGCCAGAACAGACGGCGGAAGAGGGAAACGAAGAGGAACAAAAGAAGAAAAAGAAAAAAATCGTCGTTGTGGATGAGGAAACCCTGGCAAAAACCCACAGCTATGTGGAATTGAATTATGGAAAGACATGGCTGACCCCGGCACAGGAAAAGCAGAGAAACGAAAAACTCTGCCGGGGGCTCCACGGGGACTGCAGCCTGTATTATACGGAAGGGATCCTGAAGCATCCGGTAAAGAAAAATTATCAGCTCGCCTATGCGGGAAAGCAGAAGGATAAAAATATTCACGCCTATTATGACGCCCACCGGGCGGTAAAACAGAACATCCGGCTGTTGACAGGCGCCTTGAAAAAAGCCCTGGTCCTGCGGGAGGACACGCAGTATTTTCCGGCAGACTGCGGAAGAATCGTGCCGTCCTGGCTGTGGAAGGCGGGACGGTGCCCCCATGGAAGTCTGTTTTTAAAAGAACAGAAACAGGATGCGATGGACTTTGTGGTGGATGTGCTCATCGATGCCAGCGGATCTCAGAGAAGCCGGCAGGCACAGGTGGCCATGCAGGGATATATTCTCAGTGAGACACTGAGCAATCTGGAGATACCGTTCCGGGTCATGAGTTTCTGTACCTTCTGGGATTATACGATCCTCCATCGCTTCCGGGATTATGAGGATGACCGCAGGAACAATGCAAATATTTTTGAGTATATCACTTCGTCCAACAACCGTGACGGTCTGGCAATCCGGGCGGCAGGAATGGATCTGCTTGCCAGAGAGGAGGCGCAGAAACTCCTGATCGTCCTCAGCGACGGGAAACCGTATGATGTGCTGATCAACCGCCCCGGAAGCAGGAATCCTGCCCCTTACTGTGGGGAGTACGCGGTGGAGGATACGGCACGTGAGGTACTCCGGCTGAGACAGCAGGGCGTTGCGGTGCTCGGCGTGTTTGCCGGGGAGGAGAAGGAACTGGCGGCGGAGCGGAAGATTTTCGGGAAAGACTTCGCTTATATCCGGGATATCCGGAATTTTGCCGGAACCGTTGGGCGGTATCTGCTGAGGCAGATTGAGGAGTAAATAAAGTTCAATAAATGAAGTTTTTTGCATTTTGCCTTGAAAATTCCAATTGTTTGTAGTAAGCTTGTATCATAAAATTTTGTAAAGGAGCAGCAAAGAAAGCATGATGATGACAAAATAATCGTTTTTCAAAAGGTAACAAATACGGTTCCCCGCGGTTTTGAACATCCGGGGATTCAGGGCTGCCGGCAGAAGTGTTTCTGCTGTGCAGAGAGCAGGACTGTTTTCGCATACTTTTGAAAAATAGATTTTCTGTCATCGCCGCAGAAACCGGGAGTTTCTGCATCGGTGTTCTTTGCGTACGGGAAATCTGTTTTTTCGGAGCGTGCGAAAAAGCAGATTTTTTTCTGTGTCAGCAGTTCTGCGGACAAGGAGGAAAAGGAAATGCTTCAGATTCGGAATTTAACAATCACACATAAAAAAGATCTGAGAAATCTGATCGAGGATTTTTCATTTGTGCTGCGGCCGGGCGATAAAACAGTCCTGATCGGAGAGGAAGGAAATGGGAAGTCTACACTTCTGAAACTGATCCATCAAGAACAACTGGTTGAGAAGTATGTGACCTGGAGCGGCGAGATCATCCGAAACGGAGTGCGCACTGGCTATCTGGCACAGGAGATGGGGCAGGAATCTCAGAATCGCCAGGTTTATGAGTATTTTTCAGAAAATCCCCTTTTTTATGACTGGACGCCGAAGGAACTGCCGGATCTCGGAAGAAATTTTGGATTTTCTCTGGAATTTTTTTATTCGGATCAGCAGGTTGCCACTTTGTCAGGAGGGGAAAAGGTGAAGCTTCAGCTGGCGCGTATACTGATGGAGCGCCCGGATGCTCTGCTGCTGGATGAGCCGTCCAATGATATTGATCTGGAAACGCTGGAATGGATGGAAGATTTCATCTGCCAGACGAGTCTTCCGGTCCTGTATATCTCTCATGACGAATATCTGATGGAACGGACGGCAAATTCTGTGATCCATCTGGAACAGACCATGCGGAAAACGAAGCCGCGCTGGACGGTGGCGCGGGTGCCATACCGGACGTACATGGAGGAACGCAGACACAGCCTTCAAAGACAGGAGGAACAGGCACGCAGCGAAAAGCGGGAGTATGAGAAACAGCAGGAGAAATTCCGCAGGATCCAGCAGTCCGTGGAATACCAACAGGCCACGATCACCAGGCAGAACCCTTCCGGCGGAAGACTTCTGAAAAAGAAAATGCATGCGGTAAAGGCACAGGAACGGAGATTTGAAAAGCAGTGGGAAGAACGGACAGAGGTTCCGGATACGGAGGACGCGATCTATCTCCGGCTGGGCCGTCAGATTCCGATGCCAAAAGGGAAAGAGGTTCTGGATTATGAACTGGATCAGCTGACAGCAGACGGAAAATTGCTGGCAGAAAAGATCCATCTCAGGATCCGCGGACCGGAAAAGGTCTGTATCATAGGAAAAAACGGAGTGGGAAAAACTACGCTCCTGAAGCGAATCGCGCAGGAGCTTCTCGGCAGGAAAGACCTGCATGCCGCCTATATGCCTCAGAATTATGGAGAATTGCTTCCTGGGGAAAAAACACCGCTGGATTTTCTGCAGACAAAAGGGGATAAGGAGGAACTGACCAGAATCCGGACCTGGCTGGGAAGTATGAAATTTACAGCGGAGGAGATGGAACATCCAATCCGGGAACTGTCGGGAGGACAGAAAGCAAAGCTGTTTTTTATGAAAATGAGTCTGGAGGAAAGTGATGTACTGATCCTGGACGAACCGACACGGAACTTTTCTCCTATGTCCAATCCGGTGATCCGGCGGATCCTGGCAGATTATCAGGGAACGATCCTCTGCGTCTCCCACGACCGGAAATTTATCGAGGAAGTATGCACGGAAGTATACGAACTGACCAGGGAGGGGCTGAAGAGGTGTTCTGTTGTCGACAATCACTGAACGTGCATAAAAAACGGATCATGAATTTATGGATTTAACATCTTAGAAACAAAAAGAAAACAATTTGTCAATCCGTCAGGGATATCTTTAGAGCGTGTTCGAAAATGGCTTTCTGCAGGAGGCGTGTCACAATCTGCGGAAAGGAATTTTCAAACACGCTTTGATTTTGAAAAGAAGATTTTCTGGAAGAGAGGATGAAAGAATAGGAAAAGTGTCTGTGTGATCACCGGAGGTGATTCGGGAATGGGGCTGGAAGCTGCAAAATATATGCCGAAAGATAAAATTCTTGTAATATCAGGGAGAAGAATGAAAAAGCTGGAGGATGCGGTACAGTAGCTTCAGGTGCTTGGATATGAGGCATATGCGAAGACCTGCGATGTTTCAAACCGGAAGGAGGTACGCAGCCTGGCGGAATTCGCGGAAAGTTTCGGAGAAATCCGAAATGTCATACATGCCGCAGGTCTTTCGCCGGCGATGGCAGATCCGGAGAAACTTCTGAGGGTGAATGCTCTGGGAACCATGTATGTCAATCAGGAATTTTCTGACCATATGAAAAAGGGGAGCGTGATCCTGGATGTATCGTCCAATTCAGCATACGTGCTTCCTGGCATCGGAAAGAGTAACAGATCAGTCAGCGGAACTGTTGCCGGAAAGAACAGGTGGTCAGAATGTTTACGTTGTTATTTCCGACAAAATAGTTTATACTTTATAGACAGAAAATTCAAGGAGGAGGTACAGTAACATTATGACAGCAAAAGAGAGAAGCCTGGACTTAATTTCCTTTATAGACAAAAGCCCAAGCCCGTTCCACGCGGTGCAGGAGATCTCCAGAAGACTGGAGCAGGAGGGATTTGTATATCTGCCGGAGAGAGAAGCGTTTCCGGTCGTTCGCGGAGGAAAGTATTATACGAAACGAAACGGTTCGTCCATCATAGCCTTCCGGATCCCGCAGGAGCCGAAGGGTGGATTCCAGATCCTGGCAAGCCACAGTGATTCCCCTTCTTTTAAGATCAAAGGGGAGAATCCGTTTCTGGAAGATGGAAACTATACCCGCCTGAATGTGGAGCGGTACGGCGGAATGATCATGGCGCCGTGGCTGGACCGTCCGCTGGGAATTGCGGGCCGCGTGATCGTGCGGACAGAGGACGGAGTACGTTCTGAACTGGTGGATTCAGAAAGAAATCTGACGATGATCCCCAACATGCCGATCCATCTGAGCCGTAAGATGAACGAAAGCCTCAGCTATGACGCACAGAAAGATATGCTGCCGGTCATCGGCGGATCGGATGCGAAGGAGCATTTCTTTGAAGCGCTCGGATGCAGTGCGGCCAAGGAAGATATTCTGGGAATGGATCTGTTTCTGTATAATCGTGTTCCGGCAACGTTCTATGGAATGGATGAGGAGTATGTGGGAAGCGCAAGACTGGACGATCTTCAGTGTGCTTATGGAACGCTGGAAGGATTTCTGGCGGCGGAAGGCGCAGAGAAGATCTCTGTTTACTGTGTTTTTGACAACGAAGAGGTTGGAAGCAGCACGAAACAGGGAGCTGCGTCCACATTCCTGGCAGATACCCTGGAGCGGATCTGGAATGGTCTTGGAGGGGACAGCCTGTCCCTGAAATGCGCAGTCGCAGACAGCTTTCTGGTATCGGCGGACAACGCCCATGCTCAGCACCCGGCACACCCGGAGAATTATGATCCCGCCTGCCGTGTCTATATGAATCAGGGAATTGTCATCAAACAGAGTGCAAACCAGAAATATACGACAGATGCCATGTCCGAGGCAGTGACAAAGAAAATCTGCCAGGATGCCGGCGTTCCGTATCAGATTTTCGCCAACCATTCCAACATCCCGGGCGGATCCACCCTGGGTGGAATTTCCACCTCTCAGGTTTCTGCCGTCAGCGTGGATATCGGACTGGCACAGCTTGCGATGCATTCGCCTTATGAGACAGCGGGAACGCTGGACACCGAGTATCTGGTGCAGTTTATCAAAAAATTCTGTGAGACACCGTTACATATGACGGAGGATGGGTTTTCTCTGTGATTTCTGTGTAAGGAAAGAGTTTCCGAAGTTTCTGTGAAAAAAGAAAGGTATCCCTCAAGCCGTGGATGTATGGCTTTTGGGATACCTTTTATAATTCCATGAGGAGTCCTTTCATATAAGCTCGCAGGACATTCTTTTTCTCGTGATCCAGGCGGTTGTAAAGCTCAATGACTTCCTGCTGCCCGACGGTCAGCTGCGGACGGTCCGAGTTTTCGGTAAAGAAATCGGAGAGCGTGATTCCAAAGCCGTCACAGAGCCTTTGAAGCGTCGGGATCGTTGGAATATTGGTACGGTTGATCATATTGTTCAGCGTGGAATAGGGGATGTCCGACTCCTTAGCCAGACGGTAATAACTCCAGTCACGTTCTCTGCACAAATCCTGAATGTGCTGAATAACATCTGTATCTCGCATAGTTCACCTCATCCGTGGTATGTATTGGTATTTATTTCCATTATACTTTTATATTGGTTTAGAAACAGATGTTAAAAAGAGTAAGCGGAATCAGTCGCAGTTGAGCAATAAAAGAGAAAAGAAAAAAGTGCCTCAAAATCAGGGCTGAAGCCTTCTGATTCTAAGACACTCTTTTTTTCATCCTTGACGCCGGATGTCCTGCGCCGGATCAATCTTCCTCTTCTTCGTCGAACTGCATGTTGTCCAGCATCTCGTCGAAGGCATCGGCAGCAATCTGGTATTCTTCGTCTTCTTCGATGTTTGCGAGAGAAGGCTGTCCTCCTTCGGTTTCAGAGTAGCGATAGAGATAGACTTCTCCGTCCTGATTCTCGCCGTTTTCGTCCAGCGGCAGAAGCGCGATATACTCGTTGCCGTTGGCGGCCGGGAAAATCGTCAAAACTGCGCAGACAACCTCTGTATCGTCATCCAGTGTCAGTGTAACGGTCGGCTGGCTTGCATCGATCCCGCAGTCGCTTCCGCAGGTGGAGCATTCGCCGCTGCAGGCAGCGGACTGAGTGAATTTTTCATCCATAACGTTATCCTTCTTTCTTTTGAGATGGCAGGCGCTGTACCTGTCATGAAATTTTATCAGATTATCGAAAAAAAAACAATAAATCTTTTCCTGTTTGGGTGGATTTTCTATTGACGCGGAAGGATTGCGGTCTTATACTGGATACAATGAAAATTTTAATGAACAGAAGGCGGTTCGGAGAAAGATCAAAGGATACGTTTCAGACACTGCCGCAGGAGGATGGCTGAAACACAGCAAGCAGAGCTGCCGGGGAGGAAGTATTATGGAAATCAGATTCGAAAAAACAGAACATCCGATGGAGAAGCCGGATCAGAAACATCTCGGTTTTGGCAAATATTTCACCGACTATATGTTCGTGATGGACTGGGACAGGGATAAGGAATGGCATGACGCGCGCATTGTACCGTATGCGCCGATCTCGATGGATCCGGCAGCCATGGTGCTGCACTATGCGCAGGAGACCTTTGAAGGACTGAAAGCATACCGGACCGCGGAAGGAAAGGTTCAGCTGTTCCGTCCGGAGATGAATGCCCGCCGTATGATCAAATCCAACGAGCGTCTGTGCATGCCGGCGTTTCCGGAGGATATGTTTGTGGAAGCAGTGAAAGAGCTGGTACGGGTGCAGCAGGACTGGGTACCGTCTGAGACAGATACCTCCCTTTATATCCGTCCGTTCATGTTTGCGTCAGAGTCAGGCCTCGGCGTACATATGGCAAAATCCTATAAGTTTGTGATCATCACTTCTCCGGTAGGCGCATACTATCCGGAAGGCATCGATCCGGTGAAGATCCTGGTAGAAGACGAATATGTCCGTGCCGTACAGGGCGGAACCGGTTTCACCAAATGCGGCGGAAACTACGCAAGCTCCATCGCAGGTCAGGTGAAGGCAGAGAAGATGGGATGCACCCAGGTACTGTGGCTGGACGGTGTACATCGTAAATATGTAGAAGAAGTGGGAACCATGAATATCATGTTCAAGATTGCCGGAGAGATTTATACCGCTCCGCTGGAAGGAACGGTACTGCCGGGTGTTACCCGTGATTCCCTGATCCATATCCTGAGAGACTGGGGCTACAAGGTAAATGAGACCCATCTTTCCATCGACGATCTGATGAAAGCCGGACATGACGGAACGCTGGAGGAGGCGTTCGGAACAGGAACGGCTGCAGTGGTATCTCCGGTAGGCGAACTGGTTTACAAAGATGACAAGGTGACGGTCAACGATTTCAAGATCGGTGAACTGACCCAGAAACTTTACGATACTCTGACCGGAATCCAGTGGGGACGTATCGAAGACAAGTACGGCTGGATCGTACCGGTAGAATAAAGCAGAATAAACAAGGAAGAAGATAAGGGCTGCTGTCTGTACCGTGAACCGCAGCAATTATGTTCGTTTGATACTCCCGATCCTTCGGCGATGTCATAAGGGAAGCAACCTTCTCTATGCACAGCAGTCTGCGGACCGGGAGTATTTCATTTGCTTTTATACGTGCTGCGTAGCAAATGCACAGATCTGGTAAAATTGTTACTTTTATTTTTACAGAAAGGAAATATCTTTTATGGATCAGAAAAACATGCCGCTTTTGGAGGCATTGGAAAAATTCAGAGACGAATCGCCGGCATATTTCCGGATTCCGGCGCACCGCTTTTTAAAAGGGCTGAATCCGGCATTGACGGGAAAAAATCTGGCGGCGCTGGATCTGTCAGAGGCGGAAGGGCTGGACGACCTTCATCAGGCGGAGGGCCCGATCCGGGAAGCACAGGATCTGGCGGCAGAACTGTTTCACGCCAGACATACCTTCTTTCTGGTCAACGGAACCACCTGCGGCAATGAGGCGATGGTGCTGTCCACCGTGAAGGAAGGGGACAAGATCATTGTTCCGAGGAATGTCCACAAATCTGTGCTGATGGGACTGATCATGAGCGGAGCAACGCCGGTTTATGTGATGCCGGAGTATCTGGAGGAATGGAACCTTTGGGGGAGTGTTGCCCCGGAAGCCGTTGAGGAAGCGTTTCGAAGGGAACCGGAGAGCCGTGCCGTCCTGCTGGTCAGCCCGACGTATTATGGGATTGCCAGTGATCTGGAAAGAATCGCGGAAATCTGCCACAGCCATGGCGCGGTGCTTCTTGTGGATGAAGCCCACGGTTCCCATCTGTATTTCTCGGAGCAGCTGCCAAGGGGTGCGCTCGCTTGCGGAGCGGATGCAGTGGCACAGAGTTTTCATAAGACGGCAGGGTCCTTTACACAGAGTTCCCTGCTCCATCTGGGTTCCGACCGGATCGACCGGCAGAGAGCGGCGGAAAATCTCCACCTGGTACAGAGTACGTCCCCGTCCTACCTTTTGATGGCGTCTCTCGATGCAGCCAGAAGGGAACTTGCCGTAAACGGACGGGAGATGATGGAGAAAGCTCTCCGTCTGGCGCTGTATGCACAGGAGGAACTGGAAAAAATACCGGGAGTGCGTGTGCTGGACAGGACCGGGACAGGCACGCCGGCGATGTTTGACAAAGACACGACCCGCCTGGTCTTTTCTGCCATCGATCTGGGACTTACCGGCTACCGTCTGGGGGAACTGCTTTATGAACGCTTCCGGGTCAGCCCTGAACTGACCGATGAGGAAAACGTGGTGGCGGTCATCACCTTTGCCAACGAACCGGAGGATATCGAAAGGCTGATCCGGGCAGTGAAGGTGTTGGCACAGGAAGCCGCAGAAGAGCAAAAAGCAAAAGCCGTGAAGCATCCGAAAACAGAGCGGCAGAAAGATCCGGAGGAACGGCAGACAGGAGAGGAAGAATGGAGTCCCTGTCCTGTCAGCGGAAAGGAGTTTCAGGTTTTCGCGCTTCCGGAACAGGCGCGGACACCGAGGGAGGCATATTTTGATCAAAATTGGGAGACCCTGCCGTTGGAAGAAACCGCCGGACGCATCATAAAGGAGATGATTGTCCCCTATCCGCCTGGAATCCCCCTGCTCTGTCCGGGAGAGGTAATCACGAAAGAGCATATCCGTGCAGTCCGCCGGTATCAGGCCGCTCGCTGCGAGTTCCACGGAACGGCAGACCGAACGGCGGAGCACCTGCGTGTTTTTGCGGTAAATAAAGGTTTTCATCCCTGATTTTCTATGTTATAATAAAATTGTATTATTGTCTGAAAAATCAGACGAAGTATGTTTGACAACAGGAGGAACCGATGAAACTGATTTCGTGGAACGTAAATGGCCTTCGGGCATGCGTGACAAAAGGCTTTCTGGACTATTTTAAGGAAGCCGATGCGGATGTTTTTTGTATACAGGAAACAAAACTGCAGGAAGGACAGATCGATTTGGATCTGCCGGGCTATTATCAATATTGGAATTATGCGGAAAAGAAAGGATATTCCGGAACTGCGGTCTTTACGAAGAAAGAACCGCTGTCCGTTTCCTACGGGCTGGGGATTCCGGAACATGACAAGGAGGGGCGTGTGATTACCCTGGAATTTCCGGAATTTTATCTGGTTACGGTGTACACGCCCAATTCCCAGAACGAACTGGCGCGGCTGCCTTACCGGATGGAATGGGAGGATGCTTTCCTTTCTTACCTGAAAAGACTGGAAACAAGGAAACCGGTTATTTTTTGCGGAGACTTGAATGTGGCACACAGAGAGATTGATCTGAAAAATCCGAAGACCAACCGGAAGAATGCAGGATTTACTGACGAGGAGCGCGGGAAATTTACCGTACTTCTGGAGAACGGATTTATAGATACCTTCCGGTATTTCTATCCGGACCAGGAGCAGATTTACTCCTGGTGGTCTTATCGGTTTTCCGCCAGGGCAAAAAATGCAGGGTGGCGGATCGACTATTTCTGCGTATCAGAAACACTGAAGGAGCGGCTTGAGGATGCGAAGATCCACACGGAGGTGCTCGGTTCTGATCATTGTCCGGTAGAGCTGGACCTGAAAGACTGACAGAAAAGACTGCAGGAAACAGAGCGAGTGAAAGAGAAAGGCAGGTACAAAAGGATGAATGCAGGAATTCGAAAACTCCATGTGCAGCCGGGAAATCCGACGTTGTGGGGAGCTGTTCAGACACCGGAAGGCTGTAACTTTACTGTGGCAGTTCCAGAAGGAAAGGAAGCAAGTCTTTTATTATATAAGAAAAGACGTAAGGAAGTCTGGGCGGAGATCCCGCTGAAGGAAGAGGAAAGAGTCGGAAATGTCAGCAGTATCCTGGTGAAGGGGATCGATGGCGGAGCGTTTGCATATAATTACCGGATCGATGGAACGGTAACTCAGGATATCTATACCAGAGAATTGTATGGTCGGGGAAAATTTGGCCAGGAAATGCCGGAGAATCCGGACAGTATTGCATCTCTGATACCTGAAAAACCTGTGATGAAAACCCGTCCCCTGAAGCTGCCTTATGAGGACATGATCCTGTATAAGACCCATGTGCGCGGATTTACCAAAGATTCCGGGTCAAAGGTTCAGGCGCGGGGGACTTTTCAGGGGATCCGTGAAAAAATTCCTTATTTAAAAGAACTGGGGATCAATGCGCTGGAACTGATGCCGGTGTATGAGTTCTTTGAAGTACAGGAAGAAAAACAGCGCTGGATGCCGGCAGAGGATGACCTGAGCAGTCCTGCAGAACTGCCGGTAAGGATCAACTACTGGGGGTACGCTGCCAGAGCACTGTATTTTTCACCCAAAGCGTCTTTTTCTGCCACCGGACATCCGGTGCAGGAGTTTGCGGAACTGGTGGACGCGCTGCATGAAGCGGGGATCGAATGTATTCTGGAATTTTATTTCGGACCGGAATTATCGATGAATTTTATTCTGGGCGTGCTTCATTACTGGCAGCTGACATTCCGCGTGGACGGCTTCCATCTGATCGGAGAGGGAGCGAAGGTTGTGGAGGCATCCAGAGATGAACTGCTGAAGAAGACGAAGCTGATCTTTCTCGGCTTTGATCCTTCTCATGTTTACGGGGAAGGCAATGCTCCGGCATTCCGGAACCTTGGCGAGCATAACCAGGGATATCAGGAGACGATGCGCCGTTATCTGAAAGGGGATGAGGGCTGCGTCAGCGGATTCACCTATTACCTGCGAAGAAATCCTGCCACCCATGGGGTGATCAATTATTTTGCCGATCATGATGGATTTACCATGGCGGATATGGTTTCCTATGAGCGGAAGCACAACATGTCCAATGGAGATGACAATACCGATGGAACCAGCAGCAACTACAGCTGGAACTGCGGAGCGGAAGGTGTGACCAGAAAGAAAGCGGTGCATCATCTCCGGATGCAGCAGCTGAAAAATGCGTTTCTGATGCTTCTGACCGGTCAGGGAACGCCGATGATCTACGGCGGCGATGAATTTTTGAACAGCCAGAAAGGAAACAACAACGCCTGGTGTCAGGACAATCGTACCTGATGGGTCAACTGGAACGATGGAAAAGAGAGCAGAGAACTTCTGGAATTTGTAAAACAGCTGATCCGGTTCCGAAAGGAACATCCGGTTCTGCACACGCCGAAGGAGATGCGGCTGATGGATTATCAGGGCGCCGGCTGTCCGGATCTTTCCTACCACAGCCAGAGGGCATGGTTCTCACAGATGGAGAATACCTGCCGGTTTATTGGCGTGATGTACTGCGGAGACTATGTGGTGAAAGAAAACGGGGAACCGGACGACTACCTGTACCTTGGGTTTAATATGCACTGGAATCCTCATGAACTGGCGCTGCCGTCCCTGCCGAAGGAACATGTATGGTACCGGGCGGTGGACACCAGCCGGGAGGAGTGTTTCGCAGGAGAGCGTGCGGAAATCGTGGAAGGAAAAAGTATTACCGTTCCGCCGCGCTCCATTGTAATTTTGATTGGAAGGCAGGCGTAAAGAAAAATGCATCCGTGGAAACATTTTCGGACAATCACGAAACATAAGCTGCTGGTCATGCGTTACTGTTTTCGTATCGGCCTTTACAAACAGGGGCTGCTGCATGATCTGTCCAAATATTCCCCGACAGAATTTCTGGTAGGGGCAAAGTATTATCAGGGAAACCGCAGCCCAAACAATGCGGAACGTGAAGCCACGGGAATCTCCACTTCCTGGCTCCACCACAAAGGCAGGAACAGGCACCATTTCGAATACTGGGTGGATTACGGCGTGAACTGTAAGACGGTGATCGAAGGTGTGCCGATGCCGAGAAAATATGTGGCGGAAATGATCATGGACCGGATTAGCGCGTCCAGAGTGTATCTGGGCGACCGCTATACCGACCGTGCTCCCTACGAATATTATATGAAGGGTAAGGACCATCTGTGGTTTGTGCATGAGCGCACCAAACGGCAGCTGGAATTTCTGCTCCATATGCTGGCAGTGAAAGGAGAAAAGAAAACACTTGCCTATATTCGATACAGGTTTTTGCGTGAGGGGAAGTAATAAAAGGAAAAAGCGGGGAATGGCTGCATGATGCGACAACTGTATGAAAAACTTCAGAAAGGGGGGAAGGCCAGGGTTGCCTGTGCAGGATGGATCCTGTACTGGGGAATCACCCTGGGCCTTCTTCTTTTTGAGAAAGAACGTATTATCGGGACGACGGAGGAAGAAAAGAGGATTTATCTGCCGGTTTTTGTCATCCTGGTGATTCTGTGTTTTGGCGGATGGATTCTGACGATGGCGCGCTTCGCCCGGAAGCCTGAGAAAAAGAGAAAGCCGCGCCTTGTGAATATAAAGATGCTTCTGCCGGTTCTTCTGAACGCGGCATATCTCTTTTCTGAGATTGAGTATATCGGGAATACAGAATTTTTTCAGATGAAGTGGTACTATATGCTGCTGAATGTGGCAGTGATCTTCCTGTTCTGTATTTTTCTTACGGGAATTTTTAATTCCCTGAAGCGGGCGATGATCTTTCTCAATATCTTTTACTACTTGATGAGCCTTGTCTTTTATTATGTCTATCTTTTCCGGGGAGAGGCTTTCCAGCTGATTGATCTGTACAGCATCGGAACGGCGATGGAGGTGGTGGGAGGCTACCAGTTTGAGATTACCCGCCAGATGGTGCTGACGCTGGTGGGGACACTGATCCTGCTGAGCCTCTGGAAACAGAGCGGGGACTGGGTGATCATCCGGAAGGGAAGACTGCCAAAGATCCTTCTGCGGGTGATCACGGCGCTGTTGATCGGTATATTTTATCTTCTTTATATGTATCTGAACTGGAATGCCCAGTTTGGTGTCATCAGTGATCTGTGGAATCCTGCAAAGACGTACCGCCAATACGGGACGACGGTGGGATTTATGGCGGTGGCAAAGTACATGAGACTGACGCCGCCGGATGGATATTCGGTCTCGGAAGTGGAGCGGATCATTGAAGATTCGGAAAAAGAAAATGCAGGAGACGAAGAAGATTCCGGTAAAAATTCCGAAGATCCGGGGAAGAAAGAAAAGATTACGCCGGTGAACATCATCGCGATCATGAATGAGTCCTGGTTTGATTACCGGACAATCGGAGATCCCAAGACCAGCGAAAGTTACATGCCGTTTCTGGATTCTCTCACGGACAATATCATCAAAGGCCATACGCTTACCTGCACGAAGGGCGGAGGTACAGCAAAGACAGAATATGAATTTCTGACGGGAAATTCCTGCAAAAGATTTCCGGGCATGGTGCCCTATGTCAGCTATTTTACCCACAGCCAGTATTCACTTGTCACGACGCTGAAGGATCAGGGCTATCAGTCCATCGCCATGCATCCCAACAAGGCGACCAACTGGAAGCGTACGACGGCGTACCGTTTTCTGGATTTTGATGATTTTATTGCGATCGACGAATTTCCATCCGATGCGGAACGTTACCGGAATATGGTCAGCGACAAGGCAAATTACGAAGAGATCATCCGGGTCTATGAGGAAAAGGAAGAAGGGGCGCCGCTGTTTCTGTTTGATATTACCATGCAGAATCACAGTGGCTACACGAACCAGTATTTTCAGGCGGATGTCAACTGTGAAGGGTATGACAGCGATGAGGCGGATCAGTATTTTTCACTGCTGAAGCTGTCCGACCAGGCGATCGAATATCTGATCACTTACTTTGAGCAGGTGGAGGAGCCGACGATGATCGTGATGTTCGGAGATCATTCTCCGAAGCTCCCGGATGCCTTTGAGACCTGGATCGCTGGCGCGCCTTACGACAGCTTGTCCATTGCGGAACAGGAGAAATTTTACGGAACGCCATTTTTTATCTGGACCAACTATGAGATGGAGAGCCAGGAGAATGTGTGGACCAGCACCAATTTCCTCTCGACCTATATGCTGGACCTTACCGGGCTGGAACTGACACCGTACAACGAATATCTGCTGGAT
>CABUPZ010000054.1 GCA_902493585.1 uncultured Fusicatenibacter sp. | reverse complement strand
GTGCAGCCCTGTCTCAGACAGCGTATGGTAAATGATATCCAGCGCGCCTTCCATAAAACGCTCCTGGTCTGTATCTTCAATGCGGAGCATGAAATCCCCGCCCTCATGCTTTGCGATCAGATATGCGTACAGCGCAGTACGCAGATTTCCAACATGCATGCGCCCCGTAGGACTCGGTGCAAACCTTGTTTTCACTTTGCTCATTTGCTTTCACTCCTGTTTTTCTTTCTATCTGTCTTTCGAAAAAATACTGTTTTGTTCTATTCTGCCCTGACAGCAAGGTGGTTCCGGAACGTACGTCTGAACATCAGGCATACGTTCCGGAACCACCTTATTATAAACCACGCACTCGCCGGTTGGCAACTGTTTCTACGGATATATCTTAGGAAGAATTTCGGGAAGGCTTCCGATGCACACGCCATCCGCCTTGACATCCGAATAATGCTCCGCCCAATTTACCAGCAGCACCTTGGATCCGCTAAAATATTTGATAAAACTCTTCGTCAGATAAGACTGCATGGTAGAGCCAAGGATCAGCAGGACATCCGCTCTGGATACCAGTTCTGTCGCACGGGTGACCTTATCATTACTGACCATCTCACCGGTCAGCACAATCTGAGGCCGCACCACCGCCCTGCAGTTTTCACAGTAAGGAATCGGCTTATGATCCAGGATATATTGATAATCATATTTTCTGCCGCACCGCGGACAGCTGTTTTCAAAAATGTTTCCGTGGATCCCCACAACATTTTTACATCCGGCACGTTCACACAGTCCGAAAATACTCCGGGAAATAATGCCGATCAGTTTGCCGTCCTTTTCCATCCGCGCCAGCGTCTGATAAACCGCATTCGGTTCTCCGCAATGTTTCAGAACCTCTTCTCTGTAAAATTCGAAAAACTCTTTTGTCCGGTTGTTATAATAGGACTCCGAAAAAATCTCTTCCACCGAGAGGCCATAACGGGATTCGATCTCATACTCAAAATCCCCGTCATACAGCTGACATCCTGTTTGGAAAGTCGTCCCTCGTCCTACCAGACATACCACACGTTCCGCATCTGCCAGTACCTTCTTTACATACTCCAAACTACTCATCTGTATTCGGCCCCCCTTTTCTGTTTTTATCCCATGAAAGTCAGGAAACTCTTAGATTTCGATCCCATTGTCTTTCAGGTAATTCATCACATCACCTACCGTATTGAGATCAGAGAGATCCTCCGCGTTCATCTCAATTCCGTACTCATCCTCCAGTGCCATGATCACTTCCAGCAGATCCAGGGAATCTGCGCCCAGGTCATCCTTAAAAGAAGTCTCCTCTGTAATCATGCCGGCATCGCAGCCCAACTGCTCTGCAAGAATCTCTTTCATCTTTTCTAACATCGTACTCTAACTCCTTTCCGTCCAGAAGACAGCTGTTTTTATCATGAATGAGTGTATCTGTTCTTTATACATTTGTCAATACATTTTTCTCATGTTCCTGCACGACAACTGTTTCCTTAAAACGTATGGAATTTGCCACCGAAAGAGCAATCCCAAGTTCTGTCATCAGAAACATCATGGACGTTCCTCCATAACTGATAAACGGCAGGGTAATGCCGGTTGCCGGCATCATATTCAAAACAACCAGAAGGTTCAGGATCACCTGGATCGCAATATGGGCAAAAACACCTGTGACCAAAAGTGTTCCATACAGATCCGGCGCATTCTGGGCGATCATGAAAAGCCGGTACAGAAGGTATCCGAACATCAGAAGCAGAAGGATCGCCCCAAATACCCCAAGCTCCTCACACACAATAGAAAAGATCATATCATTCTGTGCCTCGGGAATCGTTCCCAGCTTCTGGGTACTGTTGCCCAGGCCCTTACCGAAAAATCCTCCGGAACCGATCGCATAGAGCCCCTGATGGATCTGATAACTTCCGCCGGAAAGCCACTCATAGACACGCTGGATCCGGAAACCTCCGTCCTCCGATTCCAGCAGATTCAGATGATCCTTCAGATACAGAAGGACTCCCACAGCGGCAGCGGCAATGCCTCCGCCAAGCATCAGATATTTTTTGATATCCGGGTAAGAGATCAGCCAGATCACCACTGTGATCAGGAAAATAATAATGCCTGTACTCAGATTTTCCGTCAGTTTCCAGGCACCTACTGCCTGCAGCGCTCCCATGGAAAGGATCAGCGCCTGCCCTTTCCAGGATTTATACTTTTTCCCCATCTTTAAGATGACCATCGGCAGGAATACGATCACGCCGATCTTTGCAACTTCCGACGGCTGAAATTGAATCGGACCCAGTTTCAGCCATCTCCTGGCACCCAGCTCCTCCACGCCCAGAGGCGTCTGTACCAAAGCCATCAGTACAAACCCTGCCACATACAACGCCCCGGCAAAGCGCGCCATGAAATGGTAGGAAACCTTGGACAGAAGCACCGCCCAGACCAACGCAATTACAGAGTTTCTCAGCTGATGCCGAAAGAAATACATATTGTCTGAAATATTGGGACTGGTATACGCTTCATACGCACTGGCGCTATACAGTATAATCAGTCCGAAAGACAACAGCAAAATCAGACATGCCAGCAAATTGTAATCATAATATCCTATGATTCTTTTTCTTGTTCTTACCCCCGTATTATTACTTCTACTCATATAACTATAACCCTTCTTTACCTGCCGCTGCTCAGCCTCCCGTCCCGGAAACAGATCCGTTCTTCGGCAGTCCGCTGAACCGCTGTTTTTTCTGCACTCGTCCCTTTCGGGAGCTTCTCCCCTGAAGGGTGTTTGAAAATGGCAGGAAGCAATTTCAAACACCCTTTTCATAACTACAGTATAGCATAGTTGCAGGCCTATTTCAAAGCATATTTCAGCAGTTCTGCAAAGCCCGGAGACTGGCTGGTCTCCCCGAGGATTACCTGGCGGACCAGCTCAGGTTCATCCGTGATGATATTGTCCACCTCGCAATTCACCATCCGCTGGATATCACCCTGATAATTCAGTGTCCACGCATAGACTTCCTTTCCAAGATTGTGGACCTTTTTCACAAACTGCTCCGTGATATACGTGTGCTTCACCGAAAAGAAGTCCGCACCGTCCATATCTTCCAGATCCCCGTAGGTCATATTCATCGTATATCCCGTACGGATGTCCGGGTTCAGCTCCTTTGCCTGCTGCAGAAATTTATAATTCATGGAAGTCAGCACACAGTTTTCCACAAAGTCCTGTTCCTCTATGATCCTGACGACTTTTCGGACAATATTGGGATTATGTCCGTTATACTTCACCTCGATGTTCAGCTGGATCTTTCCTCTCGCCGTCTCCATTGCCTCCTCCAGGGTCGGTATTTTTTCTCCGCGGAAGCTTTTATTAAAACGCACCCCGGCATCCAGCTGCTGAAGTTCCTCATAGGTCATCGTCCAGATGTTCGCATTCAGACCGGTGGTCCGCTTCAGGTTGGAATCGTGCATCAGCACAACTTCCC
This sequence comes from uncultured Fusicatenibacter sp., assembly GCA_902493585.1. Lineage (GTDB taxonomy): Bacteria > Bacillota > Clostridia > Lachnospirales > Lachnospiraceae > Fusicatenibacter. The sequence goes on along the minus strand of CABUPZ010000054.1, from coordinate 13,558 downwards.
CGTCTTTTGTTTCCTGTACATCGATCTCAGCAAAATCCGACATACTTTCGATCGCATACTCCAGCGCGCTTATGGTATTTTCCGGCGCTTTTCCTGCCCCTCCCCGATGGGCGGAAACAGAAATATATTCGGCGGAAGCCGTCGCCCTCGGATGCTCCCGTTGGACCACATAGATCAGATAGACACTTTCCGCCCCAAGAAGCAGGACGGTCAGCACAACCGCCGTCACCCTGCCCGCCAGGATCCTGCGCAGCCGGGAAGGCGTTTTTTTCGTTTTACGTTCAATTCGATAATCTTCTCTGTCTGACCCCACAAAAAACAGATACAGATACAACAATGTTCCTGTGATCCCCAATGACGCGGCGATCCCGCTCAGCACATATTTTGCGCCGTCCGCATAGACCAGTACGGAACTGACCAGCGCCTGAGGCTGACCCGCAACCATGACATACAGTACGATCAGTACATGGGAGACCAGGTACAGAACAAACAGCACAGCCAACAGCAAAACCTGCAAAAGGAAATACTTTTTCAATTCCTTTCCCAGCGCCCTGCCAGCCTGTTTCCAGCTGCCGCCCAGCGCATTCCACACTCTCTGCAAGGTCTTCCGTTCCGGTTCTTCCATCAGTATACGGAACGGAAGCGAATACGTATACAGGATCGACAAAACCAGAAGCACTCCCGCCAGAATACCCGGAAGCACAAAATTCGGAAATGCCTCAAAAATCCTGACCACGGTATTCTGCAGAAGTTTCATATGCACGATCATCCCATAGACTGCCTGCAGCAGCAGACAAGGCACGGAACCTGCAAGGTACAGCGCCCATCCCACCGGTCTTCTCCGCAGAAAGCGGACGCACCCCACAACGCCTATGCAGAGCATTTCCGGCACACGGACCTTCTGCTTTTTCCAGGATGCTTCCATGCATCCGAACAGCGCACAGACTTCAAACAGAATCAGCAGCATTACCAGCAGAAGTCCCAGCAGAATGAAAAGAATCGTCAGCGGATAACGGATGAATTCCATGAAATTCTCCGCAGTCATATAGCTGTAGCCCTGGCATTTCAAAGAAAATTCAACGGCTGCATCCGCCGTCCGCGTGACAAGCTCATTAAAAAAGATCCGATATAAAATTTCAAAAATCAGCAGGCTGATCCAGTTTTCCTGTAATAACTGCCAGACATCGCCCAGAAATCGTTTCATGGTATCATCCTTTTCCTGTTTCTGCTGCAATCTTCTGAATTTCCAAAACATCGAAGATTACAGAAATGGTTGCTGCTCACACAGTGAACAGCAACCACAGATCATCTGTATAGAATTATATTATATCACAGAACTGGATTTCTAAAAACTGTTTTCTCCTCTGCATCCTGCCTCTTCCATTCGCGACTCAGCTTTTTCAGAAGGATCAACGCCAGAACTGCGGCAAGCACAGAAGTTCCCGGGAAATTCAGCCAGATGCCTGTCAGTCCCAGAGGCCACAGTGCTCCGATCAGAACCAGCGGAAAGATCAGCGCAGTGGACACGGAGATAATGGATGCCGGCAACGGTTTCTCGATGGCAAGCATGAAACTCTGGGCTGCAAAGGAAAACCACCGGGTAATATAAGTAAGGCTGAAGAGCCGCAGTGCGGTGACGGAAATGCTCAGAATCTCTCTGCCCGCATCCGCCACAAACAATGACTTGATCTGTTCCGGGAAAAGGGCAATGACAAACACCGCCAACAGAGGCACGACACCGCTGGCAGTGAAACAGCATTTTTCGATTACACGCACTCTGGAAAATTTCTGCGCGCCCCAGTTATATCCAACCGCCGGCTGAAGGGAATCGTCCCGGACAGACCGAGATAGGGACGGACGATCCGACACCGATCAGATCCGCCAGCGAAAAATTGATAATTACAAACGGCATTGCCAGATTGAGCGCCGCAAATGCTGTATTTCCCAAAAACTGACCCACAAAAACACCGTCAATGGTCTGATAAAGCGCCGAAGCCAGCATACTGATCGCCCCTGGAATGGCGGCAAGGAAAAAAAGCTTCAGCGGCGGAGTTTTTGAAAATAATTCTGTAGATTCTATGAAATTTCCTGCCCCTTATCCGTCAATAAGATCCTCTTGTTTTTCTGATTTCCCGTTACAGCCTCCAGAACGATCACTCCCTGCTTCTCCAGGCTTTTCAGAGCGGAATTGATCGTCTGGGGAGGGTAATGCCAGTCCGCACAGACATCTCTCTGGGTGTATACGCCGCTGTTTTCATACAGGGAATACAGCAGCCATAACACCGCGTCAGAAATCCCATGCTTCTTTGCATACCGGTGATATATTTCGTCCACCTCTTTATAAAGTTGATTGAACACGGCGAGTGCTTCCGTGACATTCGTCTTCTCTTTCATTTTTCTATTGGCTCCTCCATTTCATCCGAAATCGGATAATTGTCAAGACTGCCAGAGCGTGTTTGGACATTGTCATCTACCGTTCCGCCGGCTAAACGGTTACCATTGTTTGTGGCAGCTTTCAGAGTTCATAGACTACAAATATTCAAACACGCTTCGGCAGCATCCATTGAAGTACTTTGCTGGTCCGGTACCGTCAGGTACTTAAAACGGATACCATGTCATGTCTTATTTTTTACAGGGCGGACAGGATACCGGCGCGTCAAAGCTTGGGTTGAACGCATAGAAATTCTTGAAATCAAGTTCTTCCTGTACGGAACGGAGCGCTTCACCGAAACGCTGGAAGTGTACGATTTCCCGCGCCCGGAGGAAACGGATCGGATCCGCAACTTCCGGATCTTTGACGAGACGCAGAATGTTATCGTAAGTGGTACGGGCTTTCTGTTCCGCAGCAAGGTTTTCGAAAAGATCCGTGACTGAGTCGCCCTTGGACTGGAATTCACAGGCATTGAACGGAACGCCTCCTGCCGCCTGCGGCCAGATTCCCACGGTATGGTCCACATAATAGTTGGCAAAGCCCTGTTTCTCGATTTCTTCCGGTGTGAGGTTGCAGGTCAGCTGGTGAACGATCGTCGCCACCATTTCCAAGTGCCCCAGCTCTTCCGTGCCCACATCTGTCAAAACTCCCATGGTAATCCTGTTCGGTGCGGTAAACCTTTGGGACAAATACCGCATGGAAGCTCCCATCTCTCCATCGGGACCTCCCAACTCCGTTAGAGTATGTTTGAAAATTCATTCCTGCAATCTCCAAACACACTCCAGAGATATTCTCCTGTTGTTCCGTTGTTCAGAAATCGTTCTCTTCTCCCTGCCCGCTTTGCTCCAAACATTCCAGCACCTGCTTCTGCTTCTCCGGATTGCTTCCCAGATACATCTGCAGCCATTGACTGATCCTGCCGCTCATCCGCTCCTGAAATTCTTTCCATTCCTCCTCAGACATTGCTTCCAGCTCTCTTGGCGCTTCATTTCCTTCCTCTGTCTCTGCAAGATACGTTTTCCGCTCCAGCTGTTTCAGCCGTTTTCGCTGATCACTCATCACTTCTCTTCCCTCCGTTTCAAGCGCCTTTCAGGGAATAAGTCCCTGTTTCCTGCCATAATCTATACCATATTATAGCCTTTCCGGGAGGTTTCTTATGACAGGCGCCGCCTACATCCGTGTGTCCACAGAAGACCAGCTGGAATTTTCTCCCGACAGCCAGATGAAAAAAATCCAGGAATATGCAGCTCAGCATCAGATTACAATCCCCGAAGACCACATCTATCTCGACGAAGGCATCAGCGGCCGTTCTGCCCGCAAACGTCCTGCATTTATGCGCATGATCGCTTCCGCCCGCAGCCACCCCTCTCCATTCCAGGTGATCCTTGTATGGAAATTCTCCCGCTTCGCCCGAAACCGCCAGGACAGTATCCTATACAAATCCATGCTCCGCAGGGAATGCGGCATTGAAGTGATCTCCGTTTCCGAACCGCTCTCTGACGATCCCACCTCCATCCTTGTGGAAGCTCTGCTGGAAGCGATGGATGAATACTATTCCCTGAATCTCGCGGAGGAAGTCCGCCGGGGAATGAATGAAAAATTTTCCCGGGGCCAGACGGTTTCCATCCCTCCCTTTGGATACCGGATGGGAGACACAAAATTCGAGCCGGAAGAAACCACCGCTCCTTTCGTCCCTCTGATCTTTCAAAAATTCTGTCAGGGCGTTCCCATCCGCGGGATTGCCTCCTGGCTGAACCATGCCGGAATCCGAACTTCCAGAGGAAATCTTTTCGAAAGCAGGACCGTTGAATATATTCTGTCCAATCCCGTCTATACCGGAAAACTGCGGCGGAGATCTCAAAGCCGGTCATCTTCCAAAGACAGATTTTATCAGGATCCCGAGGTACAAATCGTTCCTGCTTCCCACACCCCTCTCGTCTCACAGGAGCTGTTCGATGCCGCGCAGAAACGTCTTTCCTTCCGCAGAAAATATTTTTCCTCATCCCCAGTGCAGGTTCCTTCCGTCCCACGCTCTTCCGCCTCACATTCTGCCGCTTCACGTTGTGCCGCTTCACATTCTTCCACTCCAATGTCCGAGAACCCTTCGGCGTTCTTCCGTGGACTTGTCCGCTGCAGCTCCTGCCAGAGCCTTCTGCTTTCCACCTCCCACGGAACAGCGCTCCAATGCGGCTCTTACACGAAAGGCCGCTGCTTTGCCAGCCATTATATTTCTCTGAAACTTCTGAAAGCATCCGTCCTTCAGGCACTCCGGGAATGCCCGCTCAGCCTGAAAGGAGATTCCATCCCGATGCTTCTTCCGGTCCAAACGGATCCTCCGGTCTCTTCTCCCGACGCTCTGATCCAGACCACAAAAAAGCGGCTGGAACGGCTGCGGGCTGCTTATGAAGCCGGAACCGATACGCTGGAAGAATACCAGGAACGGAAAACGGAACTTCTTGAGCAGATCACCGCACTGAAAGAGACAACAAAAAAAGAAGAACAGAAGGTTTCTGTTTCCTCCTGCTCTTCTTTCTCATGGAATTATCACGGGCTGCTGTGTCTTCTGAATTCCGGCCTTCTCACCGAAACAGAAGCCAACGAGCTGCTCCGCCTGATGCTTTCCCGTATTCTTTTCAATCGACCGGAAGGCAGCCTGCAGCTTATCTTCCGTTTCTGACGAAATCTGCCTCTTTTGCCTTCAAAAGCTGTTCCAGGGTATCAATATCTTTCAGTTCCTCTTCCCTGGCAGCAGGAACCAGTGTACATTCGTCCAGATGACGGCGCAATACCTTTTTTCCGCCGCAGTCGCCTTCCAACTGCATCAGTTCCTCCACTGCCGACCTTGGGAAAGAAACCGGATTTCCCAGGGTTCCCTCCCATGCCACGCAGGCGTAAACGGATTTCCATGCCTGCTCCAGAAAACGCCGGATGGTTTCTTCCGTCAGCATCGGCTGATCGGTCACTCCGAACACATAATGATCCGCCAGTTTCCCTGACTCAGCCAAAGAATGCTTCTCTGCGGCCTTCAGCCCGTTTCGAATGGACCAGGAAATACCTTCCGCACTTTCCGGACTGAACACCGGAACCATGGAAAAATGCGCTGCCGTCTCCAGAATTTCCTGTTCTCTGGACACCACATAAATCTTTCCTCCGTCCAGCCGTCCGTCCGCAGCATTTTTCCAGTGCTCCAAGGACGTCCGGTACATAGGCTGTCCCCGCCAGGAGCAGAGAAGCTTGTTGTATCCCTCACTGCTCCGGAACCGTCTGCTGTTTCCGGCAGCCAAAAGGATCAGATCAATCATCCGCAAACACCATCGCAATCTTTTCCGGTGTGATCGGAAGCTCCCGGAACCAGTGTCCGGTTGCATTGTAGACCGCCTGGGCGATCGCCGGCGACGGCGTGTTGATCACGATCTCACCGATGGACTTCGCGCCAAACGGGCCGGTAGGTTCAAAGCTGCTCTCAAATTCCACACGGATCTTCCCGGTATCCAGTCTGGTCGGAATCTTATACTGCATCAGAGAATTTTCAAACAGGTGCCCCCTGTCACTGTACTGGATGTTTTCATACAGCGCCATGCCGATTCCCTGGGCAATTCCTCCCTCGGTCTGAACCCGCGCCAGATTCGGATTGACAACGGTTCCGCAGTCAACCACTGCAACGTAATCCAGCAGTTCCACATGACCGGTTTCCTTGTCCAATTCGATCTCCACCATACCACACATAAACGGCGGCGGGGAAAGCGGAGAACTGTTGGTTTCCGTCACCTCCAGCGCCGTATGGTTTCCATTCATCGCGCTGGTTCCAATGGTCTTCAGATCCACCGACTCTCCCGTAGCGGTACAAAGAACCTTCTCTCCGTCAAACTCCGCTTCCTGCGGGCTGCATTTCAAAAGTTCCGCGCCTTTTTCCAGAATCTTTTCCTTCAGTTTCGCACATGCTTTCTCCACAGCTTTTCCGGTCACATACGTCGTACTGGAAGCATAGGAGCCGGAATCATACGGAGAAGCGTCCGTATCCGCTCCAAACACAGTGATCGCGTCCACCGGACAGTCCAGACACTCTGCCGCCATCTGGGACAGGATCGTATCGCATCCGGTTCCCATGTCCGCCGCGCCGATCACAAGCGTATAATAGCCTTCCTCATTCATCTTGATCGTGGCAGAACCTACATCCACGCCTGAAATTCCGGAGCCCTGCATCGCCATCGCCATACCGACGCTTCGCACTTTTCCGTTGCCCATATCCCGGCATGGATATTTTTCATCCCATCCGATCATCTGTTTTGCACGCTCCACACAGCGGTCCAGCGCACAGCTGTTCGTCTGCTCTCCATAGTATGCGGGCATGATCTGACCTTCACGCACCATATTTTTTTCACGGATCACCACCGGATCGATGTTCAGCTTTGCCGCCAGCTCATTGACCGCCGACTCCACCGCAAAGATTCCCTGGGTCGCACCGTAGCCGCGGTACGCGCCCGCCGACATTACGTTGGTATAGACAACATCATAACGGAACCGGTGTGCTTCCAAAGAACCGTACAGCGGAATGGATTTATGTCCGGACAGTCCTACGGTTGTTGGTCCGTGTTCCCCGTATGCGCCCGTGTTGGAAAGCGTATAGACATCGATTCCACGGATTCTTCCGTCCTTCATCGCTCCGACACGAACGGAAACTTCCATCTCATGGCGCGGGGAAGATGCCGTCTGGCTTTCCCGGCGGGGGAAGATCATTTTGGACGGTTTGCCCGTCTTCCATGTAACAAAAGCCGGAAATACTTCCGCCACGACGCTCTGCTTCGCTCCGAAACCGCCGCCGATCCTTGGCTTGGAAACACGGATCTTTGATTTCGGAATTCCCAGGGCATTGGAGATGATACGGCGCACATGGAACACGATCTGGGTCGAGCTGAGGATGTTCAGTCTTCCATAGGCATCGATGGAACAGTAGGTACGGAACGTTTCCATCATCGCCTGCTGGCAGGCTTTCGTGTGATATGTGTGCTCCACAACGATATCACAGTCCTCCAGGACCGCATCGATATCCCCGTCCCCGCTCTCACCGGAGGCGCAGAGATTTCTTTTGTTGTCCGCGCCTACCGGACACAGGGATTTCCAGGTTTCCTCCGGATGTACCAGAATCTCATTATCCTTCGCTTTCCGGAAATCCAGCAGAGGTTCCAGCACCTGATATTTCACCTTTAAAATTTTCAGCGCCTTGTCCCCGGCTTTCTCACTGTCACCTGCCACGATCGCAACCGGATCGCCCACATATCTCACATGGCGGTCCAGGATCAGTCGGTCATAGGGACTCGGCTCCGGATACGTCTGTCCCGCCATCGTAAAACGCTGCTGAGGTACATCCTCCCAGGTATAAATCGCTTCGATCCCGGGCACTTTTTCTGCCGCTGTCTTCTGCACGCTCTCCACGATCGCGTTGGCATAAGGGCTGCGCAAAACCTTGACGATCAGACAGTTCTCATTGACCAGATCGTCCATATAGACTGGCTTTCCTGTCACCAGCGCCATCGCGTCTTTTTTTCTCACCGGCTGGCTGACTGCTCTCATTGCTTCGCCTCCTTTTTCCACTCCAGAAAGTTCAGAATTCCTCTGAGCTGTCCCTCATATCCGGAACAACGGCAAAGGTTTCCTGCCAGATATTCTTTGATTTCCTCTTCGTTCGGATCCGGATTCTCACGGAACAATGCGAGGGCGTTCATCATAAATCCCGGATTGCAGAATCCACACTGCTCCGCTCCCTGATCAGCGATAAACGCTCCGAACTCTTCCGCTTCCTCCTGAAGACCTTCCAGGGTCTCGATCACATGACCATCCGCACGGACTGTCAGGACGGAGCAGGACAGAACCGGCTTTCCATCCATCATCACCGTACACAGGCCGCAGTTGGAAGTCTCACATCCTCGTTTTACACTGGGACAACCATGACTGCGCAGAAAATCGATCAGCAGCAGGTCGCAGGCAACCTCTTCCTGAATTTTTCTTCCATTTACCGTTACCGTCACTTTCATTTTGCTTCACCTCCCAGCCTCTGACAGGCTCTTCGGGTCAGCACCTTCACAAGATGCGTCCGGTACTGTGCCTGCGCTCTTTTATTCGAACCAGTCACCACATGCTCTGCCACATAGTCAGCAAAAGCTCTTGCAGATGCGTCGGTGACACCGTTTTTCAGCAGATCCGCCTCGTCGTAGATCGCAACAGCCCTGGCCGGCCTTGCTCCGATCACCGCACAGGCTTTTTCTTCCCGCCGTGTTACCGCACAGGTAAGCACCGGAAAGTCCGTCTGCGTATTCCGCATGGACAGATACACGCTGTCCTGAGGAACCTTTTTCAGAATCACCCGCACCAGAATATCATTGTCATAGTTCCGTCTGGCAAATTCCTCCAGGGACATTCTTCCTCCCTGGAACAGCTCCACCTCCGCGCCCAGCGCCATAAATTCTGTCAGCACATCGGAAAAACCGAATCTTCCGAAAATACTTCCGCCCACAGTGGCAAGATTGCGGAACTGAACGCCCACAATATGGCAGACGCTTTCTTTCATACTGCCCTGTGTATAGGCAGCAAGTCCCGGGTGCAGCTCCAGCTGCCGCAGGCTCACCATACATCCGATCCGAAACTCCTCCGAAGTCTCCTCAATCTTGTCCAGCCCAAGACCTGACAGGTCGATCGCCGTTCTGATATTCAGCGGGCTCATCTTCATCCAGAGCATTCCGCCGATAATGCGGTTGGTCTTTTTCTGATTCAGCTCATACGCCTGTTCCAGACTCTCCGCTTTCACATATTCCTGAATCGTCAGCATACAACATCTCCTTTCTGCTCGTTTGCAGTCCGTTTCATTTTCTCTATTATAACATGTTTTTTTACGTTTGTCAGAAATTCCGAACACACATACTGTAAAAGTTTACTGGGTTTTCCCTCCTGTGTCAAGGAGATTTCGCAGCCGTCCAGCTGGATAATAACGGTTCAGCCTTTTATGTATCAATGCGCGCAAAATCAGCCAGAGGAGCTGTTATAAGATTTTATCTCCTTCTGCCATTGGGACCTCCGTACTGACTCATAATAATCTGGGCGATCTTCGCGTTGGGTGTTTTGATATTGACCGGATACTGCAAACGTTTCTCATAATTCCACATATTATCTGCATCCTCCTCTCTTTGACGGTTCCCACGGCCACGGCTGCTGTACCCATTCAAAGGAACGGCTCATATTGTCGTTTGCCGTGTCGATGGTCAGAGGGCCAAAGTACCGGGCATAGGTTTCCAGCGCTTCCCGGCGCATTTTCAGTTTTTCACGGAAAAATGTCATTGCTTCCTCATCCTCCGGGTGGGTATCCAGATAAAGATTCATCTCATTCACCGCGAAGCTCACCTGATCGATCCAGGCGAGCAGATTCTCCTTGTTGGGCTGCTGTCCTCTCATCAACATCCGTCACCTCCTTTTCCGCAGAATGGTTTATGCAGGTCCGGAAAGATCGTCCCTGCCTGAAGCCCTGTCCGCAGGTCAAAAGTTTTTCCGAACCGCTGCATCGGCACATATCCCATTGCCAGGGAAAGCGTATCCAGCGCCATATTTCCCATATTTTTCTGCGTCATCCTACCCTCTCTCTTCTCCATCTGCATTCCCGTTCTCTCCGAAGACATTCTTCTGTCGTCCATTGGCATCCGCATCCTGTTTCCGCACATTCCCGCATGATCCATCCACATCATGTCCCCGGACATTTTCCTTTCATGCTCCGGCATCCGCATCCTGTCATCGGGTATTCTCATATCGTTCATCAGCGTCTGCATCCTGCCATCGGGCATTCTCATATCATTCATCGGCGTCCGCATCCTGTCATCGGGCATTCTCATATCATTCACCGGCATCTGCATCCGTTCCGCCGGCATCTTCATATTCTGTCTGCATCCTCCGGGATTCCCATCATTGCAGGAAGTATTCCTATGAAAATTTTCCATCTTCTTTCCTTTCCATCGGATTCGTTCTTCCCTACCAGTATATGAACGCAAAAAAAAAGTGCCATCAGATTTATGACACTTTTTTTACGGAAAATTCTTCGTTTTTTCGTGTTTTTCCTATTTATATTTACTTCCGAAGAATCTGATCCTTAAAACTTTCCCCGCTGGTTTCCTGCCCAATCCCAAAAAGATCAAGAATTGTCGCGGCAATGTCAGAAAAAGTTCTTCGTGTGCCCAGATTCACTCCTTCCCGGATATCCTTTCCATACACCATAAATGGAATGTATTCCCTGGTATGATCTGTGCCCGGGTAGCCGGGATCGCATCCATGGTCCGCTGTGATCATCAGGATATCCCCGCTTCGCATCTGTTCCATGAATCCTGGCAGCCAGCGGTCAAATTCTGTCGCCGCAGCCGCATAGCCGTTGATGTCATTCCTGTGGCCATACAGCATGTCAAAATCCACCAGATTGGTAAAGCAGAGCCCTTCAAACTCTCTCCCTGCAATCTCCATCGTCTTCTCCATGCCGTCTCCATTCCCCTTGGTCGGATAACTCTCGTCGATGCCCTTTCCCGCAAAAATATCATTGATTTTTCCGACACTGATCGTTCGGAGACCATGACGCTGCAAAAGATCCAGCATCGTATCACGGGGCGGTACCAGAGAAAAATCATGTCTCCTCGGGGTCCGCACGAAATTCCCCGGCGTACCGGTAAAAGGCCTTGCGATCACACGACCCACGCCGTGCTCTCCCTGCAGGATTTCTCTTGCGATTTTACAGTATTCATAAAGCTGCTCCGGAGGAACAAGATCCTCATGGGCTGCAATCTGGAACACACTGTCTGCCGATGTATACACGATCAGAGCGCCCGTTTTCAAATGTTCCTCTCCATAGCGGGCAATGACCTCCGTGCCGGAATAGGGTTTGTTGCAAAGAACCTTTCGCCCTGTTTTCTCCTCGAACTCCCGGATTATCTCTTCCGGAAATCCATCCGGATAGACAGGCAGCGGCCGTTCCGAGATCAGACCTGCAATTTCCCAGTGACCAACGGTCGTATCCTTCCCCCTGGACTGTTCCTGCAGTCTTCCATAGGAGCCAAGCAGCTTCTCTGGAACCTCTCCTTCCGGTGTGCCGTCGATTGCAAACAGGCCAAGGCTTTCCATTATCGGAACCCGAAACTGTTCCGACTGCATGATGGTCTTTAATGTATTGGCTCCCCGGTCTCCGAAATCGTCCGCATCCGGCTCATAACCGATCCCGAAGCTGTCCAGCACGATCAAAAAAACTCTGCGTTTCATCTGTTCCATCTCCTTTCTGTCATTTCTCAGTTCAAAAACCCGGCTTCACAAACTTTTCCCGTGAACCATTGTGTTTTCATTCGCCTGAAATTATTCATTCGCTCCTGAAAAAGTATCCTGTACCACATTTTCTCTGGTGATATTCTTCAGCCAACGGTAACTCTTGTAATGCCGGTAGATAAACGGCATCTTCACAAACTCGTCAGTGCAGATCAGAAAATAAACGACCATTGGCGGAAGCTTCAGCACAAAGGCCGCCAGAAATCCAAGCGGCACCGCATACACCCACATATCTATGATATCACAGACGAATCCGAAACGTGAATCTCCTCCGGATCGGAATGCCCCACAGATTACCATGGTGTTTACCGCCTGACCGACAATATAATAGACATTGATAAAAAGCATAATCCCGAGATATTCGTGGGCTTCCGGCGTCAGTTTCACCATGTTCATGATCAGCGGTCTCAGAAGAAGGATCAGCATCCCTCCCGCCACGCCAGTCCAGAAAGTAAGCCAGCACAATCTGGTCGTGTCGACCTTCGCCTTTTCGATCTGATTATCTCCGATCTCCTTTCCCAGCAGGATCGCGCTGGCAGAAGCGATGCCAAAACAGACAGCCGTTCCAAGATTTCTTGCCACGACGACAATGGAATTCGCCGCAACAATATCGCTGCCCAGATGCCCCATAATCACAGAGTACATGGAAAATCCCACGCCCCATACGACCTCGTTTCCAAAAGCGGGAAGCGAATAGTGAAGATAATCGTGAAATAGAAGCGGATTGGACGCAAACACCTCACGGATCCGGAACCGGACGCTCCGCTCGCGGAAATTGTCGCCGACACAGATGAAAAATTCCATACCTCTGGCGATCACTGTGGCAATCGCAGCTCCCCGGATCCCAAAGGCCGGAACCCCAAATAATCCGAAGATAAAAACCGCATTCAGCAGGATATTGGACGTGAGCGCGATCGCGGTAACCACCGCACTGAACACCACCCGCTCAATACTCCGCATCACGCACAGATAAACCTGGGAAAATCCCATAAACAGATAAGACAGTCCGAGAATCCGCAGATAAGAGCTTCCCACCGCAATCATTTCCTGGTCTGCAGTAAATATCCGTATCAGAAGACCGGGAACCAGGCAGGCTGCCGCGCCAAACAAAATGGAAATACTCATAGACAGCCGCATGGCGATTCCCATGACTTTTTCAATCGTACGCAGCTGCTGTTTTCCCCAGTACTGGGCACAGAGCATAATCGTCCCGGAAGCAACGCCGCTATAGAACAGATTCAGCACAAAAGAAATCTGGTTTGCCAGCGAAGATGCCGAAAGAGACGTCTGATTCACAAAACCAAGCATCAGCACATCCGCAGAATTGACTGCAGTGTTGATCAGATTCTGAAAAATGATCGGCAGCGCAAGCTGCATGATTTTGCGGTAAAAATCTTTGTCTGCGTATTTTGACAGTTTCATGTTTTCTGTTTTCCCCCTCGTGTAAATTCATGTCCTATTCCCTGTACTGCAGCACGGATCCTAGAGCGTGTTCGAAAATTGCTTTCTGTAAGATGTGTGTCACAGTTTGCGGGAATGAATTTTCAAACACGCTCTAGGATCCGTCTTTCCTTGTTTTCAAAAATGCCAGGACATCCTCCCGTTTCGGGATTGACGGCACCGCGCCTTTTTTGGTCACTGCCAGAGCTGCCGCCGCGCAGGCGGTCTCCAGACATTCCTCCGGTGTCTTTCCCCGCATTTTTTCCGCAAGGTAATAACCGGTAAATGTATCTCCAGCCGCTGTGGTGTCCTTCACGGCAACCGGAAAGCTTTTCTGAAAGATACGCT
>CABUPZ010000053.1 GCA_902493585.1 uncultured Fusicatenibacter sp. | reverse complement strand
CAGCCGATGAACTGGAGACTGCCGCTTCCTTTTCCAGAGCCAGAGCGGATCTTTTTCAGTTGCACCCGGATCAACCGCTGGTATTTTCTGACCCGGAAAGTACATCTGTCTCCACCATGACCTTTGACTTCCGTCCCTTCCAGTCGTCTCTGCGGCAGATCCTGGACGAGTTCCAGTTTCCTCTGTTCCAGGGGACCGTTCGTCAGATGATGCACACTTGTCAGGAAAAGATAGAATCACTGTCTCCGGAGGAGGCTTTGTATACGACGCTGGATCTCACCATGTTTGTCTTTCACCTGCTGATCGCCGCACACCCGGCTGCCGAACAGTTTCTCTCAGAAACCTATGCCATGCATAAACACGGATATCTGTCCGCTTTCTCCGCCCGGAAACCGGAAGAGCTCCTCTCCAGCCTGGAGCTTCTGCTGGAAAATATGGAAGCTTCCAGTGTTTTTGGCGGAAAACCCCAGCGGCAGCATGTGATCTCACAAATTCAGGAGTATATGCAGGAGCACTGCACAGAGAAGCTTTCTCTCAACGATGTGGCTTCCGCATTTGGGCTCAGCCCCAATTACCTGAGCACCTTGTTTACAAAAAACTGCGGTTACAGCTTTACAGAGTATATGAATCATATTAAAATTGAAGAAGCGAAAAAACTGCTGACTACAGGAAACCTGCGAATCTATGAGATTGCGGAATATCTTGGGTTTGAAAATGCTTTCTATTTCAGCAAAGTATTCAAAAAAGCCGAAGGCGTTTCCCCGAGAGAATACCAGAACCGGAAATTTACCGGCGGAACAGACGGACCGCTCCCATAGATGTCTCCGCTTTCCTGTACGGCAGCAAAAAGAACCGTTTCGCCGGAAGTCAAAACCAAACGGCATATCGGCTGCACAGAAAGTAACCGTTATGCCGGCTGAACGGTTACTGCCAAAAACAAAATGACTGGAGTATACAAGCATGAACAAAAAAGAAATCAGCGAGATCAAGAAACTTTTTACCACCACACACTGCGCAGTGACACGGATCTGCGGATGTTATGTGGATGCGGAAAAGAACCAGAAAACCAAACTGAAAGAAGCGTTTCTCTCTCTTCCGGAAGAAGAAATGTTCAAGTATTTCAATATTTTCCGAAAAACACTTTCCGGAACACTTGGAAAAAATCTTGTGCAGATGGAATTTCCGTTGGAACAGGAAGCTTCCGGCGGCACCCAGGAATTCCTGCTGCAGCTGCGAAACTCCCAGCTCCGGGATGATGCGCTGATCGAAGAATTTTATCAGAAAGTGATCGAGAACTACATAGATATATCATACTGATCCACGGAGCATACGATATCCCGGCGAGAGCCTCTGACAACCTGGAAATGGACGATGCCTCCGACTACGTTTATGAGTTTCTTCTCTGCAGCATCTGCCCGGTAAAACTTTCCAAGCCGGGGCTTCATTATAACGCCGATGCCAACACCATCGAAAACCTGATCCAGGACTGGATCGTGGAAGCGCCGGACACCGGTTTCCTGTTCCCGGCTTTCACGGACCGGAATACAGATATCCACAACCTGATGTACTATTCCAAAAAGCCGGACGTGATCCAGACCGACATCATCAACAATCTGCTGGGCTGCCGCATTCCGCTCTCGGCAAAAACGCAGAAAGAAACCTTCCAGACAATCATCGAAGAAACCCTGGACAACACCTGCGATTTTGAAACCGTCATGGCCATTCAGGAAAACCTCAATGAGATGATCGAAGAACGAAAAGAAGATCCGGAACCACTCACTCTGGACAAATATGAAGTCAAACGCCTTTTGGCCGACAGCGGAGTGGAAAACGAAAAACTGGAAGAATTCGACGACCTGTATGCGTCGGTTGTATCCGATGAGCAGGCAGGTTTCGTAGCTTCCAACGTGGCAAGCACACGGAGTTACGAGATCCGGACTCCTGACGTTATCATCAAGGTCAGCCCGGACAAAGCACAGCTGATCGAAAGCAAGGTAATCGACGGAATCCCGTACCTGATGATCCAGGCGACCGATCAGGTGGAGATCAATGGAATTGCCGTAAAATCACCGCTGCTCAAAGAGAATGGCGAAATCCATGAATCAAAGATGCCTGAATCAGAGGAAAACTTCTGATCGCATCTCAACTATTTCCTGCAGACAATTTTCGGCAAAAACAGCCGGAGAAATGACGGTGTCCCTGTTCACCCAACAGGCACCGCTTCATTTCTCCGGCTGTTTCTCTGTTTGCTTATATATATTTATTTACTTCTATGTATATTATTCAAAAAAATACATCATCTTATGCCAGACCGCGCCGCCGTGGACCGAATCGGACACCTCGATATACCGGTAGCCAATCTTCTGATAGAACGGGATCATATGGTCTTTACAGGTCAGGACAACTGCCTTCTTGCCCCTCTGTCCGGCGCTTTCCACCATATGGCGCATCAACGCTTCTCCGATTCCCTGTTTCTGATACTCCGGATCCACATCCAGACCAAAGATCATCTGGTACGGACCTTCCGGATGATGGAGGGACGCGTCATGATACAGTTCATCTGCCAGATGATCCGTATCCGCACAGCATCCGTTGCAGAAGCCTACCAGTCTGCCGTCCTCTGTCTCCGCAACAAAAAAGCTGTCCTTGCAGGTTTGATACCGTTTCAGAAAATCTTCATATCCCGCCGCTTCCGCAGCCGGGAAACAGCGCGCCTCAATGGCGGCAATCTCCTGAAGATCCTCTTCCCGAACAGGACGGATCTTATAGTTCACCGTTCTTCCCGAAAATTTTTTCAGCCTCTGATATACCGCCGCAGCCGGAAGCCCGACCACATTGTTGTAATCCCCACGGATTCCCTGGACAAACGCCGCGAAACATCCCTGGATTCCATAGGCTCCCGCTTTGTCCATCGGCTCTCCTGTTGCAATATACGCCCTCAGTTCTTCGTGACTTACCGGATAAAACGTTACATCGGTACACTCATGAAAAATTTCCCGATAAGTACGTCCATTCCTTTTTTCCATCATGGTCACTCCGGTATACACCTGATGGGTATTTCCCTGAAGCATGTCAAGCATGCGGAATGCTTCCTCCTCATCGGACGGCTTGCCAAGGATCCTTCCTTCAAATGCAACCACCGTGTCCGCACCCAGGACCAACGTCCCTTCCGGCACACGCTCCAGAATATCCGCACACTTCTGCTCGGAAAGCTCCTCCACGACCCAGGAGGGAATCATCGAAGTGACCACCTCTTCCACCTGTGACGGGTATACGCGGTGGGGAATGCCCACCTGTTCCAACAGCTGTCTCCTTCTCGGAGACGCCGATGCAAGTACGATCTCTCTCATTTTATCACCTCAAAAGACACTCTATTTCCCCGGAAACAATCAACTTTTTCTGGAAATAAAAAAACGCGAAGCAGAACGATAAGCCGGGTTATGTCTCGTGTAATCATCTATCCAGTGACACTGTCGCCAGTGCCCTCCAGCGACCAACCTGAAAACGTGACGGGCCGCCACATGGTTTTCTATTCGGTCTTGCTTCGGATGGGGTTTACATGGCTTTCTCTGTTACCAGAGAAACGGTAGTCTCTTACACTACCTTTCCACCCTTACCAGGCATTGCCTGGCGGTATCTCTCTGTTGCACTTTCCCTGGAGTCACCTCCGCCGGACGTTATCCGGCATCCTGCCCTGTGAAGCCCGGACTTTCCTCACCTGGCCCTTTTCAGTCCTGCCAGCCGCGATTACATGTTCTACTTCGCTGTGTTATTGTATCACAAAGGTGCGGGGATGTCCACCTGTTTTTCGGGGTTTGGTGGCTAAAACGGACGAAATCCGCCAGAGATTGTTTCGTCCGTTTTACCATTCAAACATCGAAGCAGCTGCCGCCGATGAATTCCCGTAGAATAGAATTTTGGGGCACCGGTTCGCTTGGGATTCCTACAAAGTAATCCAAAAATTTCAGCAGGCGCTTCGCTTCCTGAAATTCCGGCGCGTCCTCCGGAATCTGGAAGAGGATCGGTTCCGCGTACTGTTTCAGTACGGACAGTTCGTAGATCAAAGCGGAGTTAAACACGAAATCCGCCGAATCCTGATACGGAAAAATGTACTTTTCTTCGCCTTTGCGCACTTTATGCCACATGGCGATGGTCTCCCTGGCGGATGTGGCGCGTGTCCGATTGTCCCGTACCATCCGGCGGAGCAAGCGGCCGTCGGTTGTGGGAATCCGGTTGTGTTCATCCACATTCAGCTGCGTCAGTGCACTGATGTATACTTTGTAGCAGCTGTTCTTGGGGATCGAACTGCTGAGACGGTCATTCAGTCCATGGATTCCCTCCATCACCAGAATGTCCTCCGGTCCCAGTTCCATATACTGTCCTTTGTACTCCCTCTTTCCCGTCTTGAAATTATAATAAGGAAGTTCAATCTGTCCTCCGGAAAGCAGGGTGTTCAGATCCCGGTCCAAAAGTTCCAGATCCAGCGCTTCCAGACATTCAAAATCGTATTCCCCGTTTTCATCCCTCGGCGTATCCACCCGGTTCAGATAATAATTGTCCAGGCTTACCGGATGTGGCACCAGCCCATGGGCGGCCAGCTGTATCGACAGACGATTGCAGAACGTGGTCTTTCCGGAAGAAGAAGGGCCGGCGATCATGACAAATTTTACGCCTCTTCGCTTTGCAATCTCTCCCGCCAGTTCCGCGATTTTCTGTTCCTGCAGTGCTTCGGCGATCAGCATCATCCGATGAGATCCGCCCTCGCAGATCTTATCGTTTAAATCCCCGACGGTATCGACGCCCAGTTTGCTGCCCCAGTCTTCCGATTCCTTCTGTACCTGGAACACTTTCCGGGAAAATACCAGTTCCGGCAGTTTTTCCGGCTCCCTTCTCGTAGGGAACACCAATACAAATCCTTCATCGTACAGCTGAAGATCAAAATACTTCAGATAGCTGGTGTCCGCCGTCATGAAACCGTAAAAATAGTCCTCAAAACCATCCAGCTCATACAGATTCACGCTGGATACTCTGCGGTAGCGGAACAGTTTTTCCTTATCTTCCATCCCATAACTGCGGAATTTTTCTCTGGCTTCCTGTGTCCCGATGCTTTTTTTCACAATCGGAAGCTTCCGGTCCACCAGTTCTCTCATGTACGCTTTCACCCGGTCAAGAAACTCCTGATCCAGCGCAACCTTTCCCTGCACCGTACAGTAATAGCCGCTGCCCATGGAATACTGCACCACGATCTTGTCGATCTTCTCATGACCGGCCACATGATACATCGCTTTCAGAAGCAGCAGTGTCAGACTCCTTTGATACGTTTTATGTCCGATATCGTCTTCCAGCGTAATAAACTCCAGCCTGCAGGACTTCTTCAACCGTTTGTGCAGTTCACAAAGTCTGCCGTCCACAGTGACCAGTACAATGGGATATCGGTAATGTTCCTGCATTTCCCTGGCAATGACAAGATATGAGGTTCCCCCTGGATACTCATAGGTCTTTGATCCGATCGTCACCTGACAAATCTCTCTCTCCATATAGCCTCCTCCAGATGCTTTTTGACTTTTATACAGCCGCCGGCTTCCGGCACGGCGGCTGTAGTGCTATAACGAATTTAATCATTCACAGACGGACGGTTCACAAGCTGAAGCGCCTGCTCTGCCAGCTTTAAAACCTCTCTGATTTCCTTTTCTCTCACCCGGACACGCTCTCCGGATGACTGCGCAAGATTTTCCAGCAATTTCCGGTAAGAACAGATCTCCTTTTCCAGATAGCTGCGCAGTACCGGATGTCTTTTCCGAAGCAGGTGACGCCCGTAAATCAGTTCCACAGGCTCATAAGGCGTCTGCTCTCTTCCTGCTCTGACCTGAAGCACCGGATAATATTTTCCGTCCTCCAGGACCATGTCCTCGTCGCAGATATGATACCCCTGTTCCAGCAGATATGCCCGTACCTTATCCGTATCGGACTGCGGCTCCAGCACCCATTCCGGAACCGTCGCCGCCACCTCCCGTCCCTGTTCCAAGATCCGACAGATCAGCAGACCGCCCATACCGGCGATCACGATCGTGTCCACTTCTCCGGGGCGCAGCGCCTCCAGTCCGTCGGATTTTCTCGTCTCAATCTGCGTTTCCAGATGATGAGCGGCAATGTTCTCCCTGGCTCTTTGCAGCGGCCCGTCCACAATATCCATGGCAACCGCCCCGGAAATCTTCTTTTCCTCCATCAGGCAGATGGGGACATACGCATGATCTGTCCCCACATCTGCCAGGCGGCCCTGCGGTGTCACAAACTCCGCCACCGCCCGCAATCTTTTTGACAACTGCATACCTGGCACCTTAATCCAGATAATCCTTCAGCTTACGGGAACGGCTGGGATGGCGGAGTTTTCTCAGAGCCTTCGCCTCAATCTGACGAATACGCTCACGGGTGACATTGAACTCTTTTCCTACCTCTTCCAGCGTACGCGCACGGCCATCGTCCAGTCCGAAACGCAGACGCAGCACCTCCTCCAGCTGTTCTTTCAGCATCGTAAACGCCGCGGCATCCGCCGGAACCGGAACATTGTCGTCCTGGATAAAGTCGCCCAGGTGGCTGTCCTCCTCCTCGCCAATCGGCGTTTCCAGGGAAACCGGCTCCTGAGAAATCTTCAGAATCTCACGGACACGCTCCACAGACATATGCATTTCTTCGGCGATCTCTTCCGGAGTAGGTTCACGCCCAAGCTCCTGCAGCAGCTGACGGGAAACGCGGATCAGCTTGTTGATTGTCTCTACCATATGCACCGGAATACGAATGGTACGTGCCTGGTCTGCAATGGCACGGGTGATCGCCTGACGGATCCACCAGGTTGCATAGGTAGAAAATTTGTATCCTTTCCGGTAATCAAACTTTTCTACCGCTTTGATCAGACCAAGATTTCCCTCCTGGATCAGATCCAGGAACAGCATGCCACGTCCCACATAACGTTTCGCGATGGATACGACCAGACGAAGGTTTGCCTCCGCCAGACGTTTCTTCGCCTCCTCGTCGCCTTCCTCCATACGCTGAGCCAGACTGATCTCCTCCTCTGCGGAAAGAAGCGGAACCTTTCCGATCTCCTTCAGATACATACGCACCGGATCCTCGATGCTGACGCCTTCCGGAACGGACAGATCGATATTTTCCATATCGATCTCTTCTTCCTCAGACAGATCGATGTCATCATCGTCAAGAAGCAGCAGCTTGTCGTCAGCGGCAATATCAATATCCTCCGACATATCTGAGAGACGCAGCACGTCGATGCCGCTCTTTTCCAGATAATCAAATACTTTTTCCATCTGATCCGCATCCAGCGGCATATCCTGAAAGAAATCGCTGATTTCCTGGTATTCCAGCATATTTTTCTTTTTCTTGGCAAGCGCCACAAGTCCTTTTACTTTTTCCATGAATTTTTCTTTATCAAATTCCATAGAGTTTCCATCCTTCCATAGCTTGTTTATATTTTATCCTGAGCATTACAAAATAATCGTGACTTTTCAGCAATTCTTACTGTCCGTCCAGATTCAGCGTCAGGCCGCCGGCTTTCCATTTTTCCAGCATTTTCTTGTCAGCCATCAGCTTCTGCAGCGCCGTCATATCCGTTACATCCATATGAGCGGAACGATAAGCGATGCTGTTTTCTTTCATATTGCAGATCACATCCACAAGGGCATGCTGCCGCTCCTCCTCTGTCTCCAGAGGGATTCTGGCATTGAACAGGCCTGCCACCTCTTTCTGTTCCTCCGAATCCACAAACTGATTCAGAAGTCTGGCCGGATTGACCTGCCCTTCCTGGTACTGGAGATAGATCATTTCCGCAATCTGGTGATACAGGGCGGTGGTGAAATCCTCCGGCGTGATATACTTCCGGATCTCGCCGATCAGCTGGGGATAGGAAGTCAGCCAGGTCAGCATCAGTTTCTGTGCCTTGTCTGTTCCCGTCTCCCGCTCCTTTTTCGAGTGGATCCCCGACTTTGGAGCAGCCGGTTCACGGATCCCGGCGCCCTGCAGCGCCAGTTTCGCCACTTCCTTGCGCATACTCTCCACAGAAACGCCGTAATTCCGCGCCACTGCTTCGATGTAACTGTTGCGCTCGATCTCGTCCTCGATGGTCACCAGACGCATCGCCGCCTCATGGAGAAAATCACTCTTCCCCTGAGGATCTTTCAGATCAAACTGACTCTCTTTCATCCGGATCTCATAGAGCAGACTGTTCTCCGCCTCCGCCAGCCGCTGTTCGAAGGCTTCCGCGCCTTCCGCCTTGATAAATTCATCCGGGTCCTTATAAGGTCTTAAATTGACCACCCTGGTATTCAGCCCGACTCCTTTCAGCAGAGGGATTGCCCGCAGCGCCGCCCGGACACCCGCCTCATCGCTGTCATAGATAATCAGCACTTCGTCCGTGTACCGCTTCAGCAGGCTTGCCTGCAGAGACGTCAGCGCCGTTCCCAGAGACGCCACCGCGTTGGTAAATCCCGCCTGATGCATGGAAATCACATCCATGTATCCCTCGCAGATGATCAGATTCTTTCTGCGGGAGGAGCGGGCAGCATTGAGCCCGTACAGGTTCCGGCTCTTGTCAAAAATCTTGGTCTCCGGAGAATTCAGGTATTTCGGCTTCGCATCCCCCATCACACGGCCTCCAAAACCGATCACACGGCTGTTCACATCCATGATCGGATAGATTACACGATTCCAGAACTTGTCCTGCATCCCGTGCACCTCGTCCGCAAGGAACAGCCCCGACTGGCGAAGCAGCTCATCGGAATACCCTTTCTCCTTCAGATATTTATAGAGCAGATCTCCATACCGGTCCGAATACCCAAGGCCGAATTTCCGGATCGTCTCATCCGAAAGGCCTCTGCCCTTCAAATAGGCAAGCCCCTGCGCTCCTCTGGATGTATGGAGCTGGTAATAATAGAACTTTGCCGCCTGTTTGTTGATCTCCAGCAGACGTGTCTTCAGATCCGCCTGCTCCTTTGCTTCCTTGGAATACTCGATCTGCGGAAGTTCGATCCCGGCACGCTCCGCCAGGAATTTCAGCGCTTCCACAAAGGTATAATTTTCATATTCCATCAGAAACGTAAACACATTTCCACCGGCTCCGCACCCGAAACAGTAATACATCTGTTTGCCGGGACTGACGGAAAAAGATGGGGACTTCTCATTATGAAAAGGACAAAGTCCGAAATAGGAGCTTCCTTTCCGCGTCAGCTTCACGTAGCCGGATATGACATCTACGATGTCGTTTTTCATCCTCACTTCCTCAATCAGGTCGTCAGAATAACGCATGTTTTTTCCTCCCCCGTTTCAGTATACGGCCCAGGATTTGGGCACGTAAATTTCCTGAAATTTATGTATCGAATACTGATCTGTCATTCCGGAAATATAATCGCAGACCACCTGTTCTTTCTTCTCTCCCCGTTCGATGAGCCTTTGATACTCACCGGACAGCTGATCCGGATGTTCCGTATAATATTCATACAATTCTGTCAGCATTCTCTTTGCCTTTACCTCCTCTTTTTTTGCAACGGAGCTGCGGTAGACATTGGCAAACATCAGCTCCCGCAGAAGCTTCATCGCCTCCGCCATCTCCGGCGACTGGCGGATACTGTCCTTGCCAAGGCTGCTTTCCACCATATCATGGATCAGGGTGTTCAGCCGCTCCCGACAGGTATCTCCCAGCACCACCCGCAGAGTGATCGGGATATCATCCTCCGACAGAAGGCCGGCACGGATCGAATCATCCATATCATGGTGGATATAGGAAATCTTATCACACAGCCGCACCACCTGCCCCTCCAGAGTCGAAGGGCTTCCCGCCGTCCGGTGATTGAGGATCCCGTCACGGACCTCCCAGGTCAGGTTCAATCCTTTCCCTTCCTTTTCCAGAACTTCCACCACACGCACACTCTGTTCCGCGTGCCGGAAACCGCCGGGGTGGATGGCATTCAGCGCCGCTTCCCCGGCATGGCCAAAAGGAGTATGTCCAAGATCATGGCCAAGCGCGATCGCCTCCACCAGATCCTCATTCAGCTTCAGAGCTCTGGCGACTGTGCGCGCCGTCTGCGAAACTTCCAGCGTATGGGTCAGTCTGGTCCGGTAATGATCTCCCTGGGGAGACAGAAACACCTGCGTCTTGTCTTTCAGGCGCCGGAATGCCTTTGAGTGGAGGATCCTGTCTCTGTCCCGCTGATAAACGGTACGGATATCACACTCCGGCTCATACCGTTCCCTTCCTCTGGAATTTCTGCTGTGGGCCGCATGCGGGCTCAGTGTCTGAAATTCTCTCTCCTCAAATGTCTCCCGAATATTCATAAACTGCCTCCTCCCATACTCCTGTTTCCGCTCTGTTCGGAATCTTCCCTATTTTTATTATTCTACACCCCATTTACATTTCCTTTTATTTTTTTCAAATTTTTTCAAAAAAGTTGTTGACGAATCGAAAAGTGGGTGCTATAATAACTTTTGTCGTCAGGCAAGAGACGAAGAAAAACATAAAAGATGCGGGAGTGCTGGAATTGGCAGACAGGCCAGACTAAGGATCTGGTGGTTATTGCAATCGTGTGGGTTCAAGTCCCATCTCCCGCATGTACGGAGAGGTTCCGAACAGGTTCCTCTCTATTTTTTTTGTCAGCACGTCTGAATTTGTATTATTAATAGAAAGAACAGGTAATTACATGAATTTTAATGAACTGAATTTAAGAAGCGAAATTCTCCGCGCCATATCCGAAATGGGATACGAACAGGCCACCGATATTCAGGCAGGTTCGATTCCCTCCATCCTGGAAGGTCAGGACGTCACCGGACGTTCCAGCACCGGAACCGGTAAAACAGCCGCTTTCGGCATTCCGATCGTCCAGAGAACCGCGGAGAACGAAGACCGTTCCAGTGTGCTGATCCTTGCACCGACCCGCGAGCTGGCTCTGCAGATCACCGGAGAGATCCGGAAATACGCAAAATATCTGCCATGTATCAGCGTCGCCTGCATTTACGGCGGCCAGCCAATGGACAACCAGATCCGCGCGCTGAAAAAAGCCCGTATCGTCGTAGGAACCCCCGGCCGTGTGATGGATCACATGCGCCGCAGGACACTGAAACTCGACCACCTGAAAACAGTGGTTCTGGACGAAGCGGACGAAATGCTGAATATGGGATTTATCGACGATATCCGGACCATTCTCGGAAGTGCTCCTGCAGAACGCCAGACCATCCTGTTCAGCGCCACCCTGTCCCCGGAAATCATCAAGATCACCGAAGAATTTCAGACCGAGACGGTCTTTGTCAAAGCAGATAAGGGAAAGCGCACGGCCGCAAAGATCGACCAGAGCTTCTATTATGTTCCAAAGGATCAGAAAAACGATGCGCTCCGCCTGCTGCTGGAAGCCTCTGCCCCGCGCCGGGCACTGATCTTCTGCAACACCAAGAGCATGGTGGACGAACTCTCCTCCATCCTCAGCGACTTCGGCTACCGCTGCGCCGGACTTCACGGAGATATGAAGCAGAACCAGCGGAATGCCGTCATGAGAGATTTCAAATCCGGCAGGATCCGCCTGCTGATCGCCACCGATGTAGCGGCACGCGGCATCGACGTGGAAGATGTGGATGCGGTCTTCAACTACGACGTTCCTCAGGAGCTGGAATACTACGTCCACCGGATCGGCCGTACTGGAAGAGCAGGAAGAGAAGGCGCCAGCTACACGCTGGTTGCAGGCCGGGTACAGCTCTCCCATCTACGGGAAATCGAACGGTACATTCACGCGCAGATTGAAGAGCGGCCGCTTCCAACCACCGCTTCCATTCTGGAACAACGTGAAACGGAATTCAAAAATTCTCTGAAAGAGCAGCTCAGCGAAGGGATCGACGAAAAATGGCTTGCCTTCATTGATTCGCTGGAACAGGAAGGAATCGCCGCCAGGGAAATCGCCGCATTGTTATGCGAAAGAACGCAGAAAAAGAACCGACGCACCGCTTCTTTACAGGATGTCGTCTCACGTCCCGCTCCAAAACGTGCTTCCGCCGGTTCTTTCTCCCGCAGCGGCAGACGGAACCGCTCCGGAAGAAACTTCCGAGACGGTCAATCTAAGGAAGAAACTCAGCGCGGCAGCCGTCGTCGAAAAGATGGACACAGCAGCCGGAATCAGGACTCCAACCGCCGTGAAACCCAGCGCCGGTCAGAGGAAAGAACTTCTCATAAAAATTTCAGCGATTTCGGTCATGAAAGACGCCGCCGCAAAAATCATTCCGCCGGTGCATCCGCAAAATAATCGGAGTAATTACGCAGAATGTTTTTTCGAACCAGATAGGCAGCTGCCATAACTCTCTGTAAAAAGATAAACCTGGACTTTCTGCAATACGCGAGACAGTCCAGGTTTATCTTTTTACCGATTAATTCAGTTCCGCGATCCTCGTGACCGCCACATAAATCGCCTGTATCTTATACCAGGTCGGATAATCCACGATTCCGCTGACCGGCAGTTTGAACAGCTTCTGGAACGCCATGACAGCCTCTCTGGTATTTTCATCGAAATTGCCGCTGATCTCCACCTGCGGCAGAGAGGTGTATACATCCGCAATGGTATTCAGCTGTTCCTGAAGCTGCCTTACCTTTTGTCCGGATGCGCCGATGTCCAGATCGTAGCCCGGCCAGGAAGCCGGGATTCCTGAAATTTCCTCTGCGGTATTGATATACATATCCTGACCGTAAAACCTCCGCAGGATCTGTATCGCCGAATACCCCTGTTCCCCAAGCTCTTGACTTTCCCACTGACGCATCCAGTCGGGGCACTGTACTCTTCTGCCGTCACAATACTGGGTAAGGATCGGCTGCCTGACGTTTGGTCTGGACAGATAGTTGGAAAAAAGCTCGTCAACAATCAGCGAAATGTCATCAAAAATGTTTCTTCCGTAGATCCACTTATGATCGTATGCCGTCGATGAGGTGATGGTAAAATCGTATCCCTTATTCCTGTACCATTCGGTATAAACGCGATTCAGCGTAAATGACATGATCGCCAGCACATTAGCGCGTATCGTAGCAGCCGACCATGTGGCATAAATCCCCGAGCACGCCACATTCTTGATATAATCCCGATAACGTACATAATAATCCTTCGCTGTGGAATCCGAAGGACTTCCGTCGTGTACCACCACATACTCCGGAACCACCACCCGGCTGAGAACAATCTCTCCGGTTTCATCCATCGGCTTGATCTCATCCTCCGGAATTTTCTCCGGATAATCCCCGAACAGGGTATGGTCCGGGATTGCGATATCCTCAAAGGAATCGTTGGGTTCTATCACATCCATCTCCACCGGCTGGACCGAAGACTGCCCCGACAGCAATTCCGAACCGGTCACCTCCACCGCGCCGTACCCCTGCGCCTCCACCTTGACCGTATACTCTGAGTACGGCTGGTTGACATTGGGTGAAAGGCTGTACTCCAGCGGCGGCGTCGGCAGATCCAGCACCGGAGTCCTTCCGTCACTGTCCGTCTGCACCTCCTCAATGATATTCTGAGGACTTCCCGAATAGGAAATAGAAACCCTTGCATTTGGGATCGGCCTCCCCTGCAGTCTTGTATTGACCCATACCTGCAGCTTTCCTCTGTCGATCATATCCTGCTGCATCTGTATTTTTGCCATAAAAAAACCTCATACACTGCATTTGTTCTACCATATGCAGTGTATGAGGTTTTCTTTCCAATTTCTTTCTATAACAATTCAGTCAGTTGAACGGTACGGCATCCGTCCATGTAAAATCGCTTCGCAACAGGACGGATGTCCGCAGGCACCATGTTTTCATACAGTCTGCGCAATCCCGGCTGGATCGTTACCCTATCCTACAGGATTCGTCCTACGTCGTTGATCAGAACGTAAACCATCAGCACCATCAGCAGGATCAGTCCGCCGAAATGGATCATTCCTTCCACATCGCGCTTCACTGGTTTTCTCCGGATCGCTTCTACAATCAGAAAAACAAGGCGTCCGCCGTCCAGCGCCGGGAACGGGATCAGGTTCATGACGCCCAGGTTCGCCGACAGAAGGATTGCCATATTCAGCGCCGTCATGATCTCCATTATAATACCGTAAGGCTTTGCAGAATCAATGGACTTTCCGATGGCATCCACAACGCCCACCGGACCGGACAGGTCACCGAGTCCATATTGACCTGTGAACAGCATGCCAAGGCTGTCGATCACCATCTCAATCCAGTATTTCACTTCCAGCGCACTGTATTTCAGAATTCCCAGAGAAGACTGATCTTCCCGCAGGCTGTAGCTGAAATTCAGGCTGGCATAGGTGTTCATCTCCGGAATCAGTACCGCCTGATGTTCATCTCCATTGTGCAGATACGTCAATGTCACCGAATCCCCGCTCAGTGGATTCTGCTCCAGATATTCCATCAGCGCTTCCCGGCTGTCAATGTCTGTGCCATTAATCCCTGTCACCACATCTCCCGCCTGGATGCCTGCCTGCTCCATGGGAAGCCCTTTCTCCACCGAAATGACCAGGGCTCCGTCAGGATCTTCGTCATAACTGAAGCCAAGACGGTACTGTGTCGTTGCAGTGGGAGCATATACGATCTCCCTGACCTCGCCGTCCCGCTCCACCGTCAGACGGATCTCATCCGTCGGAATTCCATGCATGGAAACCGTGGTGCTCAGTTCCTTTCCAAGAGAAATGTGTCTCCCATTGTAGGAAGTGATCACATCCCCCGCTTCCAGACCGGCTTCCGCTTCCGGCGAACCTTCCGCCACTTCCACTACCCTCGCCGGTCCGCTGCCCGAA
The DNA here is from genome assembly GCA_902493585.1 of uncultured Fusicatenibacter sp. Taxonomy (GTDB): domain Bacteria; phylum Bacillota; class Clostridia; order Lachnospirales; family Lachnospiraceae; genus Fusicatenibacter. The sequence goes on along the minus strand of CABUPZ010000053.1, from coordinate 2,269 downwards.
TAGCTGATCACAATAATAGACAGAAAGAATGCAAGAATCAGATTGAACACCGGTCCTGCCGCGATCACCGCCATCCTTGCCCAAACAGATTTACTGTTGAAGGATCCCTCTCCGCTTTCCTCCTCATCTTCTCCCAGCATTGCGCAGGAGCCGCCGAACGGCAACAGTTTCAGCGCATACGTAGTCTCCCCTCTGGTTGTCTTCAAAAGTATCGGCCCCATACCGACCGCAAACTCTGTCACGGTGATATGGTTTGCTTTCGCCAGCAGAAAATGTCCCAGCTCATGAAAAATAATGATCAGGCTGAAGATCAAAATGGCGATGATAATAATCATAGTCTCCTCCAGATTTCTTAATGATAATTTCCGTCAATCTCAAAAGGTCTGATCCACCCATTCCCAGGCTTCTCTCTCTGCATCCAGGATCTCTTCCAGAGACGGGTTTTCTTTCTTTCGATGATGCTCCATCGCGCCCCGGATCCCATCGTAAATATCCAGAAAAGCGATCTCTCTGTGCAGGAATTTCGCTACCAGGCGTTCATTTGCCGCATTGAATATGGTCGGCATCGTACCGCCCTCCCTAGAAGCACGCACTGCCAGCGGAAGTCCCTCGAAGGTTTCCGTATCCGGTTCTTCAAACGTAAGCTCTTTCAGTGTCCGGAAATCCAGGCGTTCTCCCTCCAGATAACGGCGCTCCGGATAATACAGAGCGTACTGGATCGGCAGCTTCATATCCGGCGTGCCCAGCTGAGCCATCACTGCTCCGTCGCGGAACTGTACCATGGAATGAATAATGCTCTTTGGCTGAACCACCACCTGAATGTCATCCAGCTCCACATCGAACAGCCAGCGGGCTTCCATCACCTCCAGACCTTTGTTGACCAGAGTCGCGGAATCAATGGTGATCTTATGTCCCATGGACCAGTTAGGATGACGAAGCGCGTCCTCCACCGTCACCTTCCGCAGTTCCTCCCGTTTCTTTCCCCGGAAAGGACCTCCCGACGCAGTGATCAGCAGTTTGTCAACACCGCGTCTTTCCTCACCGGACAGACACTGAAAGATTGCCGAATGCTCGCTGTCCACCGGCAGGATCTTCACACCCTTTTCTTTTGCCAGCGGCATGATCAGATGACCGGCGGTCACCAGTGTCTCTTTGTTCGCCAGGGCGATGTCCTTCCCCGCTTCGATGGCTGCGATGGTCGGACGGATCCCGATCATCCCGACGATCGCCGTGACCAGGATCTCCGTTTCCGGCATCACTGCCAGTTCCAGCAGTCCGTCCATCCCGGACACGACCCTGACCTCCATATCCCGGAGCCGTTCTCTCAACTGAACCGCTTTCTCCTCCTGGTAAACCGCCGCAAGCTTCGGGCGGAATTCCCGGATCTGCTGTTCCAGAAGGTCAATATTGCTTCCCGCACTGAGCGCTTCCACTTCAAGATCGCCGTTCGCCCGGACGACATCCAGCGTCTGGGTTCCGATGGATCCTGTGGATCCCAGCACCGCTATTTTCTTTTTGTATTCTTCCATATCCGTTCCTCCTGTTTTCTCAGGAAATCAGGAACAACGACAGATAATAGATGACCGGCGCAGTAAAAATCACACTGTCGAACCGGTCCAGGATCCCGCCGTGTCCCGGAATCAATTTTCCGTAATCTTTGATCCCCTGATTTCTCTTGATCGCCGAGGCCGCCAGATCACCCACCATGGAGATCAGCGCGCCCACGCCGCAGATGATTCCATACTCCACCATACCGCCCTTGGTGAAGAACGCATAAATCACACCGAGGAGCACTGCTCCTGCTACGCCTCCCACTGCGCCTTCGATGGACTTTTTCGGGCTGAGGACAGGCGCCATCTTATGCTTTCCGATCAGAACGCCGACACAGTACGCACAGGTGTCACATCCCCAGGAACAGAGGAAGATCAGCCACACATGGAACTGCCCGCCCGGCAGCATCCGGGTCTGATAAATATAGGACAGCATGACTCCCACATAAACAACGCCGAAAAACGCCTCCATGATCTGCTCCGCATGATAGGCGGGATAACAGAACACGTACACACACATGATCAGGATCAGCGACGCGATCACACCCATCATCGGATACGCCGGGTCCCCCGGGATCAGCAGCAGATAAATCAGAAGAATGCCGCCATAGCTGACCAGTTCCAGCGCGCCGAACCCTTCCTTGCGCACATGCATGGCGCGGTACAGTTCCTGCATTCCGATCAGAGATACGCACAGCAGAATCGCCAGCAGGACATAA
>CABUPZ010000052.1 GCA_902493585.1 uncultured Fusicatenibacter sp. | reverse complement strand
TATTCCGACGGACAATACGATGGCGTCCAACGCGGAATTGATCAACAATGTCTGTGAACCGGCAGGTATCCCTGTCGTTGCAGGCGAACAGGGCATCTGCTCCGGCTGCGGCATTGCAACGCTTTCCATCAGCTATTATGATATTGGATACAAAGCAGGTGAAATGGCTTACGATATACTGGTCAACGGTGCAGACGTGGCAACTATGGAGATCGAGAGCGCACCGAATGTTACCAAGATGTACAATCCGGCGCTTTGCGAATCACTGGGCATCACCGTGCCGGAAGGATATGAAGCAATCGAAGGATAAATAATCACCTGCGGCCGCAGAAAATAGAAAGGGCTGTCATTGAGCGGGAAACATTGCTTGAACACAGCCCTTTTTTCATCGGCGGATGAAAGAAATGACAGAAAAAGAGAATAAGGAGAGGTAGAGAGATCATGATACTTGCATATTTTTCTTCCCTGGATCCGGCAGCGTTTGTCCGTGCGCTCCCTGGAAATGTGGCTCAGGGAATTATCTGGGGAATTATGGCGCTGGGGGTATATATTACCTATCGTCTGTTGGATTTTGCGGATCTTACCGTGGACGGTTCCATGGTGACCGGAGGTGCAGTTGCCGTCGTCCTGATCCGGGGCGGCATGCATCCGGTTCTGGCGCTTGTGTTCGCGTTTCTGGCGGGCATGGCTGCCGGATTTGTCACCGGCATCCTGCATACGGCGTTGGGCATTCCGGGAATCCTTGCCAGTATTCTGACCCAGATTTCCCTGTATTCCATCAACCTGGGAATTATGGGAAAGGCAAACCAGGCGATCAATGTGGATCAGTATGAACTGGTGGCGTCCCTGCGTTATGTAACGGCAGAGATGGACGTGAGGATTGCCTTTTTCCTGCGTATGATCCTGTGTGCGATCCTCTTGATCGCGCTGCTGTACTGGTTTTTCGGAACGGAACTTGGCGCGTCCATCCGTGCGACTGGCTGTAACCCTCAAATGGCAAGCGCGCAGGGAATCAACACGAATTTCTGCAAAGTGCTGGCGCTGATGATTTCCAACGGCCTGGTAGGGCTCAGCGGAGGTATTTACGCCCAGTATCAGGGAAGCGCGGATGTCAATATGGGACGCGGCGCCATCGTCATTGGCCTGGCGGCGGTGATCATCAGTGAGGTATTGTTTGAAAAAATCTGTGCGGGCAGAAAGATTGCCTTTGCTTATACTTTGTTTGCCGTATTCATCGGTGCGATCCTGTATTATGTGGTCATCGGGCTGGTGCTGTGGCTTAAGATGCCGTCAGATTATATGAAGCTGTTTTCGGCAGTCGTTGTCGCATGCTTTTTGTCCATCCCGTATCTGCGGCAGAAATATTCGAAAAAGAAGGGAGCTGTGAGATCATGAGTGCGATGCTGGAAATTCAGGATATTCATAAAACATTTAATCCGGGGACGATCAATGAGAAAGTAGCTCTGGACGGTTTGAATCTGACGCTGAACGAAGGGGATTTTGTCACGATCATCGGAGGAAACGGCGCCGGAAAATCTACGATGCTGAATGCCTTGGCAGGAGTGTTTCCAATCGACCAGGGAAAGATCATCGTGGACGGAGCGGATATCACACGGCTTCCGGAATATAAACGTGCCGCCTTTCTCGGAAGAGTCTTTCAGGATCCGATGACGGGAACGGCGGCTACCATGTCCATCGAGGATAATATGGCGATTGCCGCGAGAAGAGGTCAGCACCGCGGATTGCGATGGGGTATCACGAAGAAAGAAAGAGAATCCTTTCAGGAGCAGCTGCGCGTACTGAATCTGGGGCTGGAAGATCGGCTGACCAGCAAGGTGGGACTTCTCTCCGGCGGTCAGCGTCAGGCGATCACGCTGCTGATGGCATCACTAAAAAAGCCGAAACTGCTTCTGCTGGATGAGCATACGGCGGCTCTGGACCCGAAAACGGCGGCAAGGGTACTGGAAATTTCTGACAGGATTATTGAAGAACACCACTTGACAGCGATGATGGTAACGCATAATATGAAAGATGCAATCACTCACGGAAACCGTCTGATCATGATGCATAACGGCAAGGTGATCTACGATGTTGCCGGAGAAGAAAAGAAAAATCTCAAGGTATCCCAGCTTCTGAAAAAATTCGAGCAGGCAAGCGGAGAAGAGTTTGCCAATGACAGGATGATGCTGGCCTGACCTTCGAAGAAAGAAGGAGTATTTCATATGCGAATATTCAATAAATCTTCCAAACTTGACAATGTACTGTACGATGTGCGGGGTCCGGTTGTGGAGGAAGCAGGGCGCATGGAAGCCCAGGGCAGGCGTGTCCTGAAGCTGAATATCGGAAATCCCGCGCCTTTTGGCTTTTCCGCGCCCCAGGAGGTCATCGAGGACATGATGACCAATGTAAAGGATTCTCAGGGCTATTCGGATTCCAGAGGAATCTTTGCGGCACGCAAGGCAATCATGCAGTACTGCCAGAACAAGAAGATTCCGAATGTTTCGATGGATGGCATCTATACGGGAAACGGTGTCAGCGAACTGATCAATCTGGCGATGCAGGCGCTTCTGGACGATGGGGATGAGATCCTGGTCCCAGCACCGGATTATCCTCTGTGGACAGCGTGCGCGACGCTGGCAGGGGGAAAAGCGGTTCATTATATCTGTGATGAGGAGTCCGACTGGTATCCGGATCTCCAGGATATTGAAAAGAAGATCACCGACAGGACCAAGGCGATCGTTATCATCAATCCCAACAACCCCACCGGAGCCCTTTATCCGGACGATGTGCTGGAAGGAATTGTCCGGATTGCGCGGGAGCATGAGCTGATCATTTTTTCGGATGAAATTTATGACCGGCTGGTTATGGATGGCCTGAAGCACACGTCCATCGCGTCGCTGGCTCCCGACGTATTCTGCGTGACCTTTTCCGGACTTTCCAAGTCTCATATGATCGCCGGCTTCCGCATTGGCTGGATGGTGCTCAGCGGAGCCAAGGATAAAGCGAAAGGGTACGTGGAGGGTCTCAATATGCTCTCCAACATGCGCCTGTGTTCCAATGTTCCGGCACAATCGATCGTCCAGACAGCTCTTGGAGGCTATCAGAGCGTCAATGAGTATATTGTGCCCGGCGGACGGATCTACGAACAGAGAAATTATATTTACGAGGCGCTGAAGGAAATTCCCGGTATCACAGTGAAAAAGCCGAAGGCTGCTTTCTATATCTTTCCGAAGCTGGACGCCGCCAGGTTCAATATTCACGATGACGCTCAGTTTGCTCTGGATTTCCTTCGGGAAAAACAGGTTCTGGTGGTTCAGGGAACCGGATTTAACTGGATCAATCCGGACCATTTCCGGATCGTTTATCTGCCGGATCTGAGAACGCTGGAAACCGCTGTGAAAAAACTGGGAGAATTTCTGGACGGCTACCGACAGAGATAATGCTGTCTGTACAAAGCTTCAGGCAGAGGACAGCGGATACAGCAGAAGGAAAAGACAGAAGGGAGCACGTTTCATGAAGAAAGAAAAAGACCAGGGAGAAGATATCCTGGTGTGTACAGAATGCCATCATCACCATCATATTTCCAGAGAGGAGATTCCTTCGGATGAGATCCTGTACCAGATGGCGGAATTGTTTAAAACCTTTGGCGATCCGACCAGGATCCGTATTCTCTTCGCGCTTGCACGCCAGGAAATGTGCGTCTGCGATATTGCGGAACTGCTTGGTATGAGCCAGAGTGCGATTTCCCATCAGCTCCGGGTTCTCAAACAGATGGAACTGGTGAAATACCGCAGGGAGGGAAAAACGGTTTTTTATTCTCTCGCAGACTCCCACGTGTCGACGATTCTGGCACAGGGACTGGATCATGTATGCGAATAAGTGAATTTCCGGCAGTATCCGGTACAGAACAGCATGAAAAACTGTTCGATCTGTACTGGATACTGCCGTTTTTATTTATAAAAATTTGACGCAATAGAAGAAAAAATACAGGTTGTCTTCGAAATGTAACAAGAATTAATAAAAAATTCAGTATACTTACCGCAAAAATAATGGTATACTATATTCAACGAACTTTCCGCAGGAAATTCTTCGTTTTCTGATCGGCAGAATCAATTGCCGAGAATAATCTGTATTTTAATTGGAAACTTCGGGTGAGGGGTGGAAGAGATTGAAATTGGACAAAAAAACGATGCGCAGCCTTGAGTTCCTGATTGTTTTCACCGTTGTGGTGATCATTGCAGGAATCAATATCAAATCTCTCTGGAGCGGAGCGATCAAACTGCTTGGTCTGTTTGCGCCATTCATCATCGGAGCTGCGCTGGCGTTCGCCATCAATATCATGATGAGCTTTCTGGAACGCCATATTTTCCGCAATCAATACACAAAAAACAATCCGTATCTGCAGCGCATGCGGCGTCCGGTCAGCATGATTCTGGCGATCCTGATCTGGATTGCGATCATTGTTCTGATTTTTTCTTATGGAATTCCCCAGCTTGCCCAGGCGAGCGGACGGCTTGTCAGCAACATCCAGATGGGAATGCCGATCCTGGCAGACTGGCTGGAACATACGGTTCTGAAAAATTCTCCTGAAACATGGGAGCAGATCGAACCGTTTTTTGAGAGCAGCCTGGACCAGATTGACTGGGATTCGGTTCTGAATACGGTGACTACCTTTTTGAAAAGCGGCGCTACTTCTGTGATGTCGGATACGGTGAATACAGTATGGTCCATTGCAGGAACACTGTTCACCAGTGTTGCAGAGGCAATTATCGCGCTGGTGTTTGCCTGCTATCTTCTGGCAAAAAAGGAAAAATACGGCCGGCAGCTGAAAAAACTGTTGTACGCGTTTCTGCCGGAAAAACTGGTTGCGGAGGTTCTTGAGGTTTCTCAGTTATGTTACACAACCTTTTCCAGATTTTTGACGGGTCAATGTCTGGAAGCCTGCATTCTCGGGACAATCTTTTTTGTGATCCTGAGCATCGGAAGATTTCCGTATGCACCGTTGATTGCAGTTTTTATTGGATTCACAGCGCTGATCCCGATTTTCGGCGCGTTTATCGGGTGTATCGTAGGCGCGTTCCTGATCCTGACCGAGAATCCGCTGAGAGCTCTGATTTTTATTATTATATTTTTGGTGGTTCAGCAGATTGAAGGAAATCTGATTTACCCAAGGGTGGTCGGGGGCTCCATTGGACTGCCGGGGATATGGACCCTGGTAGCGGTGACCGTGGGAGGAAGCCTCTTCGGAATCATCGGCATGCTTGTGTTTATACCGCTCCGCAGGGAGGTCAACCGGCGCACTCATAAACTTGCAGGAGTCAAGATACAAAACAAGAAGAAGGAGGAAGAAAATTATAAGGAAACTGTCGAGACAGAACAAAGCTCAAAGGATTAAGAAAGGGGAATGAGCATATGGCATTTAATATGAAAGTAACACCGGAAATCGAAGCACTGACAAACGAATGTCTGGAGCATTCCAAAATGGATGCGGAACTGTACAGCAAGTATGAAGTAAAGCGGGGGCTGCGTGACCTGAACGGTGTCGGAGTCCTGGCGGGATTGACGAGGATCTCAGACATCATCGCATACAAAGAGATTGACGGTGTAAAAACACCTTGTGACGGTGAATTGTATTACCGTGGAATCAATATCCTGGATCTGACCAAAGGCTTCCTGAATGAAAAGCGTATGGGATTCGAAGAAACTGCGTATCTGCTGCTGTTCGGTACTCTTCCGAACAAAGAGGAGCTGGCTCATTTTGATGAGATCCTGAAAGCGCAGCAGTCGCTGCCGAAAAACTTTGTCCGCGACGTTGTCATGAAGGCACCGAGCCGTGATATGATGAATACGCTTTCACGAAGTGTTCTGACGCTGTATGCTTATGATACTCATGCGGACGATACCAGTCTCCCCAATGTACTGCGTCAGTGTATGACGCTGATCTCCGTCTTTCCGATGCTGTCGGTATACGGCTATCAGGCGTACAATCATTATATAAAGGGAAAGAGCCTTTATATCCATAATCCGTCCAAAAAGCTTTCCACGGCGGAAAATATCCTGCGGATGCTCCGGCCGGATAAAAAATATACAGAACTGGAAGCGACGATCCTGGATCTGGCGCTGGTTCTGCACATGGAGCATGGTGGAGGAAACAATTCAACCTTTACGACCCACGTGGTTTCTTCTTCAGGAACAGACACGTATTCGGCGATCGCCGCAGCCCTTGGCTCTCTGAAAGGTCCGAAACACGGCGGAGCGAACATCAAGGTTGTGCGCATGTTTGACGAAATGAAAAAACAGGTGCATGACTGGGAGGACAAGGACGAAGTCACCGCTTATCTGAGAAAACTGCTTCACAAGGAAGCGTTCGATCAGAAAGGACTGATCTATGGAATGGGCCATGCGGTATATTCTATCTCGGACCCGAGAGCAGAGATGTTCAAGAGCTTTGTGGAGAAGCTGGCGAAAGAAAAACACAGAGAAAAAGAATTTGGCCTCTATTCGAATGTCGCGGAGCTTGCGCCGAAGGTAATCGGTGAGGAACGGCACATTTACAAGGGTGTTGCCGCCAACGTCGATTTCTACAGCGGTTTTGTTTACAGTATGCTGGATCTTCCTCTGGAGCTGTACACACCGATGTTTGCGTGTGCGCGAATTGTGGGATGGAGTGCACACCGTATGGAAGAGCTGATCAATACGGATAAGATCATCCGTCCGGCTTATAAGAATGTTCAGGAGGAAATGTCGTATATTCCTCTGAGTGAGCGGTAAGAAAATCGGATACATACCCGGCAGTGGAAACCGACCTGAAGACAGACAGGCTGGTTGCTGATGGTCACACAGTGTACAGCAGCAGAGGGATTCCCTGCCGGGTAGTTGTTTTAGAGCGTGTTTGAAAATTCATTCCTGCAATCTGCACGCCTCACTTTGCGGGAAATTGCAGGAATGAATTTTCAAACACGCTCTAGGAAAAAACTTGAAAAAAAGTCAGATTTATGGTAATTTTCCATTGGAAAGATGGTGATAACAATGAAAAAACAAGGACTGATACTGGAAGGCGGAGCCACCAGAGGGGTGTTTACCGCCGGCGTGCTGGACTATCTGATGGAGCAGGACTGTTATTTTCCTTATGTGGTGGGAGTTTCTGCAGGTTCCTGCAATGCCATTGATTACGTTTCCAGACAGAAAGGCCGTACCAGGGAGTGCATGATCATCCGTGAAAAGCAGTACAGCTATCTGAACAAAGATTTGAAGAAGATGCTGCGGAACAAAAGCCTGTTCGATATGGATATGATTTTTGACCGATTCCCGCGGGAGGTATTTCCGTTTGATTTTGAAACTTACTTTTCGTCTTCCATTCAATGCCAGCTGGTAGTGACCAACTGCATTACCGGAAAAGCGGAATACATGGAGGAAAAGAGCGACAAAGAGCGTCTTCTGGCGATCGCAAGAGCTTCCAGCAGTATGCCTCTGGCGAGCCCGATGGTGTATGTGGACGGCGTGCCGTATCTGGATGGTGGAATTTCTGATTCCATTCCGATCATCCATTCTCTGAAGAACGGGCATCAGAAAAATGTGATCGTACTGACAAGAAATTACGGATACCGGAAGAAGATCAAAAGTCATACCAAAGAACTGTATCTGGCGGCTTACCGGAAATATCCGAATCTGGCACGGGCACTGATCAGCCGCGCCAGAGTTTATAACCGTACGCTGGATCTGATCGAAAAATGGGAACTTCAGGGCAAGGTATATGTGATCCGCCCGCAGATTCCGCCGGTATCCCGTGTGGAACAAAATTATGAGGTTCTTACGAATTTCTATCAGCACGGCTATGACCGGATGAAAGAGCAGTACGATGAGATGATGACATTCCTGAACGGAAAGTAAATACTCTGGAGTGAAGTTATGAGCAAAAAGAGAAAATACGGTGTGTTTTCCCTGGAGAGGTTTTATCCGGAACGCTGGGAGAACAGCACCTACCGAATTGATTTTGAAGATCTGTATCGGAAAGGTTTCCGGGGAGTGATCTTTGACATTGACAACACACTTGTGCCTCACGGGGCGCCGGCGACCAAAGAGGCGATCCGCTTTTTCAAAAAACTCCGCAGGATCGGATTTCAGACGTGCCTGCTGTCCAACAACCAGAAGAGCCGGGTGGAGCCCTTTGCGGAGGCGGTTGGTTCCGATTACATTGCCAACGCACATAAGCCGTCCACCGGGAATTACCTGAAAGCCTGCGAGGTTATGGGGATTTCCAGGGAAGAGGCCGTATTTGTCGGCGATCAGCTCTTTACGGACGTATATGGCGCCAAACGCTCCGGGATCTATCAGATTCTGGTCAAGCCGATCCATCCCAAGGAGGAGATCCAGATCGTGCTGAAGCGGAAGCTGGAAAAGATCGTCCTGTCGTCCTATGCAAAAAAGAAATCCGGAAGATAGGCTGGAAGACAAGAAAAAGGATGAAAAAAATGGCACAGGAACAAAAAAACAGTTGAAAAATCAGAGAAAGTATTATATTATATAATAAGCTTATGCCGCGTATTTTTTCGTGGCGTTACATTTGAAGGAGGAATATCGTATGATATCAGCAGGAGATTTTAGAAATGGCGTTACTCTGGAGATTGATGGCCAGGTCGTTCAGATTCTCGAGTTCCAGCATGTAAAACCGGGAAAAGGCGCTGCATTTGTAAGAACCAAATTAAAAAATGTTATAAATGGTGGTGTCGTAGAGCGTACATTCCGTCCGACAGAGAAATTCCCGCAGGCTCGTATCGAGCGCGTGGATATGCAGTATCTGTATTCTGACGGTGATCTGTTCTACTTTATGAATGTAGAAAACTATGAGCAGATCGCTCTGAACGAAGATACCATCGGTGACGCTCTGAAATTTGTAAAAGAGAACGAGATGGTAAAAGTATGTTCTTACAACGGAAACGTATTCGCAGTAGAAGCGCCTCTGTTCGTAGAACTGGAGATTACTGATACTGAGCCGGGATTCAAGGGAGATACCGCACAGGGAGCTACCAAGCCGGCAACTGTTGAGACTGGCGCAACGGTACAGGTACCGCTGTTCGTTAACCAGGGCGATGTGATCAAAATCGATACAAGAACCGGAGAATATCTGTCCAGAGTTTAATTCTGATTTACTCAGATACCGGAAATAGGAAACCCCGCAGCCGAAGGAATTTGGCTGCGGGGTTTTTTAAAACGGACGCCGGCAAGGTTTGGAGGAGAAAGGGAGGATATGAGATCATGTTTTATTTGATCCGGCATGGCAGCGCAGATTATGCAGAGAAGGATACGAAAATCTATCATGGATTTGGGGTGAATTTGGCGCCGCTTTCGGAGAGAGGAATCCGGGAAATTCAGGAGACATCCAGAGATGCCCGGCTGGCAGGAACAGATCTGATCCTGAGTTCGCCTTATACAAGGGCATTACAGACTGCAGCGATTTTGTCGAAGGAATTGCAGGCAGATATTATTGTTGAGACGGATCTGCATGAGTGGCTGGCAAATAAAAATTATATTTACGAAACAGATGAAAAAGCAGAAAAAAGCTATCGGGAATTTTGCAGCAACAGGGGAATTTATACAAACGGAAAAGAAGAATGGGAAGATTATGAGACAATGAAAAAACGTCTGCTCACTGTACTGAAAAAATACACCCATTACAGGAAAGTCATTGTCGTATGCCATGGCATGCTCATTCAGTCTGTCTGTCCGGATCACCATCCTCAGAATGGGGAAATCCAGGAATTTTCAGATGTATTTTGAAAAGTAGAAATTTTAAATGTTGGGAAAAAGCCTGAGCGTGTTAGAAAATTGTTTTCTGCATTGTCTGTTCCCGCTTGACAAAAAACAACTTGTCGGGAGGAACGTACAAGTTGTATAATTTAATACATTGAATGCTAGAGCGTGTTTGAAAATTCATTTCTGCAATTTGCACGCCCCACTTTGCGGGAAATTTGTAGAAAGTAATGCTAAAACATGCTCTAGCCCGCGGAAAGGAGTCTGTCATGGAAAAGGAGAGTGGAAAGTCCAAATACTATATCCTGATGGAAAAACTGAAAGAAGAAATCCTGTCGGGACGTATCCGCGCTGGCGAGAAACTTCCGTCGGAAAATGAGCTTTCGGTTCAGTATGGACTCAGCCGCCATACGGTGCGCAAAGCGCTCTCAATCCTGGAAAACGAGGGGTATGTCACAGCGTATCACGGCCGCGGTACGTTCTGTTCTGAGCGGATGATACAGAGGCATAACTCGAAAAACATAGCGGTGGTTACGACTTATATTTCCGACTATATTTTTCCAAGACTGATCCAGGGGATGGACAGAGTGCTGACTGCCAGCGGGTACAGTATCATCCTGAAAAATACGGGAAACAGCCGTACCAATGAGGCGAAGGTTCTTCAGGAGCTTTTGAACAAACCCATCGACGGTCTGATCATAGAACCGAGCAAGAGCCAGATTCTGTGCAGGCATCTGAATCTTTACCAGATGCTGGACCAGTACGAAATCCCGTATGTTTTTATTCAGGGCAGGTATCCGCAGCTGACGGACAAACCGCATATTCTGATGGATGACTGTAAGGGCGGTTATCTTCTGACCAGATATCTGATCGAGAAGGGACACAGGAAGATTGCCGGGGTGTTCAAGGCGGATGACAGCCAGGGAGCACAGAGGCATCTCGGATATACCCGCGCCCTCAATGAGGCGGGGATCGCGTATGATCCGGAACTGGTGGTATGGTTTCATACCGAGGACCGGAAACAGAAACCGGGACTTATGATGAAGCTGTTTCTGGAGACGGGCAGAGTGTTTGATGCGGTGGTCTGTTATAATGACCAGATCGCGATCCAGGTCATGGATGCCCTGCGCCGGGAAGGGGTTCGTATACCGGAAGATGTGTCTGTGACCGGATATGACAATTCTGCGATGGCAAAAGCCGGGGAGATCGGACTGACAACGATCGCCCATCCCCAGGAAAAACTGGGGGAAATGGCGGCGAAACTGATTCTGGAGAAAATCCGGAAAGTTCCTGAAGAGGAAAGCAAAGTCGGACGCCTGATCCAGCCGGAGCTGATCATCAGGGAATCCGTTGCGGAGAATAGAGAAATGGAGGAAATCAATATGAGCATGGACAAAAATGCTGCAGCAAAGGCGATTGAAAACGGAAAGACTGCGCTGGGAATCGAATTTGGTTCTACCCGGATCAAAGCGGTTCTGGTGGGAGAGGACAATGCACCGGTTGCGTCCGGGGCACATGAATGGGAAAACCGATATGAAAACGGTATCTGGACCTATACGCTGGAGGATATCTGGGGCGGTCTCCAGGACTGCTATCAGCAGCTGGCAGCGGACGTAAAAGCACAGTATGGCATTACGCTGAAAAAAATCGGAGCCATCGGTTTCAGTGCGATGATGCACGGCTATATGGCATTTAATAAACAGGGAGAACTTCTGGTGCCTTTCCGTACCTGGCGCAACAGTATTACTGAGGAAGCGTCCGAAAAGCTGACGGAGCTGTTTCAGTACAATATTCCCCAGCGGTGGAGCATCGCCCACCTGTATCAGGCGATCCTGAATCAGGAAGCACACGTGCCGGAGATTGATTTCATCACAACCCTGGACGGCTATATTCACTGGAAACTGACCGGTAAGAGAACCCTTGGTGTGGGCGAGGCGTCCGGAATGTTTCCGATCGATCCGGAGACAAAGGATTACCGCCGGGATATGGTGGAAAAATTCGAAGCGCTGATTGCGGACAAAAAGTATCCGTGGAAATTATCGGAGATCCTGCCGAAGGTTCTGGTAGCGGGTGAGCATGCAGGCGTTTTGAGCGAAGAAGGCGCAAAGCTGCTGGATGTATCCGGAAACCTGGAAGCCGGAATTCCGCTCTGTCCTTCCGAGGGAGATGCGGGAACCGGTATGGTTGCAACCAACAGTGTGGCAAAGAGAACCGGAAATGTATCCGCTGGAACCTCTGTATTCGCGATGATTGTTCTGGAGAAGGAACTGTCAAATGTGTATCCGGAAATCGATATGGTGACAACCCCGACAGGTAATCTTGTGGCGATGGTCCATGCAAATAACTGTACCTCCGATCTGAACGCGTGGGTCGGCATCTTCAAAGAATTTGCGGAAGCGTTTGGCGTCAAGGTGGATAGGAACGAACTGTTCGGCACCCTGTACCGGAAAGCCCTGGAAGGGGATCCGGACTGCGGCGGACTGTTGTCTTACGGATATTTTTCTGGAGAAAATATTACCCATATGGAAGAAGGTCGTCCGCTGTTTGTCAGAACACCGAAAAGCAATTTTAACCTTGCCAACTTTATGAGAGTCCATCTGTTTACCGCTCTGGGAGCGCTGAAAGTAGGTATGGACATTCTGTTCAAAGAAGAAAACGTACAGGCGGACAAGATCCTCGGACATGGCGGTCTGTTTAAGACCAAAGGGGTCGGACAGAAGATCATGGCAGCGGCGCTGAACACTCCGGTTTCCGTGATGGAGACGGCAGGAGAAGGCGGTGCGTGGGGAATCGCCCTTCTGGCTTCTTATATGGTAAATAAAGAAGAAGGGGAGACGCTGGACGATTATCTGGACAAAAAGGTATTTGCAGGAAATGCAGGAAGCTGCATGGAACCGGACGCAAAAGATGTGGAAGGTTTTGAGGTGTTTATCGAACGATACAAAGCAGGACTGCCCATCGAGCGCGCGGCTATCGATACGATGAAACTGTAAGCCATTTTCCATACATAAGAGTATGTGGCAAATGATATTCTGAAAAGCAGTAGAAAAGGAGACGAACATGCTGGAAGAACTGAAAAAACGAGTGTATGAAGCGAATATGCTGCTTCCGAAATACGGACTGGTAACGTTTACCTGGGGCAATGTCAGTGAGATTGACAGAGAAAGCGGGCTGTTTGTTATCAAACCGTCCGGCGTAGATTATGAGAAGCTGACGCCGGAAGATATGGTAGTCATGGATCTGAACGGAAATAAGGTGGAAGGAAACTACCGTCCATCTTCCGATACACCGACTCATCTGGAGCTGTATAAGGCGTTTCCGGAGATCGGGGGCATCGTGCATACACATTCTTCCTACGCGACAAGCTGGGCACAGGCGGGGAGAAGCATTCCCTGCTACGGAACCACCCATGCGGATTACATTTACGGGGAAGTGCCATGTCTGCGCTGTCTGACCAAAGAAGAGATCGACGAGGCGTATGAGGAGAATACGGGACATCTGATCGTCAATGAGTTTCGGCGCATGGGAAAGGATGTGACGGCGGTTCCGGCGGTACTTTGCAAAAACCACGGACCGTTTGCCTGGGGCAAGGACGCGCAGGAAGCCGTACATAACGCTGTGGTTCTGGAAGAGGTTGCCAAGATGGCTTACCGGGCGGAATGTATCGAGCCGAGAATCCAGCCTGCACCGCAGGAACTTCAGGATAAACACTATTTCCGCAAACATGGCGCAAACGCATATTACGGACAGAATTAAAACATATTGCCGGTGACACTTTTGCGTTTCAGCGTTTGAAAGAGATACTTTTCGGAAAACCCTTGACGCACAGTAAAATTTACGGTACTATCTTAAAAAGATAGTGTCGCATGACTGCGATGTTAAAAAATAGTGTAAATATATGAGCGCAAGGAGATAAAATATGAAAAAAGTAGTGAAGTTCGGCGGAAGCTCTCTGGCAAGCGCCGGTCAGTTCAAAAAAGTAGGAGATATCATCCGTGCAGATGCTGCGCGCAGATATGTGGTGCCGTCGGCGCCAGGAAAGCGTTTTTCCGCGGATACCAAGGTGACGGATATGCTGTATGACTGTTACCGCACGGCAGTGGCAGACAAGGACTTTTCCCAGAAACTGAAAAACATTAAGGACCGTTATCAGGAGATCATTGACGGGCTGGGGCTGGATCTTTCCCTGGAACAGGAATTTGATAAAATCGAGGAACAGTTCCGGACGAAAGCCGGGGAAGACTACGCGGCATCCAGAGGCGAATACCTCAATGGAATTGTGATGGCAAATTATCTGGGCTATACATATATTGATGCGGCGGAAGTGATTTTCTTCGATGAAAACGGAAATTTCCTGGACGAAAAGACAGACGAAGTGCTTTCCCGCAGACTCAGTGAAGAGGAACATGCGGTTATCCCTGGCTTTTATGGTTCAAAACCGGACGGAAGCGTAAAAACTTTCTCAAGAGGAGGTTCCGACATTACCGGTTCTATCGTGGCGAAGGCGGTACATGCGGATGTATATGAGAACTGGACCGATGTATCCGGATTCCTGGTTACAGATCCAAGGATCGTGGAAAATCCGGAAGTTATTTCCACCATCACGTACCGGGAACTGAGAGAGCTCTCCTATATGGGCGCCACCGTTCTTCATGAAGATTCTATCTTCCCACTGAGAAAAGAAGGAATTCCGATCCACGTGCTGAACACCAACGCGCCGGAAGATCCGGGTACGATGATCGTAGAGAACACCTGCAGCAAACCGCATTTCACTATCACCGGAATCGCTGGAAAGAAAGGGTTTGCGGCGGTGACCATTGAGAAGAGCATGATGAATACTGAGATAGGATTCGGAAGAAAAGTCCTGCAGGTATTTGAAGAAAACGGTATTTCCTTCGAGCATACGCCGTCCGGTATTGATACCATGACCGTATTCGTACATCAGAAAGAGTTCGAAGAGAAAGAACAGAGCATTATCGCCGGTCTGCATCGTGCTGTGCAGCCGGATTCCATCGATCTGGAATCGGATCTCGCCCTTGTGGCGATCGTTGGACGCGGCATGCGCCGCACCCGTGGAACTGCCGGCCGTATTTTCTCCGCCCTTGCGCATGCCCATGTCAACGTCAAGATGATCGACCAGGGCTCCAGCGAGCTGAACATCATCGTCGGCGTAGAAAATCGTGATTTTGAAGCGACCATCAAGGCAATCTACGATATTTTCGTAACAGCGCAGCTGTAGAACATAACAATTCATTCGACAGAACTGTCACATAAAAACTTCCGGGCTCCCTGGTGGCGTGTTCGCGCGCGTGCCGTGGGAGCCTTTTGCGTGGGTCCCGCAAGAGGTTTCAGTAACCGCTCGGCGGGCTGAACGGTTACTGGTTTCGCCGTTTAAAATAACATTCCACTTGTGGTTTTAAAACAGTGATGTTATAATATATCTGCTAAGTCTGATAAAATCATGGAAAGTGCGAGGAAATCTTACATGAAACGTGTATTGTTAAAGTTGAGCGGTGAGGCTCTTGCAGGTGAAAAAAAGACTGGTTTCGATGAAGCGACCGTGACCAGAGTGGCAAAACAGGTCAAAGTCCTGGTGGATGAAGGTGTCCAGGTGGGAATCGTGATCGGCGGCGGAAATTTCTGGAGAGGCCGCAGTTCAGAAAATATTGACCGTACCAAGGCAGACCAGATCGGTATGCTGGCGACCGTGATGAATTGTATTTATGTATCGGAAATTTTCCGTTCTCAGGGAATGCTGACATCAATTCTGACTCCATTCCAGTGCGGAGAATTTACAAAGATGTTTTCCAAAGACCGTGCAAACAAATATTTTGACCACAACATGGTTGTATTTTTCGCAGGCGGTACCGGCCATCCTTATTTCTCTACGGATACGGCGACCGTACTGCGCGCGATAGAGATCGAGGCGGAGACGATCCTTCTGGCGAAGGCGGTTGACGGTGTATATGACAGCGATCCGAAGGAAAATCCGAACGCGAAGAAGTACAGCGAAGTGACGATCGGGGAAGTGATCGACAAGAAGCTGGGAGTTGTGGATCTGGCGGCTTCCATCCTCTGTATGGAAAATAAAATGCCGATGATCGTATTTGGACTGAACGAGGAAAACAGCATTGTAAATGCGGCACACGGAATCATCACAGGAACGAAAGTGATCGTATAAAAGATAAGAAACAGGAGGACAATAGATATGGCAAAGATGGATGAGAGGATCGTACCTTTCGAGACAAAAATGGACAAGACAATCAAAAATCTGGAATCTGAGCTGGGAACGATCCGTGCAGGACGTGCAAACCCGCATGTACTGGACAGAATCATGGTAGATTACTATGGAGCACCGACACCGCTTCAGCAGGTGGCGAACATCTCCGTTCCGGAGGCACGCATGATTCAGATCCAGCCGTGGGAGGCTTCGATGGTAAAAGCGATCGAGAAAGCGATCATGGTTTCTGATCTTGGCATCAATCCGACCAACGATGGAAAGACGATTCGCCTGGTGTTCCCGGAACTGACTGAAGAGCGCCGTAAAGAGCTGGTAAAGGATGTAAAGAAAAAAGGAGAAGGCGCGAAGGTTGCGATCCGTAATATCCGCCGTGATGCCAACGATGCGTTCAAAAAGCTGAAATCTGAGGATGTTTCCGAGGACGAGATCAAAGAGCTGGAAGATCAGACACAGAAGATGACGGACAAGTATATTAAAGAAATCGACCAGACCGTGGAAGCGAAATCCAAAGAGATCCTTACTGTATAATTGAAAGAAAAACAAAACCAAGGGGGCTGCCTGATGGCGGCCGGCGGCCGGGGGAAAAGAGATCCCGGGCAGCCGGCTGCTTCCCGGCAGCCCGTTGTTGTGTGAAAGGAGAAAGCTTATGGGAGCGGAGACAAAGGTGCCGCAGCATATTGCGATCATACTGGACGGGAACGGTCGGTGGGCGAAACAGCGCCGGATGCCCCGGGGATACGGACATATCATCGGATGTCAGAATCTGGAACATATGTGTAATGTCATCAAGGATAAGGGAGTGAAATACCTGACGGTATACGCGTTTTCCACTGAGAACTGGAAGCGGTCCAGGGATGAGGTGGAGGGGCTTCTGAAGCTGTTCCGCCAGTATCTGAAACGGTGTATGAGAAGCGCGAAGAAAAATAAAATGCGGGTGAAGATCATCGGAGATCCGTCCGCATTTCCGCAGGACATTCAGGACAGCATCCGGCTGCTGGAGGACTGTTCCAAAGACTACGATCAGATGTTTTTCCAGATTGCCATGAATTACGGCAGCAGGGATGAGATCCTGCGCGGTGTGACCCGTATGCTGCAGGATGCCAGAGAGGGAAAACTGCCGGGGGAAGGGTTCGAGCACGGAAAAGGGACGGAAGCATTGTTTGAGAG
>CABUPZ010000051.1 GCA_902493585.1 uncultured Fusicatenibacter sp. | reverse complement strand
AGTCGGGGTGACAGGATTCGAACCTGCGACCTCCTGGTCCCAAACCAGGCGCTCTAGCCAAACTGAGCCACACCCCGGAAAGTTCCTTAATCGTGCTATGCTTTCTTGTTTTTTCTGTCGTGCTCAACGACAAGACATAGTATATTACAGAACCTTCCATTTGTCAACAGCTTTTTTGAAATTTTTTTATTTTTTTAATTATCTGTCAATCGAGATAATTTATCGTGTAATGAGCCTCATGGTCGCGGTCAATTTCCATGATCAGATAACTGGGTTTTCTCCCATTCTGGCGGGGATAAGAGAGGCTCCCCGGATTGACAATGACGATGTTGTCCTGGTATTCGATCAGCGGACGATGCGTATGTCCGTACATTACCACATCGACATTTCTCGCTGATGCTTCTTCCAGCAGACGTTCAGGTCCCATCGATGCTCCATAGTTGTTTCCATGGGTAATCCATATCCGGTAGTCGTCGACAGAAATTTCCATCTCCCTTTGCAGGTCCGAAAACCAGTCGTTATTTCCCGCAACCATATAACATGGTACCTCTACCAGCGCACGGATATAATCCTCTCCGCCTTCCAGATCTCCGCAATGGATGAACAGATCAATGTCTCCCACCTTTTCAAGAACTCTCTCCAGATTTTTCGTATGACCATGCGTATCGCTGACAACCAATATCTTCATTTCGCATTCTCTTTTCTCTTAGTTAATTCCTGCTTCATTTGCTGAAGCGCTTTTCCTCTGTGGCTGACCGCGTTCTTTTCTTCCGGGGTGAGCTGCGCCGTACTTCTGCTCATATCCGGAAGATAGAAAATCGGATCGTACCCAAATCCATTGGACCCGCGTTCCTCATATCCGATTTTCCCCTCAATGGTTCCTCTTTCTGTCAGCACTTCACCGTCCGGGAACACCGCCGCGATCACACATACGAACCGCGCCATCCGTTTTTCCTCCGGCACACCCTCCAGACGGTCTACCAGATTCTGATTTTTGATATGGTAGGAAGTATCCTCTCCCATATAACGTGCCGAGTAAATTCCCGGCTCCCCATTCAGGTAATCAATCTCCAGTCCAGAATCATCCGCCAGCACCACCGCGCCCCTGGCATTGGGATGCTGTGCCACGGCTTTTGCCTTGATCACTGCATTTTCTTCAAAGGAACTGCCATTTTCCTCAATATCGAGAACAATCCCCGCCTCTTTCATCGAAAGCACTTCCATGTGCAGATCCGCGAGAATTTCCCGGATTTCTTTCATCTTTCCGGCATTTCCGGTTGCAAATACAATCTTTTCCATGTTTTCCCGTCCTTTGCTCATGTTGTCATTATATCGTAATTTACCGCGAAACACAACTGTTTTATCTGAATCTCAAGCTATTTTGACACTGTTTTCCGTCGTTTTGACGACTCTTTGCTACCATATCGAATTCTCCCTCCTTGGAGGTTTGGGACCCGGATACTGATAGAAGTACGTCTTCAGCATTCCATTGTAGATCTTTCTGTTTTTATCTGCATTCTTTCCTATATAACGCTGTGCGTCCTCGTAGCTGGTGATCAGATACATAGACCAGGAATCCAGCGCCCGGAAACGCTCCCCAAGGGTTCGGTACAGTTCCGGCAGCGCTTCTTTTTCCTCCAGTCTTTCCCCGTAAGGAGGATTGGTCACCAAAAATCCGTATTTTTTCGGATGGGACAGTTCCGCCACCGGACGCTGCTGAAAATGGATCAGATGATCCACCTGCGCCAGCCTCGCGTTCTCTCTGGCAGCATTGACCACATTTCCGTCAATGTCAAATCCCTGAATATCCGTCTCAACGTTCCGGTCCACCCTCTCCATCGCATCGTCCATCACATTGTACCAGTGTTTTGCCGGCACCAAATGTTTCCACTCCTGCGCGAGGAAGGAACGGTTCATTCCCGGAGCAATCTGTGCCGCCATCATCGCCGCTTCGATGGGAAACGTACCGCTTCCGCAGAATGGATCCACCAGGATCCTGTCCTTCTTCCATGGCGTCAGCATCAGGAGGGCAGCCGCCAGCGTCTCTGTGATCGGCGCCTTTGCGGTCATTTTCCGGTAGCCTCTTTTGTGCAGAGACACTCCGGAAGTATCCAGCCCCACCGTGACCACGTCCTTCAGAATGGAGACGCGAATGGGGAAACTACTTCCGTCCTCCTGAAACCAGTCCGTATGATACACGGTCTTCAGCCGCTCCACCATCGCCTTTTTCATGATCGATTGGATATCGGACGGACTGAACAGTTTACTCTTTACAGAATTCGCTTTTGTCACCCAGAATTTTCCATCTTTGGGAATATATCGCTCCCACGGCAGTGCCTTCGTCTTCTCAAAAAGTTCTTCAAAGGTTTCCGCCCGGAACTGCCCGATCTTCAAAAGGATCCTCTCTGTGGTTCTCAGGAACACGTTGGCATAAGCAATCGCTTCCGCATCCCCCTCAAACGTCACTTTTCCGTCCTCAACGCTGGTTATCTCATAACCCAGATCCAGAATTTCACGTTTCATCACCGCTTCCAGCCCAAAATGGCAGGGCGCGATCAGTTCAAATTTTTCCATACTCACCTCATCCTGCGTTTTTTACAGCGCCAGTTCTTTCACCACGGTACCATCAAATCCTTTGATGGTGAAGACTCCGTCTTCCAGCACCGCGTAGGTCGGGATATTCCCTTCCTTCGGCAGGGACACGGAACCCGGATTCAGATAAACGCGTCCATCCTTCTTCTCCGCCCGCAGGACATGCGTATGTCCATAGACAAAGATCTCGTCCTCCTGCATCGGCGGAAGATTCCCCTCGTGATAGACATGGCCATGACTGAGATAAAAGGTATGCGTTCCATCGGTAAACCAGGCATAATCCGCCAGAACCGGGAAATTCAGGACCATCTGATCCACTTCGGTATCACAGTTTCCGCGGATTGCCAGCAGCTTGTCCTTTACACCGTTAAGCATCGCGATCACCTCTTTCGGCGCATACTCTTTCGGCAGGTCGTTTCTCGGACCATGATACAGAATATCTCCCAGAAGCAGCAGTTTCTTTGGCTGCTCCTTTTCCATCGCCTCAAGCAATTTTCTGCAGTAATAGGCAGAACCGTGAATATCGGAAGCAAACATAAACTTCATTTTCTATTTTTCCTCCTGTTGTTGTTCGGATCTCTGTCCGGATTTCTTTTTTCCCATCCGTTCCGGCTACCCTGCTTTTCCACACAGGCTTCTCCTTATCCGAAAGCCATGCAGAGCAGCCGGAACGTCACGGGCATTCCTTTCCTCATCTTACCTTATCTTCATCTATTTTACAAGATATTTTCCCCGGTAAGCATGCAGCCCTCCGACTACCGTTACCACACGGTAGCCCTCTGCAGCCAGCTTCTTCCCCTGTACCATACTCAGAGAACCTCTGTCACAGTACAGGACCAGCAGACGGTTCTTCGGGAGGCAGACATGTGCCAACAGATCATCATAAGGCATATTGACGGCATTTTTGATATGTCCCGCATCATACTCCCAGCGATCACGCAGATCAATCAGCAGACAGTCCCGCCGTTCTGCGTACTCATCCAGCTGATCCGCCGAGATCATTTCCAGTTCAGCCATCCGGATGCCTCCTTTCCTATTATAGTATAAAATATAATATGACCATTTCTGTAAAAGGTACGAAACACAAAAAAAAGAATCCCGAAAGTCCTCTTCCGTTCCCTGATGGCATCCGCAAGATTTCATGAACGGATGCTCTATGGGGATCTGAAAATGGTTCCTTTCGGGATTCTTTTTCACCCTTCCTGGCAGGCTATTTATTCTTCGCCATAGGAATTACGGTTGTCCTGACTTCCGCGGTAGCAGTTTCTGGAATTCTGACCTGCGGAATTTGTGGTCTTATTGTTTTCATGGTTATTCTTCATACCATTTTTCTGGCTGTTCTTTCCAGTATTTTTGTTTGTTTCAGATGCATAATTCTGCTTGTTTGACATATTCAATACCTCCTGTGTAATATCTTTTGTTTCTGATTACAGGAATAGTATGACTTTTTTTGTTCCAAATATGCATCTGAAAATTTTTTTATAAAGAACGAAGTTTTTCAACCAGCTGATTCAGTCCTTCTTCACTCAGTCCGGCAAAACTCCTCAGCCCGCGAAGCGGCATGCTTTCCAGCATCCCCTGAATCATTTCCGGTGAAATCGCTTCCGTGGACGCTTCTCCGCCGCCGCCCAGGGTTTTCATCATCTCACCCATGGTTTCCTGCAGAAACGCCGCTGCCTTCGGATCGCGCATCAGCTGTCCGACCGTAGTGTTTTTATGGATCTCCACTGGTACTGTTACGTCTGTTGTCACTTCCACCGTATCCGAAAGCACGATCTCCCTGGAAGATTTTCCGATCTGGATCTCATAGGTTCCGCTTGCCGCATACCAGTCATGAAGCTTTACATTGTACCATGCGAAGCTTCGTTTGTTCAGTTCCATCTGAACCGTCTTTGTCTCTCTCGGAGCCAATGATACTTTGACGAAATTCTTCAGTTCCCGTACCGGACGGTTGGCGCTGCCTGTCTGATCCGCCACATAAAGCTGGACGATCTCCTTGCCTTCCCGGTTTCCGGTATTGGTTACATCCACGCTCACCGTCAGGGTATCTGTATCCTTCATGGATTTCTTATCCAGTTTCAGGTTACTGTAAGCGAATTCCGTGTAGCTCAGTCCATAACCGAACGGATAACGCACCGGCATTTCCTTCTTATCATAATAACGGTAGCCGACAAAAACCCCTTCCTTGTATTCCACGATTTCCCCATCGCCCGGGAAATTCAGATAAGACGGGTTATCAGAAAGTTTATACGGAATCGTCTCCGCCAGCTTTCCGCACGGATTGGCCTCACCAAACAGGATTTTCGCTTCCGCTGCTCCCACAGCCTGTCCGCCAAGATACGCCTCAAGAATACCTTTTACTTCATCCGCCCATGGCATTTCCACCGGCGAACCGTTATGGAGCACTACAACAACGTTTGGCTGCACGCTGCACACTTCATGGATCAGGTGATTCTGGCAGTCTGGCATTTTCATATGTACACGGTCATAGCCTTCTGATTCAAAAGCATCCGGAAGGCCTGCAAAGATGACAGCCACTTCCGCTTCTTTCGCTGCTTTTACCGCTTCTGCCACCAGCGCATCCTCTATCTCGTCCTTCTCCAGGCCATAGCCTTCCGCATAGGTGATATCCGCCATGCCCTCCGCCGCTTCCAGCGCTCCGGTTACCCGAAAAGAATTAATGTGAGAGCTTCCGCCGCCCTGATACCTCGGTTTCTTGGCAAACGCACCGATAAACGCCACACGGCTTCCCTTCTTCAGCGGCAGGACCCCTTCATTTTTCAGCAGGACCATGGACTCCGTTTCTACTTTTTCTGCCAGCGCATGGTCTTTTTCCATATCAAACACTTCATCCTTTTTATGATCCACATAATCAAAGATCACATTCAGAATCCGTTCCACCGCGCGATCCAGAATCTCCTCTTTCAGGGTTCCGTTTTTGACAGCCTCCACGATCTGACGGTCTGTCTCCCCGCCGGATGCCGGCATTTCCAGTTCCAGCCCTGCCTTCAGCCCGGGAACACGTTCATTGACTGCGCCCCAGTCAGACATTACATACCCTTCATAACCCCATTCTTTTCGGAGCACTTCATCCAGCAGCCACGGATCCTCCGATGCGAAGACTCCGTTGATCTGATTATAAGAGCACATAACCGTTTTGGGCTTTGCCTCTTTGATCGGTGTCTCAAAAGCCGCCAGATAAATCTCCCGAAGCGTTCTTTCATCCACTTCGGAGGAGGCGGACATTCTGTGGTATTCCTGGTTGTTCGCCGCAAAATGCTTGATCGACGTTCCCACACCTTCCTTCTGGACCCCCTGAATATGAGCTTTCGCCATCTGACCAGCCAGATACGGGTCTTCAGAAAAATACTCAAAGTTTCTGCCGCACAGCGGGGAACGTTTGATATTTACTGCCGGTCCAAGCAGAACAGAAACGTTTTCCGCCTGGCATTCTTTTCCAAGAGCGGATCCCATCTCCTCCAGCAGATCACGGTCAAAGGAACAAGCCGTCGCACATGCCGTCGGGAAGCATACCGCCTTGATGCTCTCATTGATTCCAAGATGATCGGCATTTTCCGCCTGTTTTCTCAGTCCGTGAGGTCCGTCGGAAACCATCACTTCCGGGATGCCCAGACGCTCCACGGATTTCAGATGCCAGAAATCCTTGCCGGAACACATGCCTGCCTTTTCTTCCAGCGTCATCTGACTCACGATCTCTTTTACATTTCTTTCCATGAATAAGATTCTCCTTTCCAAAATTCATCCATTTCGATATCCTTAACTTATCACAGTTTCCGCCGTATTCCTACTAATATTTTGTCCTAAATAATAAAATCTTGCACTCATTCGGTTCCTGTGATATTTTATTTTCAGAAACTTCAAACACTCTGGCACAGGGAGGTCTTTATGAGTTTTAAAACCAGTCAGAAGCCATCGTCATCCAGCACCATCTCCGCGCTCACCGAACATACGCTCTTTGAACGAAGAGAAAACAGAAATTTTCATAACACTTACGAGGAGGAACAGCGGATGCTCTCCGTCATCCGCAGCGGCGATGTTCAGCATCTGCCTGAAAACCCTCTCACCTTCACCGGAGGTTGCCCCGGCATTCTGTCCCACAACCAGCTGCGCCAGGAACAGAATCTGTTCATCGCCTTCATTACACTGGTCACAAGGGCAGCCATCGAAGGCGGTCTCCCGGAGGAAACCGCCTTCTCTCTCAGCGACAGCTTTATCCAGACTTCCGAGGCCGCGCGCGCTCCGGAGGAAGTCCGCCGCCTCTCTCTTCAGGCAATGCAAAGGTTTACCCGGGAGGTTGCCGCACGCCGGCACGGAAACTATTCTGCTCCAGTGGAACACGCCCTCGCTTATATTCACCGGCACCTTCATTTTCCGCTGACCCTGACGATCGTTTCTGACGCGATCGGCCTGAGCCCCTGTTATCTCTCACGGCTGTTCCGCAAAGAAACCGGCGATTCCATTGTCACCTATATCCAGCGGGAACGTGTGGAGGCCGCAAAAAACATGCTGCGCTACTCGGATTATACGCCGGCTGAAATCGGAAATTATCTCTCTTTCGGCACACAGAGTTATTTTATCCGCATTTTCCGCAAGTACACCGGCACCACGCCGGCTACCTGGAGAAAAAACAACCTTTCGTAAATTTAACTGTAAAAGTGGGGGACAGCACTTTAATTTCCTCCATTTTTGAAGATTTTTTCGCAGAAAATACCATTATGTGGTAAATTTTTAAGAAGATGCAAATTTCTTTATTGCATTTTTCCATTATATGTATTATAATCATATTTGTAAAAAGAATTTACCCTTCGAAAAATTTTTTTTACAATTAATAACCCCTTATTAATTATTTATACTCCCCTCGAAGCCCCGACAGCTCCCCTGCCGGGGCTTCACTTTGTCTATCTGTCTGGGTTGTTTCGGGGTTAGCCTCTTAACGCTTTCTTATTTTAATGTATGAAATTTTATCGTTTGTACCCAACTTTTACCCAAGATTCTTTTCTGATGCTCATCATTCGGGTCACTGGTCAAAGCATATTGAACCGTATGTGGTAACACAGATTGTAACTGATCTAACACACATAAAAAGTATCAGGTAATCTTCCGAGATGAAAACATCTCCGGCTATGTAGTAAATCAGATCTATCAGTGTCAAAGACATCGTCTGGTTCCCGTATTTTGAAACCCCTTTATCTGACAAAAAAAGGCTGCCGAAATGCTTACACTTTTCGTGATCACAGGAACTTACAACGTCGACAAAGCATTAAACTGAAAAAAAGACAGCACCTGGTATCAGATCCACTCTATGCTCCTGAGCTCTTCCCTGGGGTGAAGTATATTACCGGCAGTTTTACGGCCGCTGTATTATGAAACTTGCCAGAATGTTTGGAAAGCGGCAGGAAGCATTTAAAACGATTATGAAAGGACTGAATGGGATTGCTAAAAAATACGGGGATGTGTCCTATGAATTCCAATTTCTGAAGGGTTTGAGATTATGTTTTGTTTTATGGGCTGGCGATGAAGAATTTCCGTCTTCTGCACAGATTCTTTTTCCGATAATTTTCCAGTCGCTTATGCAGCAGAAGATGTTGCCTATATTGGAGATATGGTATTGGATTATATGAAGAATATAAAAGTGTAAAAGCAATAATATAGTTTTACGAATAAAAATGTATGAAATCCTCTCACCACCTCGGATGCACCAGCGGACAGGCGCGTACCCGGACGGCTGCCCGCAGTTCCACATAACATCCGCAGACCCGGCACATACCGGACAACAGCTGGTCGCACGCCTTGCACTGTTCCAGCCGTTCCCGGTAAACAGCTTCTTCCGTCCGTTCCTCATCGGGTATCTGTTCTATGTATCTGCGCAGATCTGCACAGACTGCTTCTTCATCCATCTCTTCCAACAGACATTTCCGGCAGATCCTGATTCCTTCCTGCATATTTTTCCTCCTGTAGTCACTGTTTACTCTGTCACAGACGGAAGCTGTGTACCAAATCCCTGGCTGTATTCCTGAATTCTTCCTAAGATTCTCTGTGCTTCCTCTCCTTCTGCAGGTGTCGGCTGATAATTGTTGTAGTCATCTTCCGAGGAAATGCGGCACGGAATAATATGGACCGCATCATCCTCCACGACCTCACCATTTTCCAGCGTAAAAGTCTGCTGAAAAATCATGGTATCTTTATCCGATGGATTCTTATTGCCTCCGAAACAGAAATTCCCGAGACTGTATACAATGTATTTTCCCTGATATTTTTCAATTCCCTGAAGCACATGGGGATGGTGTCCAAGCACAAGATCCGCGCCCTGATCGATGGCTGCATGCGCCAGCGCCTTCTGTGTCTCGTCCGGATAATTTTCTTTCTCAACGCCCCAGTGGAAGCTGACGATCACAAGATCCGCACCGGCATCTTTCAGCGACTGGATGGCCGCCGTCATGTCGTCCTGACAGTCCATACCTTCCGCCAGTTCATAGACTCCCGCCAGTCCCACTTTCACTCCGTTCGTCTCCCAGATCGCTGTTCTCTCATAACCAAACGTTTTGATGCCGGCAGCCTCC
This sequence comes from uncultured Fusicatenibacter sp., assembly GCA_902493585.1. GTDB lineage: Bacteria > Bacillota > Clostridia > Lachnospirales > Lachnospiraceae > Fusicatenibacter. The sequence continues at coordinate 8,186 of CABUPZ010000051.1, read as the reverse complement.
ACATTGGCGATGGTATCTTCATACCCCTGAATTCCATAATCCTTGCTGTGATTATTTGCCAGATTGCAGGCTTCCACAGATCCGCTGGTGAGAATCTCCGTGTAAGAAGGATCTCCCTTGAAGGAAAACTGCTTGTCCGCCCGTTCTTCCGACGTCGTCAAGGGTCCCTCCAGATTAACGATCGTCAGATCGTCCGACGCAAAAATATCTTTCACATTCTGCAGAAAATATCCCGGATCCTGGACTTCTTCATACCGTGCCGGAAGACTTGTGCTGTAATCAAAGTTTTCATCGGTTCCCAGCGTAAAATCTCCGGCCGCCGAAATGGTTACCTGCCCGCTGACCCCTGTGTTTTCTTCCTCCACCGGCACTGTGTCCAGAGCCTCACCCGCCTCATTTTCCTGCTCTTGGCGGTTCTCCTCTGTTTCCGTTTCTTTCACCGCGGCCTCCTGATTTTGTTTTTCTCTGGCTGCCTGTTCCTCCGCACGCAGATCCAGGATTCCTCTTGCGATCACTACAATCAGCACCAGGCAGACGATCCCCGCCGCTCCAAAGAAAACTGCCTGCTTTCTTCTTCTGACTCTTTGTCTTTTTTTCTTTAGTTCTTCCTTGTTTGCCATCTTCTTCTGTATTCCTTTCAAATACACCTCAAGTAACAGTTCAGCCAGCTGAATCGTTACCGTTCCAACACTATTTTATCATATGACAATTGAATTTTCACCTGAAATATGTTACTATCTTTTGTATACAGGTTAGAACATGTTTGACGATTGCAGGAATAAATTTTCAAACACGTTCTAAGAACAGTTACGGCTTACTTCATACATACAGCCCTTCATTCAGAGGAAAGGAGACATGTCTCATGATGAAAATACAGGAATCCGCCGAAAACTATCTGGAAACCATTCTTCGTCTGAGCGAAAGGCTTCCTCACGTTCGTTCTATTGATATCGTAAATGAACTGGATTTTTCCAAACCCAGTGTCAGTGTCGCTATGAAAAATCTCCGCCAGAACGGATATATCCTTATGGATTCTGACGGATACATCACACTGACGGATGCTGGAATGGAAATCGCTTCCAAGATTTATGAACGTCACAAGATTCTGACCAGCGTTCTGACCCAGCTCGGTGTTGACCCGGAAGTTGCCGCACAGGACGCCTGCCGCATAGAACACGTGATCAGTGAAAGCAGCTTTCAGGCAATCAAAAAGCACATCAAAGAAAATGAGGGCAAATCTCTTCTGTGAAAGTACTTTTCACAAAAGAGGCTTGCCCTCTTCTTTTTTCTTTGTCAAATCACAACAGCCTTTCCCATCGTCATCGCATTCATTTTGCAGGTACTGCAGTCTTTCTCGACACATTCCTGATGAGGCGTCTTGTAGAACAGATAATTGATATCCTGTCCGTACAGTGTCTCCGCCCGTTCCTGCATGTAATCCGTTGTTTCTTTCTCATCATTGATAAATAAAACCGCTTTTCCGTCTTCCTTCAATATCATGCTCTGTCCCTGAGGAACCTGATACATTTCCTGTACTTTTCCTGTAAAGATCTGAATACTCATATCAATTTGCATGGTTTCATCCATAAACACAATCCGTTCCAGCCATTTTTTCATCTCGTTGGTTGCGGAATACACGAACATCTTATTACATAATTCAAAGAAATGCTTTTCATAGGTAAGTCTTGGCAAATAGATCTGAGCATTCTGGTTACGTACAAGAAAGCGTTCCAATTCCCGGATCGGATCTTCACATCCCTGCGGAAGAAGAATCGTATCGATGGCTCTGACATCAATGCCCATCTGTTCCGCGTATTTCCAAAAACTGTCACTCTTTCCTGCCACAAACAAGATTCTGTGATTCTTTGTGCGGATGTACCAAGTAGGTTCATAGGTTACCATTCGCCCATATAACTTGGCCGGGCTTTCTGTAAATACCGTTACTTTCATAAACAACACCTCCTTACGTGTCCAACAGGTACTACAATTCCCGCCACAAACACTGTCCTCAGGCACCCCGGATCTGAACTTTGGTTTTTTCTTTTTATTTTCCGCGTTCCGAACAAGGTCTCCTGAATTTTTGGACAATCACAACAGTTTCACTTTAACTGAATTATATCATTGTTTTTTCGCATTCGCAACAATACTTCCATAAACTTTCTATTAAATTCAAAACATTTCCGATATTATTTCTTTACCATTTATACAACTTTTTTGATTTCTCCAATGTTTTCTCACGAAACATAAATGCTCTTTTGGAAAATCAAAAAAACACCGGCAAAAGCTGTACCGGAATCTCAGACATCACTGAAGATTCCGATCCAGCTCCTGACGGTGTTTACAGGATCTTACTGCAGGAAATTATCGATGATCACATTCTCCGCCTCTTCCTCGGAAAGCCCGAGGGTCCGCAGTTTCATGATCTGTTCATCATTGATCCTTCCGATGGCTGCCTCATGAATGATCGCGGCATCCACATGACGGGCATCGATCTCCGGAATAGACGCCACCTGCGCATGTTCCATAATAATGGAGTCACATTGGATATGCGCATGGCAGGCTGCATTACCGATGGCTCTCGGATGGAAATTCTGGCGGGAAGTGCCTTTTGCCACAGAACGCGAAATAATCTGGGCGTTCGTACCGGCGCCGTTCATTTCCACATCAATGTCAGAAACGGCAGTCTGCGCATCGTGGGTCATCAGACGTTCCGTCACATTCAGCCGGGAATTCTCTTTCATCCGTACATAGGTCTTGCGTACGGTGGAATCCACACCACGAATCTGAGCGGTATCCAGTGTAAACACCGCTCCTTCCTCCAGCTCAATTTCTGTCACCGGGTTCAGGATCTTTTCTCCTGTCCCTTCGCCTTCTCCGTAGTGCTTTTCTTCATACCGGACATTGGCGTTTTTCCCCACATGGAAAGCGTGGATTCCATCATGGCGGGCATTGTCGCAGCCGGCATTATGGATTCCGCAGCCGGCTACGATCGTCACATCCGCTCCTTCTTCTATATAAAAATCATTGTACACAATATCCGTCATTCCAGGAACTGCCAGGACAACAGGGATATGTACCTGTTCTCCCTGTGCCTCTTTGCTGATATAGACATCAATTCCCTGACGATCTGTCTTTCTCTTGATCTTGATATGCTCACTGTCTCCGTGGCAGAGGGAAGTGCCATTATAGCGCAGGTTGTATGCACCTTCCTTCCCGAAATTCTCCGTATCGATCTGGGCGAGTACCTGACGGGTAATCGCGTCCAGCTCTTCCATATCCCATTCCATCAGTGCACACTCCTTTCTTTCATGCAGACACAGGACGGCTGATCCTCAAAAAGCAGAGGCAGCATATCCTCTCTCTTTCCACACTGCTCAACCTCCGCGTCATTGATGATCAGAATCCTGTCCGCCATCTGTATGATTCTTTCCTGATGGGAGATCAGGATCAGGCTCTGATCCTTCGCTTCGTGGATCTGTTCAAACTGTTTCACCAGCATGGAAAAGCTCCAAAGATCGATTCCTGCCTCCGGTTCGTCAAAGATACAGATCTTATGCTGCTTTGCCAACACCGTGGCAATCTCGATTCTCTTGCGCTCGCCGCCGGAAAGGGTGGCATCCACCTCCCGTTTCAGATACTCTCTGGCACACAGCCCGACGTTGCTGAGCAGGTTGCAGCACACCTCCTCGGGCAGTTCTCTGCCTGCCGCCAGATTCAAAAGACGTTCCACCGTCATTCCCTTAAAGACCGGAGGCTGCTGGAACGCGTAGCCGATTCCCGCCTTTGCTCTTTCATCCGGTGTCATTTGGGTCAGATCCACCCCATCCAGGATGATCCTGCCACCGCTTGCCGGCACAATCCCCATCAGTACCCTGGCAAGCGTAGATTTTCCTCCGCCGTTGGGTCCTGTGATCACCAGCATTTCTCCATCCTGTACATCAAAACTCACATCCCGGAGAAGTGTCACTTCTTTTCCATTTTCCATGACTTTATAAGTCAGATTTTCTACCTGAAGCATCTTATCATCATCCTTTTTCTGTGATTCCTTTATCGTCCGGCATCATATACCCTATACCCGTATATGGATTGCCTGATAAATCTTATGCTATCACATTTCGTACCGGATTTCAACGGTTGCCAAGGCTTTTCTGCCGGAACCGTTATCCTGCCAGCACCTTCCACCGGCAGGTTTCCGGCTGAAACAACAGCGTAACCAGTCTCTGCTGGTTCCGAAAGACAATTCTGCATTTATATTCCCACGCAACACTTCCGGCATAATATTTTTTCTCACAGCTCGTCACAAAGATCTCATTCACAGAAAAAACTTCTCCATCCTGATCCTGAAGCTTCATCGAAAGCGGGATCGCACGGCCGGAAGCGGTAAACCAACATTTTACCGCCGCCTCCTGCGGTCTCCGCCGGATGGTTTCTGTACCAGGCACCTGCTGTTTTTCTATTGTTCCCCACGTCATTTTACCACTTCCCATTCTTATGGCCTAAAAAGAACGTATGTTCTGTTTTAATTATACAAACATTTGTTCGATAATTCAAGTGGAAGTTTTTGTAATCGTGTAACAGTTCCTCTTCAAACACTCCGGCCGTGACTTTTCGTGCTCTGCTATGGTATGATAGATATATTAGAGCGTATTTGAAAAGGAGGAGAAAAATGATTCGAATGTTTGATGCCTGCGATCTTGACCAGGTCATGAAGCTCTGGCTTAATGGCAATATCGAAGCCCATGATTTTGTCCCAAGGAATTACTGGGAGTCAAATGCCTCGATGGTTCGGGAACAGCTTTTGCAGGCAGAAATCTATGTATATGAAACCGATGGGAAGATCCTTGGATTTGTCGGACTGCAGGGAGACTATCTGGCAGGAATTTTTGTGGATAAACATGCGCGCTCCATGGGCATTGGCGGTCAGCTGATCCATTATGTACAAAAAATCCGCCGTACCCTGACACTGAACGTATACAGAAAAAACCAGCGGGCCATAGAATTTTACCTGAGGGAAGGATTTTCTGTCCTTTCCGAAGATATCGATGAAGCTACCGGGGAGGCAGATATTGTTCTGTCATGGAAATGTGAAGAAATGAACCGCCTCTGATTCTGACAGAGGCGGTTCATGCATCCATTTGATTCCATTCTCTTCTTTTACTTGGGCAGTCGTTTCAGTCTCCGACGCCAAAGTCTGTCTTCTCGTACAATACTTCCACGGTCGGGTCGTCCAGAAGCCATGCATATTTTTCCATAAACCAGTCTACGAGCTTCTGATCGCGTTTGACATCCGTGGAATTGTCGGTAAATACGTTGACCGTTCCCAGTTCGAAGTGCTTCTTCAGCATACGGATATCGTAATCGATCATCTCTTTTGTCTGACCTTTGATCCCGACCATCAGGCACGGGGAGTCAAAGTAGCGGCGCACCTCTTCAGGTGAATGGAAATCGGCATGCTTGTTCAGGTATCCTTCGCGAAATTCCTCATTGAATGTCTCGACACCGATCTTAAATGTGATCGGAACTCCAATAAAATCCCTCATCTGCTGAAGCCGGTTTCGGTACATCCAGTGCGCCTCAAAAAAAAGACGGTGAATGTGCTTTTCCCGGACAGTCGTGCGGATCAGCTCCAGCGTCTCATCCGGCAGCTCAAAGCAGCTTCCGGAATTGATCACCTCCAAAACGCCGAATTCACCTGTGACATTGGAGAGCACCTCAGCGTTCAGCGCAAGCATCTCTTCCCTGTCTCTGGAATTGTCGTCGATGTAGTCACAGAAGCGGCACTTGCCCCATGCGCAGGGGCGGCTTTTGAGAAGAACGATTTCTCTTTGATTTTTATTCGTTATACGGTTATAACGCTCCACGATGTTTTCCTCCGTTTTTCTTTATCATTCTAAACTGTACGGGAAGTGCCCGCACCAGAACCGCCGCCAGCGCCAGGCAGACGAAGCGGTCCAGGTAATCGGTCAGTGCCTGAACGGCGCACACGCTTACCGTCATGTTCCATCCAAGTCCATGGAGAAGCTGCACGAGAATCGTGGAGCCTGAGGACGTGATGCCGCCGAATAAAAACGCGGTCACGGAAGCGCTCACCAAAGTTCCCGGAAGGGATACCAGGATCGCGGCAGGGAAGAGGCGCGGCAGGCGAAGCTGCCTGTCCTGCACAATTCTGATTTTCTGAAATACGACCCCTGCAAGTGCTCCTGTGATGAGCTGCACCGGCAGGTAGTAAAGCGCATATGGGTCTGTGGTGACGCCGTTCAGGAGCGCGCTCGCCCCTCCGGTCACCGCGCCCCAAAGCGGTCCAAACAGCGCCCCTGCTGCCATTGTCCCGATGGAATCCAGATACAGCGGAAGCCTGAGCATCAGCGCCAGATTTGCTCCGATGATATTTACGACGGCAAGCACCGCAAGTGCGCAGAGCTGCGCGGATGGGAGTTTCTTCATCGCAGCACCCTCCCCATCAGTCCCTCCAGCACCTGTTCCTCGCACTCACCGATAACACGCGTGAAGAAAAATCTCATAAACCGCAGCGCATCGGTCTTTGTCAGGATATGGCTGTTCTTCTCACGTTTCCAGAAGTCGTGGTCATCCACCACCGTCTGTCCCAGACAGATACCCTCGGTCTCCACCTCGGTGTGCGCCGCAAAACCGCTGCACATGGTACGATTGATAAAGTATGCCACTGCCAGCGGATCGTTGATCACACAGCCAATGATCCCCTCCTGCTTCCAGTGGAAATCAAAATAAAACCGCGTGATTCTGCGAATAAATTCTCCTCTCTCAGGATTCAGGCAGCACATATATTCCAACAAGTTCGGCGTCAGCACGATCTCGCGGGTAACATCAAGACCGATCATGTGAATTCTTTTCCCGCGCAAAACAGGAAGCGCGGCAAATCCTGCATAGACTTCCCCTGCCGCGTGGGGATCGCACCAATAATTGTATTCCGCCACCGGCGAACAGTTTCCATGGCTCTTATAGCTTCCGCCCATAGACACCAGTTCTCCAAGCCCGGCAAGGCTCTCCGGATACTGCCGCATCAAACGCGCTAGATTCGTCATCGGTCCCAGAGCGATAATGGAAATCTTTTCCTCCTCGGGAGCCTCTGCCGCCTGTTCCACCATCCGGGCAAGAAATTGTACTGCACCTGTCCTGGGGTGCACTTTTGTAACTTCAGGGTAATGGGATTCTCCGAGCCCGTCCTCCCCATGGGTGTCCATGGCGTCCACATACGTGCGGACAAGAGGGCTCTCCTCTCCGATATAGACTGGTATGTCCATCCTGCCCATCTGTTCTAAAATCTTCAGGGCATTCTCGGCGCCCATACGCGCCTGGACATTTCCGCAGACGACCGTGATGCCCAGGATTTCCAGTTCCGGCGACGCGAGCGCCAGCATCAGCGCCAGGGCGTCGTCAATCCCCGGGTCACAGTCTATAATGACTTTCTTTGCTGCATTCATTCTCCAATCTCCTTTTCTTTTCCTATTTCCGCCGTGCGGCGGTACGAGATACTTGGTTTTTTATACTGGGAAGTTCACGAACCAGTCCGAAGCAGCGTATGTGCAGCTTCGATTATATAAATGCAATAGTGAGTATACCACAGATCTTTCCAAAATGAAACCTTCGAAAGTATCTTTTCATGCTTCCGCGAACGGAATTACAAAAAAAGCACTCTGATTTACAGAGTGCTTTTCATCGACCTGCTATCCTGCAGGCATCATCCGTGCGTTAGAAGATTCGAACTCCCGACCTTTTGGTCCGTAGCCAAACGCTCTATCCAGCTGAGCTAAACGCACATATCTGTTGAACTTGTCAACAAAATATAATATATCTTATTTGACATTATTTGTCAACAGATTTTTTGATTTTTTTCGAAGAAAAACTTCTTGCCATATGGTTTCAAAAACTATATAATGTAGCTAGTGAGGTGATAACAGATGCATATTGACACAGCTGAAATGATCGACGAACTGCTTGAATCTCTTTCCAAAGTAGACGGTATTCATCCGGAAGATGTTCCGAATATTGATTTATATATGGATCAGGTAACCACATTTATGGACGCGCACCTGGCATCCTCCAAGCGTTACCAGGAGGACAAGATCCTGACCAAGACCATGATCAACAATTATGCCAAAAATCATCTTCTCCCTCCGCCGGAGAAGAAAAAATATTCCAAAGAGCAT
>CABUPZ010000050.1 GCA_902493585.1 uncultured Fusicatenibacter sp. | reverse complement strand
CTGCGCCACCGATCATAGGATTGATCTTCTTTTTCAGGAACAGATTGATGAATTTCGCAAGCAGAACACCACCGATAGTATCCATAACGAATGCGAACAGACCGATTACCATGATCATGATTGTCTGAACGGTTACGAAATTCTCAGCCTGCATACTGAAGGAAATGGTGATTCCAAGAAGCAGTGTGATCAGGTTTGCCAGATTGTTCTGTGCAGTATCGGACATTGTTCCCAGAACACCACACTCACGGATCAGGTTACCGAACATCAGGAAGCCAACAAGAGCAACAGAGGTCGGTGCGATCAAGCCAACAACGATCGTAACGACGATCGGGAATGCGATACGCATCTGACGGCTGACATTCTTCGGATTGTAATCCATATGAATGCGGCGCTCTTTCTTTGTGGTAACCAGTTTGATGGCTGCCGGCTGAATGATCGGAACCAGAGCCATGTAAGAATATGCCGCCACCGCGATCGGTCCAATGTAGTTTGAATTCATGATCTGTGATACCAGAATGGAAGTCGGACCGTCTGCAGCACCGATGATACCGATGGACGCTGCGTCTTTCAGATCGAATCCCAGCAGTGCCGCAAGCAGAACCGCTGCGAAAATACCGAACTGTGCGCCCGCGCCAAACAGAAACATGACGGGATTGGACAACAGCGGACCAAAGTCGATCATCGCTCCGATACCGATAAACAGCAGGATCGGCATTGCCTCGGAAGCATCAATACCGACATTGAACAGCCACTCGATGATACCATGAGACTCGATGCCTCCCTGAAGCACCTGATCAAGCACACCGGAAAACGGCAGATTGACCATGATCGCTCCAAATCCCATCGGCAGCAGCAGTGAAGGCTCGTACTCCTTCTTGATCGCCAGCCAGATCAACAGAATTCCCACCGCATACATGACTACCTGTTTCCAGGTCAGGGCCATAATGCCTTCAATCAAAAACTCCATATACGTTTCTCCTTCTTTATGAAATTATAAAAGAATCATAGCCGTCAAAAAACGGAATTTCCTACAAAAAGAGACTCTTATCACAGCGACTTTGAATTCAACTGCAATAAAAGTCTCGCTATTTCAATCTTCCGCGGATTGCAGTCCGGAATTTATTTGAAAACTTCTTCCTGCAAGTTTCAAATACATTCCTTTCTCAACCGGTATGGCGCAGGAAAATCCATCTTAAATGGCAGCTACTCCCCTTTATCTGTCCTAATTATAAACATTTTATAAATTTCTGTCAATTCTTTTCCCGGCATTTTCATCCATCCCGTTTTTTTCGGCATGATGTATAAAAATTCAAACAATTTCTATACAATTCGCTGAATTATATTTTCGGAAAACACGAAAACAGCCGAAAAAATTTGTCTTCCTTTTCAGGCGAAGCTCAGATTTCTTTTCCCGCCAGGATTTCTTTATAATCTTTATAATTTTCTTCCAGCAGCTGCGGTGTATTCAGTCCGTAAGGACACTTCTTCATGCAGGCTCCGCAGTGCAGACATCCCTCGATCTTCTTCATCATCTCCTGTGCCTGCGGGGTGAGCTGTGCAGCAGACGGAGCGCGGCGGATCAGCAGACTCATGCGGGCGCAGGTATTGATCTCGATCCCTGCCGGACACGGCATACAATATCCACAGGCTCTGCAGAAGTTTCCAGAAAGCTCTTTACGGTCTTTTTCAATCTGCGCCTCCAGTTCCGGCGTCATCTCCGGCGGACAGACTACATATTCCAGAAACTCATCCAGCTCTTTCTCCCTCTGTACGCCCCAGATTGGAAGAACGTGGTCAAATTGTGCCAGATACGCATAAGCAGCCGCAGAGTTGTTGATCAATCCTCCCGAAAGCGCTTTCATTGCCAGAAATCCCATCTGTTTTTCCTTACATTTTTCTACGATCTTCAGATCCTGCTCCGTTGCAAGGTAACAGAACGGAAACTGCAGCGTCTCATAAAGGCCGGACTCCAGGATCTCGTCCGCCACTTTCAGACGGTGGTTCGTAATGCCGATATGGCGGATTTTTCCCTGTGCCTTTGCCTCCAGCATCGCCTCATACAGTCCGGTTCCATCTCCCGGTTTCGGGCAGAATGCAGGGTTGTGGAACTGATACAGGTCGATATAATCTGTGTTCAGCATTTTCAGACTGGTTTCCAGGTCTTTCCAGAACTGCTCCGCGTTCTGTGCCGCAGTCTTGGAAGAAATGTATACCTTGTCCCTCATATGTGAGAACGCAGCGCCCAGCTTCTCCTCACTGTCCGTGTAAGCTCTTGCCGTGTCAAAAAAATGCATGCCGCCGTCATAGGCTCTCCGCAGAAGTTTTACAGCGTCCTCTTTGCTGATCCTCTGGATCGGGAGAGCGCCAAAACCATTTTTGTTGACTGTGATCCCGGTTTTTCCAAGCGTTACTTCTGTCATTTGTTTTCCCTCTCTTCCTTTGAAATTCTTATCTGTCCCTTTCCATTTTCTCTCAAGATTCGAAATGGATGTCTTTATTTTACCACACCAAAAGGTGTTTGAAAACTAGAGCGTGTTTGAAAATTCATTCCCACAAACTGTGACGCACATCTCGCAGAAAGCAATTTTCAAACACGCTCTAGTATAACCGCGAAGAGTTCTGGTTATAGTAAAAGAAAAAAGAGAGGGATTCCATATGACAACCGATTTCAATTCCAGCAAAACCAAAGAAAACCTGATGCGCGCCTTCGCCGGAGAAAGCCAGGCGAGAAACCGCTATACCTTTGCCGCCTCCTGCGCCAAAAAGAACGGGCTCGCCATTGTGGAAGCAGTCTTTCGCTTCACAGCCAAACAGGAAGAAGAACACGCGGAAATTTTCTACAATCATCTTTCCTCCCTTGCGGGGACTTCCATCACCGTTGACGGCACATATCCGGTGGATCTGTCGGAAGATGTGGCACAGCTTCTGCGCTTTGCCCAGCACAACGAATTTGAAGAACATGACGATGTTTACAAAGCTTTTGAAAAGACCGCGCGGGAGGAAGGATTTTCATCTGTCGCTTCCTCTTTCCATATGATCGGCGCTGTGGAAAAGCTCCACGGAGAACGCTTCGGTCTGTTTGCGGACCTTCTGGAGCAGAACAAATTGTTTGTCTCCGATGTGGAAACCTCCTGGATGTGCCTGTCCTGCGGCCATATCTACCAGGGAACCACCGTTCCGGAAGAATGCCCGAACTGCCATCATAACCGGGGATACTTCGTCCGTCTGGAGCTTGCGCCTTATACCGCGCTGAATATGAGCAACCTTTCAACCAGCTGAACGGTTACAAATATAACGCAGCTGCAGAATTGATATTTTTTCAAAAAAAGCCGCGGCGCAGAGGTTCTGTCTGTTGCCGCGGCAGTTTCTGCCAAAATATTCTATTTTATTTATGGGTTCCGATCACTCATCCCGGAAAACAATCTCTCCGGTCTTGTCATTCATGGATTCGATGATTGCAAGAGATTCCACACGGATTCCATTGCGGCGCAGTTCGTCTCCTCCCGGCTGGAATCCTTTTTCAATTACAATACCAGCGCCTACCAGTTCTGCGCCGGACATGGTTACCAGCTCAGCCAATCCTTCCAGCGCTTTTCCGTTCGCCATAAAATCGTCGATGATCAGCACCTTGTCGCCTTTTCCCAGAAACTCCTTTGCTACAATAATGTCGTAGATCCGTCCATGAGTAAAAGATTCTACTTTCGTTGTCCAAGTATCGCCGGCAATGTTTTTTGTCTGTGTCTTCTTTGCAAATACCACCGGTACGTCAAAGGACTGTGCGACAATACAGGCGATACCGATTCCGGACGCTTCAATGGTAAGGATCTTATTGATCTCCTCCCCTTGAAAACGCTTCTGAAATTCTTTTCCAATCTCCTGGAACAGATGGATGTCCATCTGGTGATTGAGGAAACTGTCCACCTTCAGCACATTTCCTTCCTTGACTTTTCCGTCCTTTCTGATTCTCTCTTTCAACAGCTCCATGAATAGAAACCTCCGTGCTTTCTTTTTTGATTTCCTACTATTGTATCTTTTTTTCTATTTCTTTGCAAGCACTTCTGTCGTTACGACAGAAAAAAGTGTCCAAGAAACGCGAAAATCATCAGAAACTCCATCTCATGGCGTACCAAAAACGACTTGCTCCGAAGGCCTTTCCAGCGGATTTTGATCCGCAGCAGTTTCATCAGAAGCAGCCAGAGCAGAAATCCGGCGGCTGCTCCTGCGGTATTCATCAACAGATCTTCCACGTCTGTGGCGCGGAAGTTTAAAAGCTGTCCCAGTTCCAGTACAAGAGAACATACGAAGCCGGCAGTCAGTACGCGGCTGAAACTGCGGAACCTGTCCCAAAGTACGGGAAGCAGGAAACCAAACGGAAGAAACATCACCAAATTGAGAACCGTCGGAAAGGTAAGGCCCGACGCAAACGGAATCCAGGAAATGTCCGCCATCACCGGAAGTTTTCCCACCGCCCGGACAGCTTCCTCCAATGTTACGGACCCGGTAACGGAAAATACCAGGGAAGCATACAGGATCAGCAGATACGCCCATACAAAATGAGCCGCTTTGAAAGACTCTCCTGCTTTTCGCCCCCGATACATCATGAGAATATGATATAGAATACAGAAGGGGAATGCACTGAGTACAGATGGTGGCATAAAAAAATACATACGCGTTTTGTCTCCTTTTTCTTTTCTCTGTTCAAACATACTCTAGGATAAAAGAAATTTCTTAAATCCAAATACGCGTTTTTCTTAAAACTTCATTATTTTTTCACGGAGAGATTTTGAAAAGTTTCAGATTCTCTTTATAAAACCTTTAAGTTCTGTACACACTTTGCACACATTTTCCTTTTATACTTAATCATGTAAACAAGAGGACGGCAATGATTCATCTTCGGATGCATGGTTGTTGGTCCTCGCCTAACAAACACCTAACTTTTTTATAAATCTTCTTTTTCACAGGGGTCGATGTTCCGCATCGGCCCTTCCTCCATGTTATCGACTTTTCGAAGCATGTATGAAAATTTCTCATGGATACTCTGGATCAGGAGATCCGCAAAAGAGGTGGACGAAAAATTCTGCTCTCCGCTCAGGAACAGGCAGTTCCCTTTTATCAGAAAAACGGTTATCACTGTGTTGGGAAGCCCTATCTTGACGAATTTTGTCCTCATATTCAGATGATCAAAGAGCTCTGAACATAGGGAGAGGGCAGCGCTGCTGAGGCGCTGCCCTCTCTTCTTCCTTCCGTTTCAGCCATTCAGAGGATATTTATCCGTCAGACTTTTCACCAACTCCAGAGCCTTTTCTCTGTTCTTCTCCGCATCCTGAAGCATCAGCGCGATCGCCTCGGCAATCACGTCCATATCTCCCGTATTCATTCCCCGCGCGGTCACCGCAGGGGTTCCAAGGCGCAGACCGCTGGTCACAAATGGTGACTGAGGATCGTTTGGAATCGTATTCTTATTTGCTGTAATGTTTACACTGTCCAGCAGAAGCTCCACTTCTTTTCCGGTTTTTCCCATTGCCGCCAGGTCTACCAGCATCAGGTGATTGTCCGTTCCCCCGGATACGATCTGGACACCGCGTTTCATAAGCCCTGCACAGAGGGCCTGCGCGTTCTCCACCACATTCTTTCCGTACTCTTTAAACTCATCGCTGAGCACCTCTTGGAAGCAGACTGCCTTTGCCGCGATCACATGCATCAGAGGACCTCCCTGAATGCCCGGGAAAACAGCTTTGTTCAGCTTGTGCTCTTTTGCAAATTCCTCGCTGGAGAGGATCAGGCCGCCGCGGGGTCCGCGAAGCGTCTTGTGCGTTGTAGTCGTCGTCACATGGGCGTAGGGAATCGGACTCGGATGCTGCCCGGATGCCACAAGACCTGCAATATGCGCCATATCCACCATCAGATAAGCGCCCACTTCATCGGCGATCTCACGGAACCGTTTGAAATCGATGATTCTCGCGTATGCGCTGGCTCCCGCCACGATCAGCTTCGGCCGATTCTCTTTCGCAAGGCGTTCTACTTCATCATAGTCGATCACACCGTCCCCGTTGACCCCATAAGGAACAATTTTGAAATATGCACCGGACATATTTGCCGGACTTCCATGGGTCAGGTGCCCTCCGTGCGCCAGATTCATTCCCATCACCGTATCGCCGGGCTTCAGCAGCGCAAAAAAGACCGCCATGTTCGCCTGAGCGCCGGAATGAGGCTGTACGTTTGCGTAGGTACATCCGAAGATTTTTTTTGCCCGTTCGATGGCAAGCGCTTCCACTTCATCCACCCACTGGCATCCGCCGTAAAACCGTTTTCCCGGATATCCTTCCGCATATTTGTTTGTGAGTACACTGCCCATCGCTGCCATCACAGCTTTGGATACCCAGTTCTCGGATGCGATCAGCTCAATGTGGCTGTTCTGCCGCTCCTGCTCCTTTACGATCAGGTCCGCAATCTCCGGATCCACCGCCCTTACTTCCTCTAATGAATACATAATTTGTTCCTCCTGGAAATACTTTTGTTTTTATGACGCGCACATTATGAGTACATATTAGTCAATAGAAGGGGCTTTGTCAAGAGAAAATTTCATATCTCTGCCACTCTTTATATAAGAGTCGAATTTGGAAAACAATCAGCTTTCCACAATTCCAGCGATAGATTCTATTTTCTTTCAAAGAGTATCTTTTTCATATGGGGGCAGAATTGTTTTATCAGAGATCAATATGGAATTTAAGAAAGGCTGCATAACTGCCGTCGCAGGGAAAAGCGGTTTCGGTTGTGACACAGGATAATTTTCTGTTTAACCGAACCATCCGGGAAAATTTAACGTACAGCAATGAAAATGTCACCGACGGTGACCTGTGGGAGGCATTGAAAACCTGTGGGCTCGACGAAACCGTCAGATCTATGGAAAACGGTTTGGATACCGTTGTCGGACAGCTTGGAAACCGACTCTCCGGCGGAGAACGACAGCGTCTTTGTATTGCGAGGGAAATTCTGAAAGAGTCTTCTGTTTACATTCTTGATGAAGCGACATCCGCTCTGATAAAAAAAGACTGAAACGTATTATCCCAAAAAATATCCTGTCTCCTCCGTTCAGTCTTCCTCTATTCCCTGTGCGTACCGCGGATCACCTGAATCCCCTTCTCTTCAATCATCCGACAAATCTCCATCAGCCGTTCGCACTCTTTCCGTTCTCCGTTTTCGGTCTGCTGAAAGCGGCAGACACCTACATGCACAGCTTCCATTCCTTCCTGGCTCAGCCGCTCTACTTTTTCCAACATTCCCGGATCCCGGCGGGGTTCCTCCGCCCCGTCTTCCGGGCACCCATTGCATTTCATAAAGGCAATCAGCCGGACATCTGTCCCGTATTCTTCAAAAAAATACCGGCGCTCCGCAAAAGCTCGCAGGCAAGAAACACCGGCACAGACCTGCCCGGCGCGCAGACAGGTCAGGATTCCTATGCTTTTCATGAAAGTTTTTTCCCTTCCGTAAACAAAATATGCATTTTCCCGTTTCGATCCCGGACAATTTCCGACTCCACCTGGTAGACCCGTCGGATTGTCTCCGGCGTCAGAAGTTCCTCCGGCGTGCCGCTGCCCACGATCTCGCCGTCCTTCAGAATGTACAGACGGTCGCAGTACATAGCGGCAATATTCAGGTCATGAATTGCTGACAAAACGGTCACATTCAGCCCCCGAACCAGCTCCATCAACTGCAGCTGGTGGGTGATATCCAGATGATTGGTCGGCTCATCCAGGATCAGGCAGGACGTTTGCTGCGCCAGCGCCCGCGCCAGGATCACCCTCTGCTGCTCACCACCGGACAGTGTGGAAAAATTCCGATCGGCAAATTCGTACATTCCAACCGTTTTCAGCGCCTGATCCACAATCTCAAAATCTTTCGCCCCGTCCTTCTCCAGCATCTTTTTATGAGGCGCCCGCCCCATCATCACCACTTCACGGACGGAAAATTCAAAATTGTAATAATTATGCTGGGCAACTACAGCCACCTTTCGGGCAGAATTCCTGATCTTCATTTCATGCAGCTCCTGGTCACCCAGCCAGATGCAGCCGCCGTCGGGTTTCAATACCCGGTAAATACATTTGAGCAGTGTGGATTTTCCGCTTCCGTTTGGACCGATGATCCCCACAAACTCTCCGGTATGGGTCTCCAGTGAGATTCCTTTCAGTATCCTGGCTGCCCCGTAGGACAGAATCGTGTCCTCTGTGCGTATTTCCATTATTCTGCGCCTCCAAATCCATGAGATTTCCGTATCATCAGATAAATAAAGCAGGGAGCGCCCACCAGAGAAACCAAAATGCCGATAGGCATCTCGGAATTTTCCAGAATAACCCGACACAGCACATCGCACCAGATCAGAAAGATCGCTCCGCAAAGCGCACAGAGCGGGATCAGCTTCCGGTGATCCGTACCGAACAACAGGCGCACCGCATGGGGGATGATCAATCCCACAAATCCGATCATTCCTGCCGCATACACCGCAAATCCCACGATCACCGACACCAGGATCATATAACACATCCGCACGTTCTGCAGATTCGTTCCCAGAGTGATCGCCGTCTCATCTCCGTACAGCATCAGATTCAGATTCCGGTACTGGGTCCAGAACAGAAGACATCCGATCAGGATCACAGGAAAGATCACCTTCACATTTTCCCACTTGGCGCCGGCAAGACTGCCCATCGCCCAGTAAGTGACCGACTGGGACGCACCCTTATCGTTGGCGATATACAGCACAAAACTGGAAAATGCGGAAAAGACCGCACTGACCGCCATGCCGGCAAGGATCAGTTTTGCCGCTCCCGGCCTCCCTCCGATATTGGAAATAAACAATACCAGAAAGGAAGCCGCCAGCGCGCCGAAAAACGCCATGATCCCCACAGAGTTGCTCCCGAACACCGTTCCGATCCCCAGCATGATCGCCAGGGTGGCGCCCAGGGTGGCGCCGGAAGAAATTCCAAGCACATAGGGATCTGCCAGGGAATTTTTCACCACTGCCTGCATCACTGCGCCACATACAGCCAGACCCATTCCCACAGCCACCGCCAGAACCGCCCGCGGAAAACGGATCAGCCAGACAACGTCATGGATCGCGCCGGTTCCGTATTCCTCCAGGCTCTGTATATGGAATACCTCATAAAGGACCACCTGATAGACTTCCCGCACGGAGATATCCGCATTGCCAAAGGTAATGGATATCAGTACGGAGAAGAGCAGAAGCACCAGCAGTGCCGCCGTCACCAGCAGATACCATGACGTGCGCTCCATCCACTTTTTTTCATTGACGTTTTTCTTCTTTCTCACCGTTTACTCTCCCAGCTCAAGCTCCGGATACAGTCCTTTTGCAAATGTCTCGATTCCATCCTGTGTGCGCGTTGCGCTGGCATACATTTCACTCAGCATAATCGGAACCACCCGGTCGTTCTGAACCGCCTGCAGACTCTGCAAAGACTCGTCTCCGATAATCGTATTCAGGTTCTCATTCATTACCTCTTCCGGGTCATCCCCCGTATAAGGCATGTAAACAACAAAGATCACATCGGGATCTGCCGCGATCAGATCTTCTTTTCCCAGGGAACTGCCGTCCGGATTCGCCAGAACGCCGCCAAGCTGTGTCACCATGTCTCCTCCCAGGCTGGTCGCTCCATAGTTGCGGAAGCTGCCGTCCCCTGCTTCAAGGATCAGAGTCGTCGGCTTTTCTTCCATATCCGCCGTTTTTTCCTTTACGCTCTCGATCGTATCCCGCATCTCCTGGACAATCGCGTTGGCTCTGTCCTGTACGTCAAAAATCTTACCGATATTCAGAATGTCCGTATATTCATTTTCCAGCGTACGGCTGTAAGCTTCATCACTGGGGCGGGTATTGCTGTTCATGTAAATGTTCGTTCCCTTGTCCACCCATCCCTGGGCGTCTCCAAGTGTCTTCTCTCCGAACAGAGAGCCCCAGGAAAAGATCATATCCGGTTCCATCATCGTGACCGTCTCAAGAGACGGGGTGAATTCATCCAGATAATTGATCGTGGAGAACGCGCTCTTCTGATCGTCCGGCACTTCGTTGTCCAGTCCCGCCGCTCCGGCGATATGATCCTCCAGCCCCAGTGCCAGCATCGTTTCGATACTTCCCTGGTAGACAGCCAGAACTTTCTCCGGTGCTTTTTCATAGGTCGTTGTCAATTCCTGTCCGTCTGAGCCGTAGGTTGTGATGGTGAAGGGATACTGGGTTTTCTCTCCCTCAGCCGTCTGGTCCGTCTCAGCGGCGGCAGACGATGCTGTGCTGCTGTCAGACACCTGATTTTCCTGTACAATCTGGGATGCATCTTTTCTCTCAGCGTCGCCGCTGTTATTGCCGCCGCTCTGGCAGGCGCCAAGGCTCATCGTCATTCCGGCAGCCAGAACGACTGCCATCAGTTTTTTGGTCAGTTTTCCATGTTTCATTTTCTTCGTTTCTCCTTTTCAGTATTTCCTTTTTGGAATCACTGTATCGTCGAAACCGTGAATCTCACGGGGTTCCGCACCCTCCGCCGTGCCTTAACTGATACAGCACATTTGTCCAGGAACCGCAGACTTTCTGCAGCCGTTTCCACAGTTCCTTCGGGACTTCTTTTTTGTCGGGATCTCTCCCCAGTTTT
This sequence comes from uncultured Fusicatenibacter sp., assembly GCA_902493585.1. GTDB lineage: Bacteria > Bacillota > Clostridia > Lachnospirales > Lachnospiraceae > Fusicatenibacter. Next base: position 7,583 of record CABUPZ010000050.1, on the reverse strand, counting down.
TCGCGGATCTCCTGAAGTTTCTGCAGATCGCTTACCGTCTTTTCATCCGGATTTACCAGAAGGTAGCAGCAGTCGTAAAGAGCCCTGCTGTGCTGCCTGGATCCGGAAATTTTCCGATAATCAATATAAGTGGAGGAAAACGGGTGAATCCGCACCACCGGTTCCAGACCTACCTGGTACAGGGCGTTTCTCCAGCTTTTGCAGCTGGCCGTAAGCGTTTCCTGCACCTCTCTTGATACCTCGCTTTTTCTCGGAGGCCTTCCTGTCTCTTCCGCTTTCTTCCGAATTTCCATCAGGTAGTTTCTGGACGTTTCATCCAGATCTTCCACCAGATATACCGCATATTTTTCAAAAAACTCTGCAGTAAGACCGGCATCCTGTACAATGGCGCTCCAGTTTTTCTGGTATTTTTTTAATTCTGCACACAATTCCGGAACGTCTGAAGGATGAGGAATCCGGCACAGTTTCTTCGCCTCCTGACGCAGGTTCCCCAGCAGACGACGGTACCTTCTTTTTCCTTCCTCCATCTGATTCCAGGAACTGCCGCCGGAACCGGAGGAGCGCTTTAACCCCGCTGCCTCCAGGGCGTAGGGCCACTTTCCGAATCTTTTCCGAAGGTATTCTCTCAACACCCAGAACATTTCCTTCTGAGACGGAGAATGGTCCAGTTCCTTGGCTCTCTCCCGCAGCAGTTTCAAAAGATATTCATCCTCGAGACTCTCATAGAACTGTCTGCCCTTTTGCGCCTCCAGAGAATACTCCTGATACAGGACGCTGGAAACATCCTGACGGTACTCCTCCATATCCCTGGCGGACGCGGCGATTTCCAGCAGCTTCCGAAGCTTTTCCCTCTGCCTGGAATCCTTATTTTTTTCTGCTTTCATCTTTTCCTCCATCTGACGCAACTGCTGCGTTATTAAAATAAAAAAACCCATTCCTTCCGGAACAGGCATCGATACTGCAAAATCACGAAAAACAGACTGCCACCTGGGAATTCCTGCATAATTTTTATACGACCATTTCACCGACTTGTGTCACCACTCACGGCATCCGTGCCGGACTTTCACCGGACTTATGATTAAGAGTTACTGTACCGCTTTTACATTCCTCATCGCATCTGTTTTTTATTCTGTTATCACTCTGATCGTCCATCCGGCATTGCAGGCGCCCCGCAATGCACACCGCCGCCATTTTGACGAATCTTATTTATTATACTTCCATGTTTTCATCTTGTCAATGGCGGATACGCCTTGTCTTTCTTCCCCCGATACGCTATAATGAAATGTATCTCACCACATTTCACAGGAGGCATTTCATGAAACCAAACAAAAAGGAACTCCGTATCATCCAGATTTTTGTTGTCGCAGCACTCTTCGTCCTCAGCATCAAATATTTCGACGTACTTCTGGATGTTCTCGGCAGACTCTGGGGCATTATCCTTCCCCTGATTGTCGGCGCCGCCATTGCCTTTACCTTAAATATTCCGATGAAAGCAATGGAAAAGCACTATTTCCCACAGAGTACAAATAAATATGTCATAAAAAGCCGCAGACCCGTCTGCCTTTTTCTTTCCATCATTTTTATTCTGCTTGCCGCAACATTTATTATACGGATGGTGATTCCCGAGCTGATCAATGCATTCTCTCTTATTATAAAGGAAGCCATTGCTTATCTTCAGCTTGGTCAGGAATGGCTGATAGAAAATTCCGAAAATTTTCCTTCTTTCCTCAATCAATTCGTTGAAAAAGAAGTAAACATCCAGGATACTGTTCATAAACTGGTGAACTTTATCATCCAGGGAATCAGCGGAATTCTTGGATCTGCCTTCAGCGTTTTCGGTTCCGTGGCAGGAATTGTCATGGATACCGTCTTTGCTGTCATCTTTGCTCTTTATCTGCTGTTTGGAAAGGAAAAGCTGATCAGTCAGTTCCGAAGACTCTGCAACCGTTATCTGGGACGTGGCTTCACAGTCAAGCTGGGATATGTTCTCAACATCCTGAACACGAAATTCCAGAACTTCATTATCGGCCAGTTCCTTGAAGCTATCATTCTCGGAGTGCTTTGTACGATTGGTATGATGATTTTCCGTTTCCCGTATGCTCTGATGGTCGGCGCAACGATCGCGGCAACCGCTCTGATTCCGATCCTTGGCGCATACCTGGGCGCAACCATCGGCGCTTTTATGATTTTTACCGTCAATCCGCTTCAGGCACTTGGATTTATCGTTTTTATCGTAATTCTTCAGCAGGTGGAAGGCAATCTGATCTACCCCAAAACCGTCGGTTCCTCGATCGGCCTCCCCGGCATCTGGGTGATCGCCGCTGTCACTGTCGGCGGAGGGTTTGCCGGAATCCCGGGTATGCTCCTTGGCGTTCCGCTGGCCGCTTCTGTTTACCAGCTGATCCGCGATGACGTACATCGGGCAGAACGGAAAAAAAGGGTGGTTCGGGCACCTCAGATCAAAAACGATTCCGACGCTCCGAAGAACCAACAGGAACCTGTTCAGGAAAAAAATAATATGTGATAACGAAAGGCGTATGTTGCAGTTTTCTCCTGCCGGCATACGCCTTGTTTCCCCTTTTATGTAAAAACATGCCCCGGGAGGTAAATAAATAAGAATTACCCGCAATCTGGAATTTCACCCTGGCAGCAAGGAGGAAAAGCTGCCTTATCCTGCTTCAGATTTTCCATATATCGCTTCGCGTGCAGAACTGGATGATTACCGCGAACCTTTTGTGCCATGGCACTGGCATCCTGCCATAGAATTGTTTTATATAGAAAACGGTGAGCTAAAATACCATACACCCAGCCGTACCATAACATTTTCTGCCGGTTCCGCCGGCATGGTCAATTCCAACGTACTGCACATGACGGAGCTTCAGACACACAAGGAGAAAAGCATACAGCTGCTGCATATCTTCGACCCGAAATTACTTGCGGGCAGCCGCAGAAGCGTAATCGATCTCATTCGCAGCGCATTCTTATGATCGGAGGATACCTTCGGCTATGAATTAAAGATCAGAGACGCACTGTCGCAGATATGGCTGCGTCTGTTTCAATTATGTCTTCCCATACTTCAAGAGAAGTCACAGCCGGATCACAGAGCCGCAGATAAATTGAAACAGATGATGGTCTATATCCATGAACATTACTCTGAGAAAATTACGATTCCCCAGCTTGCTGAAACTGCCTTTTTAAGCGAAAGGGAGTGTTACAGAGTTTTCCAGTATCATCTGCATATGACACCTGTCGAGTACATAAAGAGTTACCGCATTCAGGCTGCCTGCCAAATGCTGGCGGATACCTCTTTGCCGGTCACAGAAATCGGATATTCCTGTGGATTTGGAAATACCAGTTACTTTGGAAAGATCTTTCATGAGGTTACGGGATATACTCCATCACATTAACGCCGCGAATGGCAGAATAACGATAGAAAATGACAGAATAGCGATATGATACCTCTGACTTTGACGTTATAATAGTAACGACAGACAGGCATGAATGAGAAGCCTGCCAGGAAAGGAGCAAAGATGTTCGTCTATGAATTACACAAAGGAAGATTTTGTTGATACGGCAAAAGAAGAAGCTCTGAACTGCATCGCAAACGCAAGAAGATTAACAAGAATGTACGCTTCCGCCGACTATATGGACACCGAAAAAAACATTCGATTCTTACCCAGCTTCTTGGCTGCATAGGGGACGATGTTACAATCGATACACCCTTTCACTGCGATTACGGAAAAAATATTTTTGTCGGCAGTCATGTGATCATCAATATGAATTGCGCGTTTGTAGATAACAGGGGAATCACCATCGGCGACTATGTGCTGATTGCTTCAAACGTACAGATTTATACTTCTTCCCACCCTGTATTGCCGCAGAAACGCCTGATTTTTGACATTCCCAAAAGAAACCAGCCCTTTTTCACTACCTCTGCGCTCCCTGTTGAAATACAGGATCATGTTTCTGTATCATACTTCCAGGTGTCACCATAGGTAAAAGCAGCGTGATAGGAGCCTGCAGTGTTGTTACACATTCCATTCCTGAAAACTGCGTTGCATTTAGCAATCCCTGCAGAGTATTTCGTCAGTTTGACAGCAATCCTGCATGTGAAAAAAACTTATTTTGAATGAAAAAACATGGAGGAATCACAAATGACTGATTATTAGCTTCCGGTAACTACTGTAGCCAGTACCAAACCGACACCGTCGTCTGCTACTGTCATTGCTGCCTGGAGGGGCTCCGGCAGGGCAACGTAGACGGCCAGCATATTGCAGCTTTGTTGTCTGGAGATAAGTAAAAAAAGAATTTTGAATCGCTATAAAATACTCAATCATTGAATTTGAAGTAGGCAAAAGAAAAACTCTATGCAAATGGTTCGTCCATTCACATAGAGTTTTCTTTTTAGGAAACTCTCCCGTTTTCCATCTCATAAACCACATCAGCAATACCCATCGTGGATTTCCGGTGAGAGACCAGAACAACCGTCTTCTCCCGGCACGTCTCATTCAGAGAACGCAGGATGATCCCTTCGTTCAGAGAATCCAGATTACTGGTCGGCTCGTCCAACAGAAGGAACGGCGCATCATGGAGAAAGGCACGGGCAATCCCGATCCGCTGGCGCTCGCCTCCGGAAAGCGTATCTCCCAGTTCTCCGACTTCTGTATCATAACCATCCGGCAGAGAAAGGATAAACTCATGGATCGAAGCCTTTTTCGCCGCCTCCATGATCTCCTCCCGGGAAGCTCCCGGTTTTCCTACCGCAATGTTGTTGGCGATGGAATCATGAAACAGGTAAGTCTCCTGCGTCACGTAGGATTCCATATTCCTCAGATTCGCCGTGTTGATCTTCCGGATATTTTCATCGGAAATCTTCACCGTACCGCTCTGTACATCCCAGAACCGCATCAGAAGTTTCAGGAGTGTGGATTTTCCGGAACCACTGCTTCCATGAATGCCCACAATCTGGCCCGGCCGGAAATCGATGGAATAATCTTTCAGAATCTGCTCGTCCTCATAGGAGAAATCCACATGTTCACAGGACGCGCCGGAAAATTCCACCTGGCATCCGTCCGTGATCTCCTTCACCTGTGGCTCCTCTTCCAGAATGGAAAGGACGCGCTCCCCGCTGGCGAGGGTCTGATTCAGATTGTTGGAAAGGCTGGACAACGCCACCACCGGACCGAAAGAGCCCATCATCGCGATCGTACAGATCACCACCGCATCAAATCCCACCTGACCGTTCTGATACAGATACATTGTCAGAAACAGCATCGCAAAGGAAAAGATCAGGATCATCAGGTTGGTGACCCCTCGCTGGGACGCTTCCATTCTGCTCAGATCCCTCTGCATCTCTCCCAGTTTCCGGGAGCGCTCGCTCATCTGTTCTTTACGCGTTTCTCCCTGTCCGTACTGGATCGTCTCATCGAGGCCGCGCAGGGAATCAAGCACAAAGCTGTTCAGATTCCCGAATTCTGTCCGGAATTCCATGCCCTTCGTTCCACCACGCTTTCCATTCCAAATAGGAAGGATCGCTCCGACAACCACATAAGCCGCCAGCGCCAGCACTCCTGCCAGAGGATGCCAACTTCCGATGAACAACGTCATCACCAGGGAAGTGAGGATTGCGATGGCAATCGGTGAGATCGTATGGGCATAAAAAACTTCCAATAGCTCAATATCTGTTGTGATGATGGAGATCAGGTTTCCCTTGTCCCTTCCTTCCAGCTTCGCCGGACAGAGGGTGCGCAGAGCGGCAAACACCTTATGGCGGATGATTGCAAGTAGCTTAAACGCGATAAAGTGATTGCAGTATTGTTCCATATAATGAAACACACCGCGAAGAACCGCAAGGACAACCAGAAGGACAAAGATTCCTTTAAAAGAAACCCCGTCAAACAGACCGCCCTGCAGCTGCACAGGCATCTGTGACACCAGGCCGCACACCATGGCGCTTCCGGCAAGGATCGTCAGAAAAATCGCACAAAGGTAACCGATCACGCCCAGCACGATCGCCGCCAGCATGATATGGATCAGCGGTTTCACCAGACCGATCAGACTTCCCATGATCTGGATTCCGTTTCTTCTTTTCTTCATCTTGACGCCCTCCCTCTGTAATTTTCCAGCTTCTGCTGGCTCTCAAACAGCTTCTGATAGCTTCCGTTCTTCTGCATCAGTTCCTGGTGTGTGCCGGCTTCCCGGATTTCGCCCTGAACCATCATATAGATGCAGTCAGATGTCACCACATTGGCAAGACGGTGGGAGATCAGCAGAACCGTGCGGGTCTTCGCCAGCTCACGGATCACCTCCATGATCATCTCCTCACTCTCCACATCAATATTGGAGGTTGCCTCGTCAAAAATATACACCGGCGTGTCATGCAGGAGCGCTCTGGCAAGCGCGAGCCTCTGACACTGGCCGCCGGAGAAATTGCTTCCCTTTTCCTGAATCTTGGTATCCAGTCCTTCCTGTACCTCAAGGAATCCCCAGAGATTCACTTTTCTCAGCACTGCGATCATTTCCTGCCGGTTTGCATCCGGCTTGCCCATCCGCAGATTTTCTTCCACCGTTCCTTTAAACAGATAACTGTTATGAGCCACACGGGTCACTGATTTCATCAGGCTCTCCTCGGACACCTCAGAAAGCTCCACACCTCCCAGGCGCACACTTCCCTGATAGCCCCTGTTTCTTCCCATCAGCACCGCTGCAGCCGTACTTTTTCCGCATCCGGATTCTCCTACCAGAGAAGCCATAGACCCTGCCGGGATCTGGAAGCTGATCTCTTTCAGGATCTGCCGGTCTTCCCCATAGGAAAACGATACATTCTCAAAACATACATCCAGACGGTTTCCATCCGGCTCCTTCGTCCCTTTCTCCGGTTCCGGCAGATCCAGAAGGCGGAAAATTTTGTCGCTTGCCGCCATTCCGTTCATGGCAATATGGAAGAAAGAGCCCAGCAGACGCAGCGGGATGAAAAATTCCGAAGCCAGCAGGATGATCGTCAGCGCTCCCGCAAAGCTCAGCGTTCCGGACAGATATTCACTGACCGCTACGATCATTCCTACCGCCGCTCCCCCATACGCCACAATGTCCATGACACTGGTGGAATTCAGCTGCATGGTCAGTACCTTCATCGTGATATTTCGGAACCGTTCCGCCTCCTGGTCCATCTCCTCGGCTTTCCGGGCATCCGCCTGATAAATTTTGAGGGTAGTAAGCCCCTGAAGATTTTCCAGAAAACTGTCACCCAGTCCTGTGTAAACGCCCCAGTACCTGCTCAACAGTCTTTTTGCAAACTTCTGCACCGCGACAATCGAAATCGGGATCAGCGGCACACAGATCAGCAGTACCACGCTTGCCTTCAGACTCACAAAGCTCAGCACCGCGAACAGTGTCACAGGAGCCAGCAGGCTGTAAAACAGCTGAGGCAGATAGCGCCCGAAATACGTTTCCAGCTGTTCCACTCCCTCGGCAGCCATCTGCACCACCTCGGAAGTCGCTGTCTGCTCCCTGTAGGACGCCCCGAGGCGCAGCAGCTTGTCATAAATCTTTTCTCTCAGTATTCTTTTCACATCTACGCTGGC
>CABUPZ010000049.1 GCA_902493585.1 uncultured Fusicatenibacter sp. | reverse complement strand
AAAACATCTCTTTTCTGAGTATGTCCTTTACGTGGCACGTTACTTCCCTCCTTAATCATAATTCGATTAAATCATCGGTACTCACACTTAACTGCAGTATGTCCGTACGAGTAAATTCCTCTATAGGCCCGCAACCGTTTGGGATTATGGAATGACCGTACAACATAGTTTTGGTGATACTAGATCATCGAACGAAATTTAATTATTTCTGTTTTGGTCTCTTTGCTCCGTATTTGGAACGAGCCTGTTTTCTGTTAGCAACTCCTGCTGTATCCAGTGTTCCACGGATGATGTGGTAACGGGTACCTGGCAGGTCCTTTACTCTTCCTCCACGAATCAGAACAACGCTGTGCTCCTGAAGGTTGTGTCCCTCTCCTGGAATATAGCTTGTTACTTCGATACCGTTGGAAAGACGAACTCTGGCGATTTTACGAAGAGCTGAGTTAGGTTTTTTCGGTGTAGCGGTTTTTACTGCTGTACACACACCTCTCTTCTGAGGAGAAGACATATCACTTGTTTTCTTTCTCAGAGAATTGTAGCTTTTCTGCAGCGCCGGAGCGGTAGACTTCTTTACAGATGTCTGACGGCCTTTTCTTACTAACTGATTAAATGTTGGCATTCCATTTCACCTCCTGATTGATTTCTCCAAATGTGTTTGGTTTTTACGGCTGCTATTATTCATAGTAAATGTGCGCACAAAAATAACTGCATTTTCATGCACGCCTGTTCATTATAACCGCGGAAAATTTCAAAGTCAAGGGGTTATCCTAATTTTTTTGCGCATTTTCGCCGGTGTTCTGCGCTTTGGCTTTACTTTGTAAGCGGAATCCCCATCTCAATTCTTACCTCACCCCGGCTGACATCTTCATTCGAATAGCAGTAAAGATCAAATCCGATCATGTCAAAACCACAGCTTTTGTAAAATTCGATTGCTCCCACATTGCAGCTCTGCGTTTCAAGAACCGCCATCCTTGCACCCTCTTTTTCTGCACGCTTCAGCATCTGTTCCATCAGCTGCTTTCCTGCTTTCTGCCGGCGGAACGGTTCAAAAATCAAAAAATTGCTGATACGGAAGCGATTATTCCAGCTTTCCATACTGCCCTCCGCAATCCCCGCCGGTTCTCCGTCCCGGAAAATCCCGTAAAGACAGGGTTCTTCCAGCCAGGAGCCAACCAGTTCATCCGTAAAGGACTTTTTCACCGGTCTGTCAAACGCGCGGTAAACCAGATTATAACTGCCCTGGCCGATCACAAAATCATAAAATCCCGGCGTCTCATATCTGAATTCGTATTTTTTCCCCTTATACTCCCTGACCTCAAGTTCTCTGACAGAAAATTCTCCTCTTCCTTTTTTCTCATTCACATACCTCTCTCCCTTCTCTGTATTTGGCATCGTCCGTTTTGCCATAGAACCGCCTTTTGGGAAATTCTAATAAAAAAACAGCCAGAAAGAATCGTAACACTTCTTCCGGCTGTATTTTTTCTTTGTTTACCGGTACATCCGGTCATTCAAAAAATCCCGGATCATTCATCCATGATTCCGGGTTCCGAGATAAGGACACTTTCCGCACAATTCCGGCTGTTCTGTCCGCTCCGCATTGCACCACTTAAGGCGCTCCGCCTGCTCCGGACACTGCCCGCACCGTTCATACATGACAACGTCACTGAGCAGCAGCCCTTTGAACGCGTAGGAATCATCCTTATTCATATAATACTGCTGGCGTCGACTGATCATATCCAGATTGTGTTTCATCCATTCTTCCTGCTCCGGCGTCAGCGTATGTCCGTGGGAACACAGCACATAATCCAGATCCGGCTGCAGGCTTTCCTTTGCCAGCGGATTTCGAAATTCAATAAATGCGATATAACCCTGCCGCAGAAGTTCCTGGATCGGTTCCAGTACGTCCTTTCCTGCATTCAGGATCCTGCGGGCGGTCTCTGCGTGGTAAGTCTCTTCTTTGGAATAAAAAACTCCGTCCGGCGACAAAAAACCATCTGCCATCGTTTCTCCCCTCGCTTGCTGTCGGCGCATCCGGGCGTGTCCAAACCGAACCTCCTCGTTTCGGTCCCGCCTGCCGCAGTTATGGGCAGCAGAAGATTGGGACACGCTCCATCGCACCGTCTTTGTCTTTCTTTTTGCCGGGATTTATTCCCGCCTTTTTCGTCCGGCCTTTATTCTTCCGGCTGGAACTCGTCTTTGCCTACGCCGCAGATCGGGCATACCCAGTCTTCCGGCAGATCTTCAAATGCTGTTCCCGGCTCGATTCCGTTATCCGGATCACCGATTTCCGGATCGTATACATATCCACATGGTTCGCAAACATATTTCTTCATTGTTTTCTTTTCCTTTCTGTTGAAATAATTTTTTTGTCAGTCAAATTTCAACCGACTGTCCGCACTCATTATAGCAGATAACCTCACAGATTACAATGTGAGAAGTTTCCTTTGCTCCGCGGCCAGTGATCATTCGGGCAGCTGAACGGTCGCTGATTCCTCTTTTTATTTCTTTTTGCCCAGATTTTCTCCTTCTTTGGCCCGGTCGATCACCTGCTGGCGGAAATTAATGACCTGATGTTCATATTCTTCCTCCATAAACCGGGAAGTAATCATGAAATCTGCAGTTGCCTTATTATTGGCGATCGGAATATCATACACCTGTGCGATGCGCAGCAGGGCTTTTACATCGGGATCATGGGGCTGCGCTTCCAGCGGATCAGAAAAGAATACAACAAAATTGATCGCCCCTTCCACGATCTTTGCTCCGATCTGCTGGTCGCCGCCCAGCGGACCGCTGTTGTAGCCTTTCACCGGAAGGCCTGTTGCCTCTGTGATCATCCTTGCCGTCGTTCCGGTCCCGCACAGAAAATGACGCATCAGAATGTCTTTATGTTCCTCACACCAGTGGATCATTTCCTGCTTTTTGCCGTCATGGGCAATCAGGGCGATGCTTTTCTGTTTTCCTATTGTAAAGCTGATACGTTCCTTGCTCATAAGACTTCCTCCTTCTTTGCCTGCAGACGGTACCCGTTCGGACGCCTGCCCCTCTTCTCCAATCATCTTTCTCCTGTAAACAAGCATGCCCGGGTGCCCGCAGCAACTCCGATGTCCTCGCTGTCACGGCACTCAGGCACGCTTCATCCTCAAATTTAATATTCCTGAACGTATGCGGCAACCTGTTTATCCCAGATCTGAATGTGGTTCAGAAGCCACTCCACAACGTTTTTCTTCACTGCCTCCACAAATGCTTCTGTCGGACCTTCCTCCTCTTCAAGCATCTCCCGCAGTTCTTCCACCGCTTTCACAAATTTCGCATGCTGGTCTTTATGCGCCTGCAGCAGCGGATAGTTATGGGTCTCCTGAAGTTTCTCTTCATCATGAAAGTGAAACTCTGTGTAATCCATCAGGAAATCCAGCGTCTGCACGGCTACATTTTTCTCTTTGCCCGGTTGACATTCTTCTGTCAGCTTATTGACTCTTGCGATCAGCTCTCTGTGCTGCTCATCAATCTCATGATTTCCTGTTTCAAGGTATTTGTCAAATGTGATGCTCATGTCCTTCGTCCTCCTTACTCTTCCGGCTGAAACTCATCTTTGCCCACACCGCAGATGGGACATACCCAGTCTTCCGGAAGATCCTCAAATGCTGTTCCCGGCTCGATTCCATTGTCCGGATCGCCGATCTCCGGGTCATACACATATCCACATGGTTCACAAACGTATTTCTTCATTTTTTTCCCTGCCTTTCCTGTTTCTGTTTTCCGTCTTTGTTCGCTTCGAACGGTCACCCCCATTATATCAGATAACTTCCCGGATGACAACGCAAGAAGTTGCAGCCGTTCAGCCAGCGGAACGGTTGCCAGAAATTTACAGCGGCAGTTCACAGTTCTTGCGTTTTTCTTCTGCTTCCATTATAATCATGCTGAATACGGACTATGCTGACCGATTTTGGGGCGAATTTCCCGCAGCGTGGGGCGTGCAGATGGCAGAATGAATGTTCAAACACGCCCCAGAGACAGGCAGACAGCCATAAATTTTATCTGCACAAGGAGGCTTTATGCGTATCCGAGAAAACTACAATCATACTCTTTATGCCTGCTATACCGGATATATCACACAGGCAATCGTCAACAACTTTATCCCTCTGCTGTTTCTCACGTTTCAGGGCACTTACGGGATCCCTCTCTCCCAGATCACTCTGCTGATCACCGTAAACTTTATTGTGCAGCTTCTGGTGGATCTTGCGGCGACCCGGTTTGTGGACCGGATCGGCTACCGTGCCTCCGCGGTGGCGGCACATGTGTTCGCGGCGCTGGGACTGATCGGCATAGGCATCCTGCCGGATGTTTCCCCATCGCCGTTCGCCGGACTTCTGGTTTCCGTTGCCTTTTATGCCGTCGGCGGGGGACTGATCGAAGTGATCGTAAGCCCGATCGTCGAAGCCTGTCCCACCACCCGGAAAGCTGCTGCCATGAGCCTGCTCCATTCCTTTTATTGCTGGGGCTCTGTGTTCGTCGTACTCCTTTCCACACTCTTTTTTGCGACAGTCGGCATCGAACACTGGAAGATCATGGCTTTGCTTTGGGCGCTGATCCCGATGGCCAATACCATCTATTTCACTCAGGTTCCGATTTCCACCCTCGTAGAGGACGGACAGGGCATGAGTATCCGGCAGCTGTTCCGCACGAAACTCTTCTGGATCTTCTGTCTGCTGATGGTATGTTCCGGCGCATCGGAACAGTCCATGAGCCAATGGGCTTCCGCCTTCGCCGAAAGCGGACTGAAGATCTCCAAGACGTTGGGAGATCTTGCCGGTCCCTGCCTCTTCTCGGTTTTGATGGGATTTTCCCGTGTGTTCTACGCAAAATTCAGCGAGAAGATCAAACTGCCGAAATTTATGGCTGCCAGCGGCGTCCTGTGTGTCGCCAGCTACCTGCTGGCTGTCTTCGCGCCGGTTCCCGTCCTTGGGCTGATGGGCTGCGCACTGTGCGGACTTTCCGTGGGCATCATGTGGCCCGGCACGTTCAGCCTTGCCGCAGAAGCCTGTCCGAAAGGCGGAACTGCAATGTTTGCCTTTTTTGCCCTTGCCGGTGACCTGGGCTGTTCCACCGGTCCTTCCCTGGTGGGCTTCGTTTCGGGACAATTCAACGGAATTTTGCAGACCGGACTGGCCGCCGCGATCCTGTTCCCTCTGGCTTTCCTTGTGGGACTTCTGCTGTTTCGAAGGAACCGCCGCGCAAAAACCTGACCCTGCAGCCGGCTGCCGGTCTCGTTATCACTGACCACCTTTCCCATAAAAAAGCCATGACAGCTGACATTCCTCTATTTGGAACGCTCAGCCGCCATGGCTTTTTTCATGCTTCTTCCGATTCAGGCCGGAACAATCATCACTCTCTGCCGCCAGCTCAATGCAAACGGTATGTGCGCCAGTTCCAGACTGGCACAAATCTTATCCGCACAGGTTACCACCCAGGCTTCTTTGCACCTTGGCATCGGCCCAAGCGGAAACATATGCGTCAAAATAATACTGCGTACCTTTTCATCAATCCCGAACTGTTCCTCGCTGGTCCAGGCAGCTGCTTTGGGATGGTAAAACGCCTGATGCAGTTCACCTTCCGGCAGCTTATCTTTAAAGTCATAGACGCAGAAATCATGGAGCAATCCTGCGATTGCCGCCACCCGTTCGTCACAGTCTCTGTTTTTTGCCATTTTCCACGCAATGTAAGACACATTGATGCTATGTTCCAGCCGCGATGTCTTCTGATGCTGCAGATATTTTCCAAGTTTCAGAAATTCTTTGTTCCTCAAAATCGGTTTTACAATCTCCAGAAACTCAGAATCAATCTCCTCCGACACAATAATCTCCATCGGTATCACCTCCTGCACACTGCACATTCCTGCGCAGTAACCCATACGCTCCACCCGGCAGAACTGTTCTGTCCGAATTTTGACAGTTTCTCCTTGCTGCCGCCCGGACAGATTCCAGACCAGAACTGCCCAAACTGCAGCTTCTGATTTCATTATGAATATATCCTCCGGACAAGTCAAGGGTTACAGAAAAATCTTAAAAAATTTTTTAAGAATCGCCGGCAGGTGATTTTTTTACATATCCAGCACTTTTACCTCGAACCCGCTCACTTCGGCATCTGCCTGCTCCGCAAACATCGCCAGATACGTTCCCGTGAAAGTCATGGTTCTGGTACTCTCTGTGCAGAGACCTACGGTCAGACCTGTACCCAATTTCACATAATTTTCTCCGTCCGTGCTGAACTGAAACGTATAATATTCTCTGTCCGTCACGATCCGCAGCCAGAGACCGCCGTCCGCGGAAAGTTCTGTTTCCATCTGTGAGGTAACCGCAAATATGTCATGCACATGCTTTGCCAGACATACCTTCCACCGATCCAGCTCTCTGGTCAGATAGATCTCATAATGATAGTCATGGTTGTAATAAGCGCTCAGCCCGATGCGCATTCCCTGTACCTGTCCCACAGGGCGCAGGTGCATCGTTGCGATTGTATCAAAGCCTTTCTGGCGGATGCCGATCCATGTGGGCGAATCCTGATCATTCAGCGTGATCTGCGTTCCTTTCAGGAGCAGCTTCTTTTCTTCCGGTATGCGCACATAATTCTTCCTGTCCGGATTGCGGAGGAAATTGTAGTGAGCGGAAAATGTATCGCCGGAAAAATCTTCCGCAAAATCTCTGCATACCGGTTCTGCCTTCCCCGGCAACGGTCCTTCCATCTCCAGATCGATCAGGCCGTGATCTCCGACTACCGGCCATCCATCCTCTGTCCATACCACCGGCGCCAGATACGTTTCCCTTCCCAGATTGTGCAGCATGACACGGTTGTTTTCTCCTCCGCACGGACGGGTCGCCAGACATACCATCCACCAGTTTCCGTTGGCATCTTCCGCCAGATCCGCATGACCGGTGCAGTAAATCTCACCCCTCATATCTTCCTTATGAGAAAGAATCGGATTGTGCGGACACGGCTCATACGGTCCGTATGGATGATCCGCTCTCTGCATGGTTTCCATGTGTCCGTATTCTGTGCCGCCTTCCGCCAGCATCAGGTAATATTTGCCATGAATCTTATACAGATGCGGTCCTTCCGGGTAGCGTCCTCCGCAGCCATAACTGAGCACCTTGCTCTCGGTATATTTCTCTCCGGTGAACGGATCCAGCTCGCAGATCAGAATACAGGAACGGCCTTCTCCATCATTTGCGGCAGAGGTAAAATAAACCTTTCCGTCATCGTCAAACAACAGGGATGGATCGATACCGCCCTGATCGATCCACACAGGATCTGACCAGCCCTTATCCGGCTCTTTGCTGTGGACAATGAAGTTTCCGCCGATGCTGACGTTTGTTGTGGTCATAAAAAACCATCCGTCATGATAGCGCAGTGTCGGCGCATAAATTCCTCCCGACGGACGGCATTTTTCCAGAGGAAGCTGCTCGTCGGCGGTCAGACAGTGTCCCAGCAGTTCCCAGTTGACCAGGTTTCTGCTGTGATAGACCGGTACTCCCGGAAAATACTCAAAAGATGAATTTACAATATAATAATCGTCGCCCACACGACAGATGGACGGATCCGGATTATATCCGGAAATGATTGGATTCTTATAAGACTGATTCTGCATGCTGCGATGTCCCCTTTCACGCTTCTTTGTATCTCTCATATTTGCTCTGCGCTGTTATTTTTTCAGCACAAATACTTTCTTATTTTCCGTTTCACTGCTCTCGCCGATCATAACCTCAAACATTCCCGATTCGCTGTCCCAGCTGCCGTCGGCGGTATAGAACCGCAGCATCTCCTCGCGGATTTCAAAGGAAACTTCCTTTTCTTCCCCCGGCTCCAGCGTAACTCGCTGATAACCTTTCATCTGCTTCACAGGACGCACCACGCTCGCCGCCACATCGTGCAGATAGAGCTGGATCACATCCGTTCCCTTTCTGCTGCCGGTATTTTTCACCGTGACACTGGCTGTGATGATTCCTTCCCGGGTCATCTCTTCCCTGTCAAGGCGAACTTCCGAAACAGAAAATGTCGTATAACCAAGTCCATAGCCGAAAGGATACAGCGGCTTATTGGGAATGTCCAGATATTTGGAGAGAAAACGGTTGGTATCCTCCGGTCCGGAATAAGGTCTTCCCGTTGGAAATTCATCGTAATGTACCGGAACCTGTCCGACACAGTACGGAAAACTCATCGGCAGCCTTCCGGTCGGCTCACAGGCTCCTGTCAGTGTACGGATCAGTGCCGGACCGCCTTCCGTTCCCGGCATCCATGCCTCCAGGATCGCGCAGGCATTGTCCCGTACCAGGCGAAGATCCAGCGGGCGCCCGTTAAACAGGACAACCGCAGTTTTGGGATTGATGGATGTAATTTCTTTCAGCAGCTTCTGCTGCACTTCCGGAAGCTCCAGTACCCCGCGGCTGGTAGCCTCTCCGGTCTGAAGATAATGTTCACCCAAAAGCAGCACGACCTTGTCCGCCTGCCGCGCCGCCTCGCAGGCTTCCTTCCACATGGCTTCCCGCTCCTGCTCCGTATCGCTTTCCTGACTGTCCTCGCCGAACCCTACCAGTCTGGTCTCCGGATCCAGTACCGGACAGCCTATGGCAAAAATAAAGTCCCAGCCAGCCGCCAATGTCTCCGCCGCTTCTTTCACTGTCACCGTATCTGCCGGATCGCCAAGGAACGACCATCCTCCGAGCAGCTGTTTCCGGTCTGCATAAGGACCGATGAACGCAACGGTTTCCTGCTGTCTCAAAGGCAGAAAATCCCCGTCGTTTTTCAAAAGTACAAAGGAACGCTCCGCCGCCTCCTGTGCCAGCGCACGGTTTTCCCCACACAGGATCACACTGGCTTCCTTCTCGGCATCCGCGCCTTTGAACGGGTTTTCAAAAAGTCCCAGTTTGTTTTTTAATTCCAGGATTCGCAGAACCGCTTCATCCAGCAGCTCTTCTTTTACGCTTCCTTCCCGGATCAGCTGCTCCAGTTTTTCCGGGTAAACGCCGGACATCATATCAATATCCACTCCCGCCTCCAGAGCACGTCCCGCCGCGTCTGCGCGGTCACTGGACAATCCGTGGGCGACCGTCTCTCCGATCGCTCCAAAATCACTGATCAGCACGCCGTCGAATCCCATCTCTCCACGAAGAATGTCGCGCATCAGCGTTTTGTTCACTGTCGCAGGTATGTCATTGACTGTGTTGAACGAAGTCATGACCAGCGCTGCCCCGGCATCCACCGCCGCCTGATATGCCGGAAGATAATATTCCCGGAAGGTCCTTTCCGTCAGCTGGACAGTATTGTAATCCCGCCCGCCGTCCGGCGCGCCGTAACCAGCGAAATGCTTCACACAGGCTGCCAAAGTCTCACCGCCTGTCAGGTCGTCTCCCTGATATCCCCGGGTCATCGCCTCCGCAAACCGGCCGTTCAGCCACACATCCTCACCGGTAGACTCCATCACACGTCCCCAGCGGGCATCGCGCACCAGATCCGTCATCGGCGAAAAGGTGACGTGCAGACCTGCGGCTGCCGCCTCCCTTGCCGCCATCTTTGCGCACTCTTCAGAAAGCTCCGGACGGAAGGACGCGCCCTGCGCCAGTGGGATCGGATAGACCGTGCGGTATCCGTTGATCACATCCAGCATAAAGATCAGCGGAATATGGTGGGGATGCTGTTCCATATATTCTTTCTGTATCTTTTTGATTTTTTCCGCGCCGTAAACTCCAAGAACAGTTCCCGCCAGTGAAATATCCTCACTGGTCACTCCCATCTCCTGCATCGGTCCCATCGCCGCGGAATCCTCCGCCAGAAGCTGTCCGGAAATCTGGAACAGTTGTCCGATCTTTTCTTTGAGACTCATGTCATAAAGCAATGCTTCCAATTCTGTATGCTGCATTTTTCTTCCTCCTTAGCCTATGATGAAATATCAGAATTTCCAATTTCTTTTATTTTATCATGCTACGCTTTCCGATAAAATGTGTTATTCTGACTATTTTCTTGTAGTAATCTGACTCCACGAAAACGTCTGCCGTTGGAAAGCTCAAAGAAATATGATAAACTTGTCAAAAAGAAATTTATCTTTTCACTGAATGAGGGAATGACATGAAAAATAATTTTTATAAAGACAGCATGAAAAAATGGATTCGCCCGATGAAATCAGAGGATGCCTCCCGTGTAGCAGAGATTCTTATCTTTGCCAAGCGAGCCGCCTATCGGCCCATTTTTCGCAATGACTACGTCTCTTTCCAGGAAATGAGCGTGCTGAATCTTGCCCTGTCCTACCTGGAGAATTCAAAACTCCGTGAAAATGTATTCGTCTACGACGACGGGATCGTCCGGGGCATGATTTCCATCGACCCAAATTTTGCCCCCGGGGAATGGCATCTGAAGGAATTATACATCGACCCGTTCTTTCAGCACCAGGGGATCGGCAGTGCTCTAATGTCGGAATTTCTTTCTATGGCTGCCGATGCCGGCAGCAGGCAGGTATCTCTCTTGGTTCTGGAAGCAAATGCGGCTGCCCGCCGATTTTATGAATCCTTCGGCTGGCTCCCATCCGGCGAACGTCAGTTTCAGCCAGGCACCGATCAATTTCTTCTTTTGTATCGAAAAGTCTTGAAATAAAAAATCGGCGGATCTTCACTCCGCCGATTATAACCGTTATCAAACAGACTCAGACAACCCTTCATAGGCAAACCATCCAAAGTCCGCATATCCACTGCTCTTAGCTCCTTCTGCCGATGCGTACATCCCCACCGTGCATCCGGTAAATCCTCCGGCAATTTCGCTACTCAGCGGACGGATATCCACATTCTGAGCCATGCAGTGTTTTACACCGTTTTGCTCATAATACAGATCCACGTTCAATCCATGGCAGACCATCCTGAGCACACAGACCCCGTTCAGGACTTCTGCTGCCGCAATCTTCTGATCCACTCCATTTTCACAGCGGCGAATCCTGATGCACGGGGTTCCCCGCTCGTTGCGGACTTTTTCAAAGCGCAGATGATATCCATTGCTCTGCACCAGTGCAAGTCCTGCCGCTTCTTCCTCCTGCTCCGGACAGAAATCCAACAGTGCACTTGCCTGCCAGAAGAAATGCCGCTGACGGACGCCCAGATAAGCCGGACTTGCCTCATCCCGCAGAGTTTCCGGTCTCAGCCACAGCCGAAGCCATCCCTGCCGCTCTGTCAGCGAATACAAATTCTTCGCCGGATTCCTCAGCATCACAAAATCCATCGGCAGCCTGTCCTGCCAGAAATGATAAACGGTATCTTTCGGTTCAAAAGGATACTCTTCCATCGGAAGCTCGACGCGTTCCTCCAGTTTACCGATTCCCGGATTTACCACAGGCCAGCCGTTTTCCCAGACTACTTTTGCAAGGAACGTTTCCCTTCCCATCAGCGTAAATCCCTGCTCCTGTCTTGACGCCAGCATGACCATATACCAGCTGCCATCCGCAGCCTCCACCAGATCTCCGTGGCCCACATAAACCACCGGATAATTGGATTTTGTACTGTTATCATAAAACTTTCTCCTTTGCATCACACTGCCCCGCAGAGAATCATCTGCAGGGCAATTTTTTCACCACTCTTTTTTGCGATACCGCTCAGTTATTTCCCATCCCAAATCCGATAGTTTCCGCTCAGCGCCAGAAGCGCAAAGAAATACAGACAGTTGTCATAATATCTTCTGTCACCCTGCCGAAGGGGAGTTTCAAAGAATTTTTTCACACAGACCGATGCCCATTTTCCTCTCGCCGCCAGCGATGCCTGGGCATTGGTAGCGGTGATTGCAATCGGATGCAGCGCTTTCATCCCTTCCACCGGTGTTCCATCGATCAGATATACCCCGTCGTTCCGTCCGTTTTCCGTCTCACAGAAAAACTGCTGGAGTCTGTCCGCAATCTCGCATTCCCATTCATCCGCCGCAAACCATGCATAATCCAGTCCGATATTGGCAATCGTGCGGTAGGCATCGCTGTAATACCAGTCATGACGGCCGCCGAACTGCTCCTGATGTCCCGTGTGCGGAGTTCCATCGTAATCGGCATACTCTGCGCACAATCCCGTCTTCGGATGGCAGGCCTTTTTCAGATATTCCCTGCTGGCTTTTGCCGCCTCTTTCCAGAACGGACGATCCTCCTCATCTGCCCAGAGGGCAAACAGCTCATAGAAATGGGGCAGATGATAAGACGGATCTGACCAGTCACATTCCGTAACAAACTTAATCAGGTGGTTGCTTTTTTCCCACATAGGAGCGCCGCCCTTGCCGTCTTCGCCCTGGTGAAGACACACTCTCAGGATAGCCCTGGCTTCTCTGGAATAATTGAAGATTCCCTCGCCGTCGCCCCAGCGTTTCGACGCAAAAAACAACGCCATCGCAAAAAATTCCTCACCGTCCGGCGCCGGCCCATACGCATTCTTCGTTCCATCCGTCTGACAGGACCACGCAAAGTATCCCGCATTTTCTCCCTCTCCCATATACATATAGGTCTTGGTCCACTTCCACAGGCGGTCGAATTCTTCTTTTTTGTCCATCTGTACGCACATCATCATTCCGTAGGACATTCCCTCGGTACGCGCGTCATGATTTCCGGTATCTTCCATGTATCCCATGTCCCCGCCTACCGGATGGTAGATGCGTTCCTCCTCTGATCCGTAAAACATAGTCTGGAAACTGTCCTCAAGTTTTTTTTCAATTTCTTCCTGTGTGTACCCGTTTTCCAGAAATACATTGCGGTAGATACCAGTCTCAAATGCTCCCTTCATCTCTGTTCCTCTCTTTCCAGCAGAAGAGCTGCCACTCTTTCGCTGCTTCCCGCAGTTTCACATACAGTCCTTCTGTTTTGGCAGTTCTTTTTATTTTTATTATAAAAAGCTGCTTTTTTTCTGTCTTCTCATATCTTTTGATTTTCTGCTTACATCTTGCCGACATTTCAGATGTTCAACCTTTCCTCCGGACGCCATCTGCTTTTCTCTCACCCTACAGGAATTTCCGGATCGGAACCGTGATCACCCGAAAAATGCCATAATAAATCTTTTTCTTCCACGACATCTCCCTGGCTACATAATTTTCCCCATATTCATATGCACCACTGGAGGTCATAAAACGGCTGCAGGTTTTGTCATGCTCCGCCTCTTTCCGGATCACCTGATTCAATTCCGGAGAATCGACCACAAGCATCAGTTCCGTATCCTGATACGTACTGCGCATATCCATGTTGTAAGACCCAACAACGCTGATCGTATCATCCACCAACACCGCTTTGGTATGGGAAGAATGATCTCCCAGATATTCGTACACAGTCACCCCGGTAGCCCAGATATTTTCCTTTTGGTTCATATAGTCCGTACAGCCCCAGGGATTCGCGCCGCTGGTCACGTCGTTGGTGATAATCTCCACCTGATCCGTCTCCTGGCAGAGCTGCTCCAGATCCTGGTACATTTCCTTTCCGCAGATAATATACGGGGTATAAACGGTCACCTGCTCCCCGGTCTTCATCAGCTGGTTCAGGGCATACCACATATTGGGAGCCTTATTCTCCGGCTCGATCGGATTGGACAGCAAGGTTACTTTATCAGTCTCCATCATCCTTGCTTCCCAGTCAGGGGTTTCCAACATCTCCGGATAGAGCTCCGGAAGCTTTTCATATCGCTCTTCCAGCGCTGTCCGGGTGTCTGTTACCTTTTTTGTTTGCTTTTTGCAGATATAATCTTTGCTGCATTCCAGTTCCCATACCCGCTGAAAATACTCTTTTACCTGCATCAGGGAGGAATCCGCAGACGGCTCCTGTTCATAGACCAACAGCTCCCGGTCAATATTCTTGGAAGAAGAATAATCCCCGAGAAACAGGTTGGTCGTATTGCGCCCTCCCAACAGATAAATACTGTCATCCACAATCAGATATTTATCGTGAAGCCGTGCCTGGAGCTGCCATGGCTTCAGAAGGTTGACTGGATTGTAGATCCGGATTTCCACGCCTTCCTCCAGCGCAAGCGCCTGAAACCATTCATTCCCCCTCAGGTCAAGAAAACCACTGAGACCGTCCACGATAACCTTGACCTGTACGCCTCTGCGTGCTGCATGCATCAGCGCACTCATCATATCTTTTCCGCTTTGGTCCGCATTGAAATCAAACGTGGACAGAATAATCTCCTCCTGCGCCATCTCGATCATCTGCAGGCGCAGAACCAGAGCTTCCGTATTGTCGTCCACATAAGCCACACGTTCGCCGCCCGGACGGTCCCCATAAAAATCAATCTTTTTTATCTGGTCTTTATACTCCTGGCTGACTTCCTTATGTTTCAGATAAGGGCAGGCTGCCGCCATAAGATACGCCGCCAGAAAAATTAAAAAACCTGTCACGATCACCAAAATACGTTTTCTAACTGTCATACTGTCCGTCCACCTCACACATGGGGAATATCTGTAAATTCACTGATCTCTCTGCTGACGGTACACAGATCCTCCACACTCAGATCATGCAGATTCTCATGTCCCGTGATACGCGCAAACATTTTCAACTCTTCCAAAGACACTTTCAGGAAGTTTGCCACCCGTTCCGCAGCCACATCTGTCTGCAGCCGTTTTCTCAGCTCGGGGTCCTGTGTCGCCACTCCCGCCGGACACATGCCGGTTCCGCAGATCCTGTACTGCTGGCATGCCATTGCGATCAGCGCCGAGGATGCGACCGCCACCGCGTCCGCTCCCATGGCGATTGCCTTTGCAAAATCAGAAGACACGCGCAGGCCTCCCGTGATCACAAGGCTGATATCCGAGTGAATGCTGTCCAGATACTTTCTGGCACGATGCAGCGCATAGATCGTAGGTACACTGGAGGATTCCCGAAGCAGCAGCGGTGAAGAGCCTGTCGCCCCTCCTCTGCCGTCAATGGTAATAAAATCCGGATCTGCATAGACGCAGAAAGCCAGGTCTTTCTCGATTCTGCCTGCCGCAATCTTGACCCCGACCGGCCGTCCGCCCGATGCCAGCTTCAACTGGCTGATCAGCGTTTTCAGATCCTCTTTGGACTCAATTCCGGGAAATCTGGACGGCGCGATAATATCCTTTCCCACCGGTTTGTTTCGGATCTTTGCTATCTCCGGCGTCACCTTTTCCCCCGGCAGGTGACCACCCATACCCGGCTTCGTTCCCTGTCCGATCTTGATCTCGATGGCATCCGCATTCTGCAGATTTTCCGGCGTTACGCTGTATCCATTGGCAACATACTCAAAGATATATGTTTTCGCTGCCTCCATCTCTTCCGGCAGAATTCCCCCTTCTCCGGAACACATGGCTGCATCCGCCATCGCCGCTCCCTTTGCCAGAGAAATTTTCGCCTCCCTGGAAAGCGCACCAAACGACATATGGGAAATGTAAATGGGGTTTTCCAGAACCATCGGACGTTTTGCGTGTTTTCCGATCACCGTTCTGGTATTGACCGGAGCCGTCTCCTCCAGCGGCATGGGATCCAGCTGTGCCCCAAGGATCAGGATATCATCCCAGGACGGCATCGCCATCCTCGTTCCCATAGCCGCAGAAATGGATTTCCCTGTAACCGCCATCTGGTGGATTTCCTTCATATAGCGGCAGTTCTCATCTGTCCGGGCGTACTCCCTGGGATAATCCAGTTTTCTTTCCTCTCCCGGTTCCTCTGCCTGTTCCACATGGTCGTAAAGAACAAACGAACTTTTCGGTTGATGGCAAACCGGACATTCTTTCAGTTCTGTAAAAGTCATCCCCTCTTTCTCCTCATCAAAAATATATCCGCAGACACTGCACCTGTACTTTGCCATAAAGTACCTCCTCTCTTTTTCGTATATATAAATTTTCTTTCTGCTAGATGTACAACACTGTTTACCATGACTCTTTCATCATAACATCAAACGAAAAAATACTCCACCTTTTTCTCATTTTAGATCTTATTTTCTGAATTCTATATAAAATTAAAGAAAAAAGATTCAAAAAGCAGACGAAAACACGGTCGTACGAATGATAAAATTCGAAAAAACACAAATTTTAATTTTTTTCAATTTAGGTATTGACTTTTTCTTCCTCATCCCGTATAATAGCTACTGTTGACGGGTTAAACAACTCGGTAAACAAATCGAAGCGTGGCTCAGTTTGGTAGAGCGCTGCGTTCGGGACGCAGAGGTCGTGGGTTCGAATCCCGTCGCTTCGATTCAAGAGAAATGCTGTTGGCTGTATGCTGACAGCATTTTTTGTTTTTCTATAGAAAACTCCTTCGATTTCTCTTAGGTAAGAGCGTGTTTGAAAATTCATTCCTGCAATCTGCATCCCTTGCTGACCCGCTGCCGTCGGAAGAAGACGAATGCAAAAAGCTCTATTCCTAAAACAACTGCCTGCCATGCAGTCTTTCAGGAATAGAGCTTTTTCAATTACAGCACTCCAACGGGAAACCGCACTGTCTTTGCTGTAGCATTTTTCTGGAGCGCTTTAAATTCAAGATTTTTTATTTACAGGTGCCGTCCGAAAAATCTGTGTCTGATACTTTCCAAGTACCGCTGCAAGCAGAAGTCCCAGAACCCCACAGGAAATCACCTCTCCGATTCCTACCGTAAGCATCAGGAACGGAATCGGAAGCGTTACACCGTAAGCATATCTCAATACAAACGGAACGATCAGTACATTGGAAATGATCGGCGGCAAAGGAGCAAGGTAACGGCTTTTCCTTCCAATCAAATACGTAAATACCGCTCCGATCAAAGTCGCGATACTTCCGAAAATAACGTCCGGAAGAAGTGCGCCTCCAAGAAAATTACCTAAAAGACATCCGACAAACAGTCCCGGGATTGCCGCTGGAGTAAACATAGGAAGAATCGTCAAAGCTTCAGAAATACGGATCTGAATCTCCCCAAAACTGATCGGGGCAAAAATAAATGTCAGTACGACATAGACAGCCGCAATCATCGCGGCCTGGACCATAAATAATACACCTTTGTTTTTCATTTTTTCTCTCCTTTAGTTTTGTTTTACGAGTGGAAGGTCTCGAACACTCGATTCATTTAACGCCGGGAATCGGCGGCAAGCCCAAAAGGACCTTATTTTTTAAGGGCTTTGCAACGGGTTAGAGTATATCATGGTACAGCAGAAAAAGCAAGTTTCTTATCTTACAGTGTTTTTTCCATGATAGAAGTCCTTGGGCTCATCCCCATCTTCTGATAAAAGTTTTCTGCGCAGTCATTAAAGGCCCATACCATCAATTCTATCTTTTCCGCGCCCCTCTGTTTCGCCTCACATTCTGCTGCTTTCATCAGGCTCTCTCCAATTCCACGCCTTCTGTAACCAGCATCTACACACAGTTCCTCCATCCATGCAATTCTCCGTGGCTGCAGGACCGGATTCGCTGACGCCTCCCTCATTGTCACCGTACAATAACCGGCGACCTTTCCGTCCTCCTCTGCCACCAGAGTAAACATGGCGGGATTCCCCAGCATTTCCAGAAACTCCTGCCGGTTCATAGGATCTGCATCACGATAGAAATCCGGACGGTTTTGCTGATGAAGGCGATGTACCTCAAGCAATAACGTATGTACCTCTTCAAAATCCCTTTCTATCAGTGGTCTTATCTTCATATTCTTTCCTCTCTTTCAATTCCTGCCAGTCCCGCCAGTTTTTCATAAGTAAAATGATTAAATACAGCAATTACCCGACCCACCCCACGCCAAGCATCGCCAGAATGGTTCCCACTCCGATTCCTACCAGATGTCCGGTCAAAAACAGGCTGAGACAGGATGTAATACAAATTATAGAATTCCACGGTACACACGGCATTGTCTCATAATTATCCCCCACTCTCTTATCGATCTCCTGAGTTGTCCACAAGCTCTCCATAAAAAATGGAAAAGCTTTCAAATATTTCTGATATAGCAAAAAATTCCTGATCTACTGATCAGGAATTTTACTATACCCTCAAAACCGCACACACAATCATTCATCTATCTTACCTTACTTTCTCTCGGAACACAAGACCTGGCAGTACCTTTTTTCCTGCCTCTTGGTCAAGCCCTCGACCGATTAGTAACAGTCAGCTCCACACATTGCTGTGCTTCCACCTCTGCCCTATCTACCTCGTCGTCTTCAAGGGGTCTTACTTCTTTCGAATGGGATATCTCATCTTGAGGGGGGCTTCACGCTTAGATGCCTTCAGCGTTTATCCCGTCCGGACTTGGCTACCCGGCCGTGAGCCTAGCGGCTCAACCGGTGCACCAGCGGTCCGTCCATCCCGGTCCTCTCGTACTAAGGACAGCTCCTCTCAGATATCCTACGCCCACGCCGGATAGGGACCGAACTGTCTCACGACGTTCTGAACCCAGCTCGCGTACCGC
>CABUPZ010000048.1 GCA_902493585.1 uncultured Fusicatenibacter sp. | reverse complement strand
GGAGCTGCCTTCGGAGCCGGTGCTGCTGCAGGTGCCGGAGCCGCTGCCGGTGCTGGCGCTGCTGCAGGTGCTGATGCCGGAGCCGCTGCTGGCGCTGCTGCCGCTACCGGTGCTCCGGTGGTGATTCCCTCTTCAACGGTTACATTGTACACATTTCCATTCACTGTGATGGTATAATTTTTCATATTCTTATCCTCCTAAGCTCTTTTCCAATTATTTTTTCTGTTTTTGCGGATGGACCGTACCACATAATCGTCTCCGCCTGCTGCACCTGTTTCCTGCTCATACATGGCAATCGCCATTCCAAGCACAATCTGCAGCTCAATATCATCCTGAGGCTGTGCCGCAGCAGCCGGGGCTGCCGCAGGTGCTGCCGGAGTTGCCTTTGCAGGCGCCGGAGCAGCTTTCTGCTCTTTCGCCGGTTCCTGTTTTTTATCTCCGCCCAGCTTGCCGAATGCCATGATCACCAGGATGAGGAAAACCAGAACCACAAATACGGTAATCAGTCCTACAACGGTATTCATTCCTGCCTCACCCATCAGCTCACTTTTGGAACTTTCAACGGTAAAGGTCATATCTGTCGCCTGCTGGCTTGCCATATTCCAGAACACACGGACTGTCGCCGGGTTTTTCTCAAATTCTGCCGGAATCGTACAGGTTACGAATTCGCCTTCTACTTCGTAAGAAGCTTCTTCTGTATCATAGCTTACCAGAGCGCCAAGCTCATCCCTTGTGGACTGCCATGCCTCTACGGCGCGGGATGTAAACTGGTATTCCGATGCTTTTAAAGCTTCCAGTTCCTCGTCTCCATAAGCGCAGAGCTCATCAATCAGCGCCTCACTGGTGGTGAGCATGTTTTCCAGGGTGGATTCCTCCACCGGCAGGTAAGCGGGTGTGGAATTGGATTCCGCAAAAACGGAAACTGCGGACATCGCCAAAACACAGGTCAGACTCAGGAGAAGGCTTACAAGTTTCTTCCAATTCTTATTCATCTGCCCCACCTTCCTTATACCGTACCATGTTTTCTGTCCGGTCTGTCTTCTCTCTTGCTGTAAAGCATTTCAAATGCGCCGATCACATACTTACGTGTGTCTTCCGGCTCAATGATCGTGTCCACATATCCTCTTCTCGCTGCGGAAGTTACATTGTTCTGCAAGGTCGCATACTCCGCTGCTTTCTCATTGATCGTTGCCAGATCTTCATCGGCATACATGATCTTTGCGGCAGCCTTTGCGTCCATCATACCGATCTCAGCGTTCGGCCATGCGAATACCATATCCGCTCCGATGGATTTGCTGTTCATTGCCAGGTATGCGCTTCCGTATGCCTGTCCGACAACCACGTTTACTTTCGGAACAGTAGCATCAGCGAACGCATAGGTCAGCTCAGCCACGTTCTGTGCCATGAATTTTTCAGAACACTTGGTTGCCTTAAAGCCTTTTACATTGGTGATCGTGAGCACCGGAATTCCGAATGCGTCACAGAATTTTACGAAAGCAGCTGCTTTCTTCGCGCCTTTTGCGCTTAAGGTACCGTCGAAGGTCTCCTCGAGTGTTCCGTCTGTACCGTAGATTTCGCTGCGGTTCGCAACAGCGCCGACTGTCGCACCGTTCAGGCGGATGAAGGCTGTCACCATATCTTTTGCATAATTCTTTTTGGTCTCAAATACAACACCGTTGTCGCTGATCTGAGACAGCAGGATGCCGGTATCGCCTGTACAGTTTGCAAGGTCCGGGCACGCACGGTTCAGATTGTCGGTACACTCAGTGTACGCCTCATCCTCATTGTTCGCCGGAAGCATTCCAACCAGCGCGCGGATCTGCGCGAGAATGTCTGCCTCTGTGCCAACGCCGTCCAAAAGACCTGTCTCTTCACTCTGGAATTTCGCCGCTGCGGTATCGCATTTTGAAGCGATGTTTCCATCCAGCGCATTGGGAGAATTTACAAACAGTTTGCCTTTTTTCTCCTCCATGAATGTAAAGTCTGTCAGAGCCGGGATCAGCGCCATACCGCCGCCGCAGGTTCCAAAGATTGCTGTGATCTGCGGAATCACTCCGGATGCCATCGCCTGAGCCATGTAAACCTGTCCGAAACCGTTCAGAGCATCAGTTGCCTCCTGCAGACGCATACCAGCGCAGTCTACAAGACCGATCACCGGTGCACCCGTCTTCCGGGCAAACTCGTACAGCTTTGCGATTTTTTTCGCGTGCATTTCGCCTACGGTGCCATTCATAACAGATGCGTCCTGGCTGTATACATATACCAGGTTTCCATCGATAACACCATAGCCTGTGATAACACCGTCAGATGGCGTCTCCATCGCCGCCATGTTGAAATCTGTGCTTCTGGCCGTAATCTGGCCGCCGATTTCAACAAAGCTGTTGTCGTCCAGCAAAGAGGCAATTCTTGTGCCCGCTAAACTTTGTGCTGTGTTACTCATTCTTTAAACCTCCATCTTATATAATTCATTATAAAATCTTTAACAAAATTTTATACATGGTAATATCATAGCTGTTTTTACCGATTTTTTCAATAGTTTTTGCGCGTTTTTGTCAGAATTTTGTAACAGTTCGGCCAGGTCTGCGCATTTGCTGCGCAGACCGTATGAAAACGTGGTGCCCGTGGGCATCCGCCCCATCGTGAAGCGATTTTTTCATGGGCGGATGCCGTAACAGTTCAGCTGGCTGAACTGTTACAGAATTTTGTAACAGTTCTTGAAATCAGTAAAGTCTGATATGGCACGGAATACCGTTCTGATAAACCACCTGAGATTCGCCCTGGATCAGAGGTTTCAGATATGCGATCAGTTCCGCCGTCACGTCATTGCCTTCCTGATTGATCCATTCTCTTGGAACTGTTTTCTCCGCATTGGCGGAATCGCTGACCGGAACATCGGTCAGTTCGATCCGGTACGGCTCGTCACTGATCCGACGGATCGACGCCATCCGTCCGCCTTTTCCATCCAGTGCACACTGGCAGGCTTTCCGGCCCAGCATCTGAGATTCGCAGATGTCTGTGGCGCTGGCGATATGCGCCGCACTTCTCTGCATCAGATTCAGTTCAACAGAGCGCGCCTTGCATCCGATCCGGTCACGGACCAGCTGCTCCAGGATTCCTGCCGCGCCGGCAATGTAGCTGTGGCCGAAATTATCCACTGCTCCACTCTGGGTCTGCTCCGAAAGGTAACGGCCCTGGGCATCTTTCACTCCTTCGCTGACTGCTACCAGTACGCTGTCGCGGACTTTCAGCTGTTCCTGCACATCTTTCAGGAACTGCTCCGTATCGAAAGCCGTCTCACAAAGATAAA
The DNA here is from genome assembly GCA_902493585.1 of uncultured Fusicatenibacter sp. Lineage (GTDB taxonomy): Bacteria > Bacillota > Clostridia > Lachnospirales > Lachnospiraceae > Fusicatenibacter. The sequence continues at coordinate 15,088 of CABUPZ010000048.1, read as the reverse complement.
TCAGCGCCGGTCCTTCTCCGCCGTTCAGCCTGGAGAGTGCAGCCGCCGCGGTCAGCCATCCTGCGTTTCTTCCCATGACCTCCACGATCGTAACCGCCTTGACATTATAGACATGGCAGTCTCTCTCCAATTCGGAAAAAGTTGTGGCAATATATTTCGCCGCGGAGCCAAATCCCGGACAGTGATCGGTTCCCATCAGATCATTGTCGATGGTCTTCGGCGCACCGACGACCTGAATGTCCTCGATTCCCTGATCCCGAACGTAAGCGGAGAGTTTGTCCACCGTATCCATGGAGTCATTTCCCCCAATATAAATGAAATAATGGATCTCATGTTTCCGGAACACCGAAATAATCTTCTCATAATCAGAAGGGTCCTTTGCCGGATCCTTCAGTTTCACACGGCAGGAGCCCAGCGCCGCCGCCGGAGTCTGGCTCAGCAGCTCCTGATCCTGGGTATTGGAAAGCAGTTCTCTCAGATCCACAAAATGTTCATCCAGAACGCCCTGGATTCCGTTGACTGCCCCGTAAATATGATCCACCTTGTCCGAACCTATCGCTCCCTGAAAAACGCCCGCCAGCGTCGCGTTGATGGCAGCCGTAGGACCGCCGGACTGTGCAACCAAAAGATTTCTCATTCTCACCTCTCCTTTCACTCAATGGCATCCGTGGGAACCACAGGTGTGTTCCTCGTGATGTCCCTGGCATTCATGACCCTCTCCGTGATGATCACAGGTAGTATCCGGATCATAAGCAAGAGAACCCTCCAACAAAGCCTGTACCTGTGTGTCCGCGTCTCCGCTGACCCCCGGATACAGTTCAATTCCAGCCTGCGCCAGAGCATTTCTTGCGCCTCCGCCAATTCCTCCGCAGATCAGGACAGAGACACCCTCCTCCTGCAGAAAACCAGCCAACGCACCATGACCGGTTCCATTGGTGCCGATCACCTTGGAACCGACAATCTTCTTATCCTCCACTTCATATACCTTAAACTGTTCTGTGTGTCCAAAATGCTGGAACACCTGTCCATTTTCATAAGTAACAGCAATTTTCATCTCTGAACATCCTCCTTTATTTTATAGCCTCTCCGGTTTTTCGCCTTTCCGTTTCACAAAAATACACTGGAACATTCCCTCTTGAAATTTTAAAATCCCACTCCGGAAACCTCCCGAAAAAGCCAAAAAACCTATCTCTATGATAGGATGCTTTTCACTTTCTGTCAATCTTTTGACAAAGAAATTCCTTCAACCAAACACTTATACCGGCACCGCAAATATCCTCAACACCTCACATCTGTTCATCCACCTTCGTCAACTTTCTTTTTCAACAGACCATTACCAAAAAAACAATCCTCATTCCCCAGACATAGAAAACCAGAACCCAGGAAACGCCGGGAGCGGGCACAGACCCGCCTCCGGCGCTTCCTGGGTTCGTCCGGTTTTAATTTAAGCAGTTACTTTTTCGAACTGAGAATTGTAAAGCTGTGCATAGAATCCACCCTTTGCCAGCAGTTCTTCATGATTTCCCTGCTCAATGATATCTCCATCCTTCATAACAAGGATCAGATCCGCATCGCGGATCGTCGACAAACGATGCGCGATAATAAAGCTGGTACGTCCCTTCATCAGGTTATCCATCGCCTTCTGGATCAGGATTTCCGTTCTCGTATCTACCGAGGACGTTGCTTCATCCAGGATCAGGATCTTGTTGTCCGCCAGGATCGCGCGGGCGATGGTCAGCAGCTGCTTCTGACCCTGGGAAATGTTGCTGGTTTCCTCATTCAGCACCGTCTGATAACCATCTGGCTGCTGCATGATAAATTTATGGGCATGTGCCGCTTTTGCCGCTTCGATGACTTCCTCATCGGTGGCATCCAGACGGCCGTAACGGATATTTTCCATGATCGTGCCGTTGAACAGCCAGGTGTCCTGCAGCACCATTCCGAACATTTCACGGAGTTCGCTGCGGTTGAAATCTTTTACATTGTGGCCGTCAATGCAGATGGCTCCCTGATTCACATCATAGAACCGCATCAGCAGTTTGACCATCGTTGTCTTTCCGGCGCCGGTAGGTCCGACAATGGCGATTTTCTCGCCAAACTTCACATCTGCGGAAAAGTCTCTGATGATCGTCTGCTCCGGATTGTATCCGAATCCAACATGATCAAAGGTAACGTTTCCTTCCAGATTGGTGATGTCCACCGGATGTTCCACGGTCTGGTCTTCTTCTTCCTCCGCGAGGAATTCAAAGACGCGCTCCGAGGATGCCGCAGACAGCTGGAGCATGTTGCTCACCTGTGCGATCTGCTGTACCGGCTGGGTAAAGTTACGGATGTACTGGAAGAAGGACTGGATATCTCCGACCTCGATCGCTCCGCGGATCGCCATAAAGCCTCCGAGGATTGCCACCAGCACATATCCCAGGTTTCCGATAAAGGACATGATCGGCATCATCATACCGGAAAAGAACTGTGCCTTCCACCCGGATTCATACAGCTTCTTGTTGGCTTTTTCAAATTCGCTGACCACATCTTCTTCTTTATTAAATGCCTTTACCACGTTCTGTCCGGAGTAGATCTCTTCCACCTGTCCGTTGACGTTTCCGAGATAACTCTGCTGGTCACGGAAGAACTTCTGAGAGTGTTTCATCACTGTTGTGATGATCAGCATGGAAACCGGCAGGATCAGAAAGGCCGCCAGGGTCATCCATCCATTGATGGAGATCATCATGATAAGAACACCGATCAGCGTCGTCACAGATGTGATCAGCTGTGTGATGCTCTGGCTGATACCCTGCTGCAGCATATCCACATCGTTGGTCACGCGGGACAGTACCTCTCCGTAGGTTCTGCTCTCAAAATATTTCATCGGCATCCGGTTGATCTTCTGTGAAATTTCTTTTCTCAGGCTGTAGCTGACATCGTTGGAAATTCCGGTCATCACAAATCCCTGGATCAGCGAGAACGCAGCGCTGACAAGATACAGTGCCATAACACTGAGAAGGATCTGCCCGATCTTTTCAAAATCGATGCCTCCGGTTCCCTGGACCTTTGCCACCAGACCGTTGAACAGCTCCGTAGTGGCTTTTCCGAGAATCTTCGGGCCGACAATACTGAAGGTCGTTCCGGCGATCGCGCACAGAAGCACCAGACACAGCCGAAATTTATATCTGCTCATATAAACGATCAGATTTTTGATCGATCCTTTAAAATCTTTTGCCTTTTCTCCGGCTCCCCCGCGATTGGGGCCATGGAATCCTCCTGCTCTGCTCATGCTTCCAATTCCTCCTTTGACAACTGGCTTTTTGCGATCTGCTGATAAACTTCACAGCTTTCCAGCAGTTCTTTATGAGTTCCGCTTCCCACAACGTTTCCGTTGTCCAGTACCATGATCTTATCCGCATGCAGAATGGTGCTGATACGCTGGGCAACGATCAGCGTCGTCGCTTCGGACGTCTCCTTTTTCAGCGCCTGACGCAGCGCAGCGTCTGTCTTATAGTCCAGTGCGGAGAAACTGTCGTCGAAAATGTAGATTTCCGGTCGCTTTGCAACCGCCCTTGCAATGGAAAGACGCTGTTTCTGTCCACCGGACACATTGGTTCCGCCCTGAGCGATCGGAGACTGCATACCGTCGTCCTTTGCCGCGATAAACTCGCTTGCCTGGGCGATGTCTGCCGCCTTGTTCAGCTCTTCCATGGAAGCATCCTGCGCGCCAAAACGAAGATTGGACTCGATGGTTCCCGAAAACAGAACACCTTTCTGAGGTACATATCCAAGACGGCTTCGCAGATCTTTGATATCCATCTCACGGATATCCACACCGTCAATGCAGATCGATCCTTCGGTAACGTCAAAGAAACGCGGGATCAGGTTGACCAGGGTACTCTTGCCGCTTCCGGTACTTCCGATAAACGCCACGGTCTCTCCCTTTTTCGCGGTGAATGTGATATCGTGGAGCACTTCCTCCTCAGCCCCCGGATAGCGGAAGGAAACATGGGAAAACTCTACCTCGCCCTTTCGGTCCTCGGAAGGCTTTTTCGGCTGTTCCGGTTCCCGGATCGAAACTTCCGTATCAAGGATTTCCGTGATACGTTTTGCGGATACGCTGGCTCTCGGCAGCATAACTGACAGCATGGAGATCATCAGGAATGCCATAATGATCTGCATGGTATACTGAATAAACGCCATCATATCACCGACCTGCAACGCACCTTCATCAATATGATGTGAACCCACATAGACGATCAGTACGGAAACCCCGTTCATGATCAGCATCATCAGCGGCATCATGAACGTCATACAACGGTTGACGAAAAGGTTCGTCTTCATCAGACGGTGATTGGCTTCCTCGAAACGCTCCTCTTCATGCTTCTCGGTGGAGAATGCACGGATGACAGGAAGTCCCGTCAGAATTTCACGGGTGATCAGGTTCAGCCGATCGATCAGCGTCTGCAGTTTTCGGAACCGTGGCATCGCTATCACCAGAAGAGTCACGATCAGAACCGCCAGAGCCGCTACGGCAACTGCCAGGATCCAGGTCATTCCCGACTCAGTCTCCAGCACTTTGGTGATACCTCCGATTCCGATGATCGGAGCGTACAGGACGATACGGAAAACCATCGTCATCAGCATCTGCACCTGCTGGATATCGTTGGTGGAGCGCGTGATCAGAGATGCGGTGGAAAAATGATTCATCTCCGCGCTGGAGAAAGAAATTACTTTTCGATAAACCATATTCCGGAGATCATGGCCAAGCAGCGCCGCCACACGGCTGGCAAGGAAAGTCACCAGCACTGCTGCGATCATGGAAATCAGTGCGAGGCCAAGCATCTGCAGACCGGAATGGATCACATAATTCATCTGGATCTGATCCAGATCCTCGCCCATGGCCTCATATTCCTGCTGTACAAAAGTAACCGCCATCTGTGTGACAATGCTGTCGGAGATCTGCTCTTTCTGCTCATCCGCCTGCTCCAGCATCATCTGAATCTGTTCCTGAGGAACCTGGCTGATATCGATACCCTCTGAGGACAGGGTCATGGAAACCATCATCGCAAGTCCAAGGGAATCATTCAGCTCTTCCCGTTCTTCATCAGTGATATCTTTCAGTTCACAAATTCCATCTTCTGCCTCTGTGTACGCCGCCGTCACCTGTTCGGCGTCGTCAGGCTCCATCAGCATGGTCAGTCCATTCAATGTGGTCTCCCGGATTTTTTCGGGAACCGCATCCGGAATTCCTTTCTGCTGGATACCGGTATCCACGATCTGTGAAGTGTACTCCGGCAATGCCAGATCACTGTACGCCTGAACAAACAGAAGCGCGATGATCAGCACGATCCAGCCAATGCTCTTCTTCATATACTTCAGCACTTTTAACATATCATACTTCCTCCTGTCCGCGGCATCCGCCGCTTTTCTTCGATCCCTGCTCCAGATTGCTGAAGATCCGGTTCAGGTAACCCTTCAGCTGTTCCTTTTCTTCTTCTGTGAATCCATTCATGATCGTTTTCTCATTTTTTTCCAGAATCTCTCCAAACAACCGGTAACAGCCTCTCAGTTTTTCCGTCATATATACTTTCACGATCCGCGGATGCATCGTATCCCGTTTTCTCACGATCAGGCCGTTTTTTTCCATCCGTTCAATAGAAACAGATACGGTGGAAGGTCTGATCCGAAGTGCTTCCCCGATCTCTTTCTGACGGCAGCCATCGTGATGATACAGATATCCGCAGATTTGAACCTGGCCGGGATGGATTCCCAGATTTTTCGCTTCCTGAAACATACTGGAATAACTCATATGCGCAATTCCTCCCAGAAGCATATTTATGGAATTTCCATACCGCCCTTCTGTCTGGACCATTTTCATCACCTCGGTTTTATTTAGTCGACTAACCTAGTGTACTCTCTTTCACAAAAATGTGCAACTAAATTTGTTTATATTTTATAGTTATTTTAGAATTTTTTTTGTTTCCTTCACAAAAAGCAGCCGAGTCTTTCTGAAAAGTGTACAACATAAACTCAGAAAAGCAGACGGATGCGGCGACGCCTGATCTGCCGCATCCGTCTGCTTTTCCGTCATCTGCTTCTTTTTATAAATTCCCCGTATCCTCACCTCTCCTGTATCAGTTCATATCTGTCCGCCACCTGCTCCATGCACCAGGAAAAATCAATCTTTTCCACGCTGTCCCCTGTATACACCGGATATGATGCGATTTCCTTTCCTTCCAGCGTATAGATCACTTCCCCGACCTGTTCTCCTTCCGCTACCGGAGCCTGCAGTTCTTTCGGAAGCCGTGCCGTCACCTTCACCTGCTCCTCTTCCCGCAGAAGCAATTCCAGCGTTTCCTGCGCCGGATCCACAGAAAGCTCCAGCGGCACGCCGGCGGACGTCTCGCCCAGGATACCTTCATACTGTCCCTGGGACACTTCCACCTCCCCGGGCATCCAGTCGTGAAGAAAAACATCCCGATACTGATAATTATCCAGTCCATATTCCATCAGCAGCCGGGTGTCCATCCATTTATAAGATCTGTTGTTTGGCCAGCCGCATGCCAGCAGTGCGACGATCAGGCATTTCCCGTCCCGCTCCAGCGCTCCCACGTAACAGTAACCCGCTTTGGAGGTAAACCCCGTTTTCCCGGACAGGGCGCCGTCCATCATCTGAAGAAAGCTATTATGATTGTTGCAGGTATAAACCTGCGTCTGCTCCACATCCCAGAACGTATACAGATCCGTCTGTGTCACCGCCAGAAATTCCTGCGCCTTCGGCGACTGGCGGATACAGTACCGCATGATGAGGGCAAGATCCGCCGCCGTCGTGTGATGTTCCCCCTGATCGTCCGACGCATCCAGTCCGTTGGGCGTGACAAAATGCGTATCCCTGCAGCCAATCTCTTCCGCCTTCTGATTCATCCGTCCGGCAAACGCCTCCACCGATCCGGCAACTCCCTCCGCGATCATCACCGCCGCATCGTTGAACGATTCCAGCATCAGCGCATACAGAAGATCTTCCATAATGAACTGCTGCCCCTCCTGGATTCCCAGATGCACCTTTGGCTGTCCTGCCGCCCGCGCAGACGCTGTCACCACCTGCTGCATATCCCCCTGCTCCAGCGCAAGAATACAGGTCATGATCTTTGTGGTGCTCGCCATCGGCAGAGGTACTGTCTCATCCTTTCCATACAGGACTCTTCCCGAATCCCCGTCCAGAAGGCAGGCGGATTTGGCATACAGATCCTCCGGCGCCGGCTCTTCCGCCGAAACTGCCTGTCCGCTCCACAGGAACACTCCCTGAATCGCCACCGCAGCAGCCAGCAGCCATGCCAGCAGCCGTTTTCTCATCTTTCTCTTTTCCATTTTACACCCCCGTGATACTCCTGCCGCCGCCCTTGCAACCGTCTCTTTGCCGGCACGGACGGTACCGGCCTTTTCTATAAATATGCCCGCTGAATTCATTTCATAACCGATACAATTTCTATTGACAGGAAGCGACAGCATCCTGTATAATTCATTTCGGTCTGTGGTATAGTAAGACTAAACTTTGAGTTTAAATGAAAGGCAAAAAAATAAATCGATGAAGATAGGAGAAAAAATCAGACGGCTGCGCATGCAGTACGGTCTTACACAGGAAGAACTGGCCGACCGGTGCGAACTTTCCAAGGGCTTCATCTCTCAGCTGGAAAATGACATCACTTCCCCTTCGATCGCCACACTGGTGGATATCCTCACCTGTCTGGGGACGGATCTGAAAACCTTTTTCGACGATGACAGGGAGCAGAAGATTGCCTTCGGTCCTGAAGATTACTCGATCAAACAGGATACCCAGCGAAACAACGAGATTGCCTGGATCATCCCCAGCGCGCAGAAAAACTCCATGGAACCAATCCGGCTCCTGCTGGAACCCGGCGGAAGCACCGCTCCGGATTCCCCCCACGAAGGAGAGGAATTCGGCTATGTCCTGTCCGGCCAGATCCTGCTGCATCTGGGAGAAAAAACCTGCCGGATCAAAAAAGGCGGAAGCTTTTATTTTACCCCGTCCGCGGTCCATTATCTGGAAAACCCGGGAAAAACCAGAGCCGTTGTACTCTGGGTCAGTTCCCCTCCAAGCTTTTAAAATAAAAAAGAATTACCATAGAAAACGTTGAAAGGAGTTCCGCCATGAGCAACAAACTGATCAATCTGGTGGATATCACCAAAATCTACGATGGAGTCACCATTCTGGACAATCTGAATCTCTACATCCGGGAAAATGAATTTCTGACTCTTCTCGGCCCCAGCGGCTGCGGCAAAACCACGACCCTCCGGATCCTGGGCGGGTTCGAAAATCCTGACGAGGGACGTGTACTCTTCGACGGCAAAGATATTACCAAACTTCCGCCGAACAAACGGCAGCTGAACACCGTCTTCCAGAAATACGCACTTTTCACCCATATGACCATCGCCGAAAACATTGCGTTCGGCCTGAAGATCAAGGGAAAGTCCAAAGCTTATATTAACGACAAGATCAAATACGCGCTGAAACTGGTCAACCTGGAAGGCTACGAAAACCGCTCCCCTGCGCTCCTGTCCGGCGGACAGCAGCAGCGGATCGCCATTGCGAGAGCCATCGTCAATGAACCGAAGGTGCTTCTTCTGGACGAACCTCTGGGCGCTCTGGATCTGAAGCTGCGCCAGGATATGCAGTACGAGCTGATCCGCCTGAAAAATGAGCTTGGCATCACCTTCGTCTACGTCACCCACGACCAGGAAGAGGCGCTGACCATGTCCGACACCATCGTCGTTATGAATCAGGGATATATCCAGCAGATCGGAACTCCGGAAGATATCTACAACGAACCACAGAACGCTTTCGTCGCCGACTTCATCGGAGACAGCAACATCGTGGACGGCCTGATGCTCCAGGACCGCCTGGTGGAGATCCTTGGCACCAAGTTCCCCTGCGTAGACGAGGGCTTCGGCGTGCGCAAACCGGTGGATGTGGTCATCCGCCCGGAGGACATTGATCTGGTAAAACCGGAGGACGGCATCATTACCGGACGGGTGACCCACCTGATCTTCAAAGGCGTCCATTATGAGATGGAAGTCGTCGCCAACGGCTATACCTGGCTGGTACATTCCACAGACATGGTACCGGTAGGCGAGGAAGTGGGTCTCTGGGTGAATCCATTCGATATCCAGATCATGAATAAACCGGAATCTGAAGATGAGGAGGCACCGTCCCTTGAAGAATAATACAAGAAAATGGCTGGCAGCGCCCTATTCGGTCTGGGCTGTCGGTTTTATCATCATTCCTCTGTTTGTGATCCTTTATTATGCGTTCACTTCCGAGGAGGGAGCGCTGACCCTTGCGAATTTTTCCTACGTTCTGACGAAAGAAAATCTCAAGGCACTGGGACTTTCCCTGTGGCTCTCCTTTTTGAGTACCGTGATCTGTCTGGTGCTGGCTTACCCTCTTGCGATGATCCTCACAAGCCGGAACGTCAGCCAGACCAGTTTTATCGTGCTGCTCTTTATTCTGCCCATGTGGATGAATTCCCTGCTGCGCACCCTGGCGTGGCAGACACTGCTGGAAAAAAACGGTGTGATCAACAGCATTCTTTCTTTCCTGCATCTGCCCACGCTGAATATTATCAACACACCGGCTGCCATTGTTCTTGGCATGGTGTACAACTTCCTGCCGTTCATGGTGCTGCCTCTTTACAACATCCTGCTGAAGATTGACAAGGACGTCATCAACGCCGCACGGGATTTGGGCGCCAACAGCGTACAGACCTTCTTCCAGATCCTTCTGCCGCTGAGCATGCCCGGCATTGTCAGCGGGGTTACCATGGTCTTTATCCCGGCGCTGACCACCTTTGTGATCTCCGACCTGCTGGGCGGAAGCAAGATCCTGCTGATCGGTAACGTCATCGAGCAGGAATTCAAACAGACCAACAACTGGAACGCCGGCAGCGCGCTGTCGATGATCCTGATGATTTTTATCGTCTTCTCCATGTTCCTTATGAACAAATATGACAAAGAAGGGGAGGGAAGCGTATTTTGAAACGGAAACTTGAAAAACTTTATATGGCATTCATCATCTTTCTTCTGTATGCGCCGATCTTTACCCTGATTGTCCTCTCCTTCAACTCATCCAGAACGAGGGCCAAATGGGGAGGCTTCACCCTGCAGTGGTACCAGGCGCTGTTTGCCAATGAAGAGATCATGAACGCCCTCTATACCACTCTGGTGATCGCCCTTCTGTCCGCCATCATCGCGACCGTGCTGGGAACGGCGGCCTCCGTCGGCATCACCAGCATGAAACCACGCGCCAAGACAGTCTTTATGGGTGTCACCAACATTCCCATGCTCAACGGCGAGATCGTCATGGGAATCTCCCTGATGCTGCTGTTTATCATCGGCCGTATCGAACTGGGCTTTGGAACCATCCTGCTGGCACATATCACCTTTAACCTGCCGTACGTCATCCTGAGCGTCATGCCAAAGATGAAGCAGACCAGCCGCGCCACCTATGAGGCCGCCCTGGATCTTGGCGCCTCGCCGATGTATGCCTTCTGGAAAATTACCTTTCCGGATATCATGCCCGGTGTAATTTCTGGTTTTCTCCTGGCCTTTACCATGTCCCTGGATGATTTCGTCATCACATACTTTACCAAAGGACCGGGGATCGATACCCTGTCCACAAAGATTTATTCCGAAGTGCGCAAGGGAATCAAACCGGAGATGTATTCCCTGTCCACGATTTTATTTGCCACCGTGCTGATCCTGCTTCTGCTGGTAAACTTCAGCCCTTCCGACAAAAACGCCGGACAGAAAGCGCAGAACGCATATCGTCTCCCAAAAAAGAAACGTTCTTTCGGCCGTATCCCGCAGATCATTGTCGGCCGCGTGCTGCCTGTGCTGATGGTCGTTGTCATCGCCGGCGGCGGCATTTATTACGGCAGAGCGAATCTGACTTCCGGTGCAAAACAGGTGATCATCTACAACTGGGGCGAATATATCGACCCGGAAGTCCTTGATATGTTTGAGGAAGAGACCGGTATACAGGTCATCTATGAAGAATTTGAAACCAATGAGATCATGTATCCGAAAATCCAGTCCGGCGCCATTGCCTACGATCTGGTATGTCCTTCCGATTACATGATCCAGAAAATGATCCAGAATGACCTGCTCCAGCCGCTGAATTTTGATAACATTCCCAACGCGAAGAACATCGGACAGGTCTACTACGAAAAATCCCGCCAGTTCGATCCGGACAATCAGTATTCCATCCCCTACTGCTGGGGTACCGTCGGAATCCTCTACAACACAAAGATGGTGGAGGAGCCCATCGATTCCTGGACCGTGCTGTGGGATACCCAGTACAAAGACAGTATTCTGATGCAGGACAGCGTCCGCGATGCATTCGCGGTGGCACTGAAAACTCTCGGCTACTCCCTGAATTCTACCGGCATCCATGAGCTGACACAGGCAAAGGATCTTCTGGTTCAGCAGAAGCCACTGGTACAGGCCTACGTCATCGACCAGGTACGCGATAAAATGATCGGCAATGAAGCTGCCATCGGCGTGATCTACTCCGGGGAAGCCATCTATACGCAGACGGAAAACCCGGATCTCGCCTACGTGGTTCCAAAGGAGGGCTCCAACATGTGGATCGATTCCTGGGTGATGCCGAAGAACGCACCGAATAAGGAGAACGCGGAGAAATTCCTCGATTTCCTGTGCCGTCCGGAAATTGCGCTGATGAACTTTGAGTACATTACTTACTCAACGCCAAACGAAAAGGCCCGCGAGCTGATCGAAGACTCGGCAATCCGCAACAGCGAGATTGCATTCCCGGGGGATTCCATTCTCAGCCGCTGTGAAACCTTTACTTATCTTGGGGAGGACGCGGATGAAGTCTATAACCAGCTTTGGCGCGAGGTGAAATCCAACTGACATCTCATAAAATTTCAAAAAGAAACGGGCGTTCCCGTCGATAGCAGTGCAGGAAATTCATGATTTCCACTCTGCTGCCGGACGGTCCGCCCGTTTCTTTTTGACTATTCTTTTATTCTTTCTCCCGTTCCGCAGTTCCATCTTTTAACAGATTCGTCATACTGCTCATACCGATGTACAACGTCGAACAATTATGAAGCAGAGCGGAAGTCGCCGGCATCAGGATCCCCGCGACGCCCAGAAGGATCAATCCCAGATTGAATCCGATCACAAACCGATAATTTCTGTGAATCCGTTTCATCAACCCTGTACTGATCTGACGCAGAGGCACCAGGCTGTTCAACCCGTCCCCTGTGATCATGATATCCGCCACTTCTCTGGTGATCGCCGCGCCGCTGCTGATGGCTATCCCCGCATCTGCGGCTGACAGCGCCGGGGAATCATTGATTCCATCGCCGATCATGATCACTTTATGACCGCCTTCCTGTTCCTTTTTGACAAAATAAGCTTTATCCTCCGGAAGCACTTCCGAATCAAAGCTGTCCACGCCAATCCTTGCCGCGATGGCGGCGGCCGTGCGGTGACTGTCGCCCGTCATCATCACAAGATTCTTGAAACCGTTCTTACGCAAGGCCGCCATCACTTCCGGCACTTCCGGCCGCAGCGGATCTTCAATACAAATAACCGCCGCCAGCACCCCGGAGATCGCAAGATACAGATGGGAAAACTCATCCGGAATCTCCTGGAACTTTTCTTCCTCATTTTCCGGTATTCTACACTTTTCATCCTCGAACACAAAGTGATAACTTCCGATCACCACTTTGTCCTCCCCGATGGAAGACGCAATTCCATGCGCTACAATATAGTGTACTTTGGAATGCATCTCCTCATGCTGCAGTCCTCTTCGCTTCGCTTCCTGAACGACCGCCGTCGCCATGGAATGGGGAAAATGCTCTTCCAGGCAGGCCGCTGTGCGCAGCATTTCATTTTCAGCTTTTCCTCCAAATGGAATCACACAGGCCACTCTCGGCTTCGCCTCCGTGAGCGTTCCGGTCTTGTCAAAAACAAGGGTGTCTGCCTGGGCCACTGCCTCCAGATATTTGCCGCCTTTCACCGTAATCTGATACTGACCAGCTTCCCGCATCGCCGAGAGAACCGCAATCGGCATCGCCAGCTTCAGCGCACAGGAAAAGTCCACCATCAGAATGGACAATGCTTTCTGCACATTTCTCGTCAGAAACCAGGTCAGGATCGTTCCTCCGAGGCTGAACGGAACGAGACGGTCCGCCAGCGCAGCCGCCTTTCCTTCCACGGAAGACTTCAGCTGTTCCGATTCTTCGATCATATGGACAATTTTTTCATACCGTGTGGAACCGGAAATTCCGGTGATCCGAATCACGATCTCACCTTCCTCCACCACGGTTCCCGCATATACAATGGCATCCTTCACTTTCCGCACCGGTATGGACTCTCCGGTCAGAGACGCCTGATTGACCATAGCCTCCCCACTCTGCACCATACCATCCAGCGGAATCAGATTTCCCATGCGCACCACAATCTCATCTTCCGGCTGCACATCCCGTACAGACACCAGCACTTCCTGATCTCCTGCCTTTTTCCAGACCTTCTCCACCTGCAAACTCATACTTCTTGCCAGATCGTCTACAGACTTTTTATGGGTCCATTCCTCCAGAATCTCTCCGATTTTCAGAAGGAACATTACGGAACTTGCTGTCTTGAAATCCCCACGCAGAAGCGATACCGTGATCGCCGTGGCATCCAGAACCTCCACTTCCAGCTTTCTGGCGATCAGTGAGCGAATTCCCTTGGCGATATACCGCACAGCCTGCACTGTGGTGTAGACTGCACGCACAGGAGCGGGGAGAAGAAAGGAGGTGGCGGCTTTTGTCAGCACAGTTTCGATCAGCCTGTCCTGATAATGCATTGCCAGGCTTCTTCCCGACTGTTCCGGAACACGCTCAGCCAGTCCCTCGATCTCATAGTGGAATTCTCCAAGCCGTTTCAGAACCGCTTTTCGGTCTCCCCGATACCAGACTGCCACATCTCCGGTCCTCGGATAAGCTTTCACACGCTGAACAAACGCAGCCTGCTCCAGCCAGGCACAGACCAGATCCGCTTCCCTGCAGGTCATCGATCCCTGTTCCAGATGAACACGGATACGTCCCTCCATCTTATGTTTGATTTGAAATTTCATGATTTCACTCTTCTTCTGATTACTCTTCTGCACTTTCTTCACAGGAGTCCTCGCAGGCCTCCTCACATGCTTTTGCGTCCTCCGCTTCTTTTTCCTTTCTCTTCGCGTTGATCGCCTCTGCCTCAGCCAGAATGTCCTCTGCGTTCTCCTGTACCTTTGTTGTAGTCTCCAGAACGCTCTCTTTTGCTCTCAGAACTGCAGCCGTACAGTTTGTGTATACTTTCTTGGCGTCCTTGCTTCCCAGAACCTTGATGCCGGCAGTACCGAACAGTACGCCACCTGCGAAAATTGCTGCTTTTTTCCAATCGATGTTGATCATTTTCTTATCCTCCGTTGATTTGTGCGGACACATCCGTTGATGTGTCCTGGATTTGATATTCCTTTTCAGGGAATGTAACTTGTAAGTATAGAACCTTGCCTTTACCACTTACTTGTGCTTGTAACCGGTATAGAACACCATCGCCATGCAGACGACTGCCGCCCATGCCCAGAACCTGTGCTGCTTCATGATATTCCTCCGTTTCTTTTGATTTTATTAGTTTTGTCTAACCAATTAATATCTTATCCTTTTTTTGGGGGATTGTCAAGAAATGAACACAACTTCAATTTCATCTGTCTTGAAGCAATTTCTTATATATACTCCTCTCGCATACTTATTCGTAAAAAACAGAAATGTTATTCCGGGAAAATGATGAACTATGTGTTTAACCTGCAGCATAATTATTTGTCCATCTACCATTCCAGAAAATATACCAATTACGTTCTACATTATTCGCCTCATTAACATTACATACAACACTCTAGCAAGCCGCCACATACTCATTCGACTCAAATCTCTGTACTACTGTTTTCGGTATTTCCCAATATTTCTTCATCATTCTATACCTGGTATATTGTAATTGACTCATCTAACAGTCACTTACAAATATACCTTCTCCT
>CABUPZ010000047.1 GCA_902493585.1 uncultured Fusicatenibacter sp. | reverse complement strand
CTCCCAGCGGAACATTCGCCTGGCCCACACACAGTTCGTCCGCAAACGCAGGCGCAAGGGCGGAAGAAGCCTCTTTCAGCGGATTGCCGGACAGGTACTCATCGGTCTGATAACGGTAGGAAAGGTCCATGGTCCGACTGTCAATAAAATTTCTGACCCCGAGGATGACCGCCAGAATGACCACCAGCGCGGCAGTCACAGCGATCAGGAGATTCAGAATCTTGTTTGCTTTTGCTATTCTATCGTTCGATTTCACGCTGTTCCATCGCTCCTCTGTTCTGTGTTTTTCCGGAAACGCTCCCTTCCCGGAGCGTGTTTTCTTCCTCACATACGATGCATCCGGTGTTCATAGACATCTTTTTTCCTCATCAGTTCTTCGTTGCGCGTCAGGAAATTCCGGTTCTGAAGTCCCACGTTCAGCACAAGTCCCATTCCTATAAAGAAGGTCCAAAGAGAAGTAAGACCATAACTCACAAATGGAAGTGTCGTACCTGTATTCGGCAGAAGGCCTGTGGCAACGCTGACATTCAGAAAGCTCTGAAACGCCACCAGAGTTCCCACCCCGCAGGCGATCAGCATCCCCGCCATATCTTTGGCACGCCTGCCGATCCGTATGCATTGGACGACGATCAGCGACAGGATCAGTATGATCGCGCAGCAGCCGATGAACCCAAGTTCTTCCCCGGCAACCGCAAAGATAAAGTCATTGTGGATCTCCGCCACGAAATTTCCTTTGTTGGCGGAAGATACACTGTTGTTGTTCAGGCCTTTTCCCGTCAGCTGGCCGGAACCGATCGCTGTAATGGAATTGTTCTGCTGAATGGCACCGCTGCTGTTCTCCTCCGCCTCCGGATCGTTCCAGGTACGGATCCGGTCCAGCTGATATCCGATCGCATCGTCCAGCGGCTTCGGAAGCTGGAAATCCGTCTGGGTGATAATAAAAAATACGATCAGAAGCATTGGAACAACCACTGCCAGAACACCGCCAATGACCTTATAGCTCAGTCCTGCAAGATACATCATTGCACAGAACACAACTGAAATCGTAATCGTATTTTTCAGGTCCGGCTGTGTCAGGACCAGCGCAAGCGGCAGAAGAAGCAGACCGATGGCTGTAAAGATTGTTTTCGCCGTGTTCAGGTCATCCTCATGCTTCATCAAAAACATTGCAAAAAAGACGATCAGTATGATCTTTGCAACTTCTGTCGGCTGAAACTGAAATCCGCCGATGTTCAGCCAGCGGGTCGCGCCCAGATTTTCCTCTCCCAGGCCGGTCTTCAGAATGATCAGGAGTACCAGGTTAATCACATAAAGGATCCATGAAAAATTCAGGATCCAGCTGTAGTCGATCAGGGAAATGATCACCATCAGGATCAGTCCTGTAATCACTCCAAACAGCTGTCTGCTCTGGTATTCTCTGGCAGCGCTCCCGATCAGAAGGACGCCGATTGTGCTGATGGTGATCAGCAGGATAACAAGTAAGAAATTATAATTCTTTAGTTTATAACGTTTTAACATGAGATTCCTCGTTTTTCTTTAGTGGTATTCTCGCAGTCAACACTGCCGGAGACTGCGTGATCGTTACAGAAATTTCACTGGTTTCTATCGTCAGATATTTTTCAGCTGCGTGGGTCAGATCATTTTTCAGCATCTGCATGGCTCTCGGAGAACAGTTCAGCCGTTCTGCCGCCAGAAGCGTCGACAGCCGTTCCTTTGCAATTCCGCCCGAGCTTTGTCTTCTGCCTGAATGAAATAAACGCATACCGTTCCCTCCTATCTGCGAAATAAACGATGAAGGAATCCTTTTCTTGCCGTGAGATCCGGAAATGGGATTTCTTCTCCGGTCAGCCGCCGGCTGATATTACTGAAAGCTTCGCCGGACGGTGTGGAACTGCCGGTGATCGCCTCCCCCTGATTGGTCGCGATCACCACATGCTCGTCATCCGGTATGATTCCAAGCAGCGGCACTGCCAGAATGTCCACCACATCATCCACAGACATCATCTCACCTTTCCGCACCATCTCCGGCCGGATCCGGTTAATGATCAGTGAGATATCCCGCAGTTCGTTGGCTTCCAAAAGCCCGATGATCCTGTCCGCGTCCCGGATCGCCGACACCTCCGGCGTCGTCACCACAACCGCCCGGTCTGCCCCCGCAATGGCGTTGGCAAATCCCTGCTCAATCCCTGCCGGACAGTCCAGGATCACATAATCAAACAGATCCCTCAGTTCTTCACACAGCTTTTTCATCTGCTCCGGTGTTACGGATGTCTTGTCCCGGGTCTGCGCCGATGGCAGAAGATACAGCTGGTCGTCGAACCGCTTGTCCTTGATCAGTGCCTGCTTCATCCTGCAGTTGCTCTCGATGACATCCACCAGATTGTAGACGATACGGTTCTCCAGACCCAGAACCACATCCAGATTTCGCAGCCCGATATCCGTATCCACCATCACAACTTTTTTTCCAAGCTGTGCCAGCCCGATACCGATGTTCGCCGCTGTCGTCGTCTTTCCGACGCCGCCTTTTCCCGATGTTACCACAATTACCTCACTCATACGAACCCTCCTTGCTCTGCCTGTATGGCATTCTCTGCTCTGTCCGCCGCTGTCCATACTGCGTCCGGCGGCTTTTTTCTCTTTGGTATTCGTCTGAGCATTACTGTTTTCAGCCGCCGCACTCCGGCTGGGGAGGGCGGCAACTGCGCTGTCGTCGGGTTAGTCTGCACCCGCTTCAGTTGTAACGCTTTGTGTATCTGCGGACCCGGTCAGAATTTCATCGACCTGTCTCAGTCCATAGTAATAATCTATAATATCCTTAGCCGCCGACACTGCGTTCGTGGAAGAATATCCGTTAGGAATACGAACAGCCATCGCAATATCCGAATTTGTTTCATAATGAGCAAATCCGATAAACAGGCCATGGTTGGCTCTGGTTCTATCTTCCTGTGCCGTTCCGGTTTTTCCGTACAGCTCCACCGGGGAGTCTGCAAAGAAATTAGCGTTGGTGTACCGGATCACATTTCTCATACCAACATGGACATCGTCCCAGACAGACTGAGGCACCTCATCCAGCGTGCCGATCACTTCCGGTCCGAAATCATCACCCATATCCACCTCATTGCCGTCCGGATCCGTGACTTTCTGCAGAAGAGAAAGATTGTAGATTGTTCCTTCGTTTGCCAGTGTGGTCACGTATCGTGCCAGCTGAGTCGTCGTATAGTTGTGGGTACCCTGACCGATCGCCGAAGGGATCGGAAGTGTATCGGACACTCTCGGTTCCGCCTCGGAAATCTCAATACCGCTCTTTTCATTCATCTTGAACATAGATGCATACTTTTCCAGCATTTCCTGGGAACGCGCCGTACTGAATGTACCGTTCTCATCCAGTCCCAGCTCATAGGCTATCGTACAGAAATACACGTTGCAGGAGTTCTGGATCGCGCCCCGGATATCCAGGTTGCCGTGTCCGCTCAGGTTATGGCAGTGAATCTGGTCGCTTTCATCAAAGAGATCTTCTCCGAAAAGGCCGTCGCAGTTGATGATCGTATTGTCATCGACCACGCCTTCCATCAGGCCCGCCACCGCGATCAGCGGCTTAAAGGTGGAACCCGGCGCGGTACGCTGCTGCGTCGCTTTGTTGTACAGCGGACCGGAGGCATCCATATTGATCTTTGCCCAGTATTCCGTATCGGTCTGATTGGCGATCCGGTTATTGTCATACCCCGGATAGGATACGCACGCCAGGATCGCTCCGCTGTCTGGATCCGTGATCACCGCGGAACCGGAACAGGGATCCAGCGCAAGCTGCGCCGGTGTGATTTCCAGTTTGCTGATCTTATTGCGCATCAAATCGTAGGCGCTGAGTCTTCCGCTTACAAAATTCGTGTAATCCTCGTCTTCCTTCGTCAGCAGATTCTGCTCATACATGATATTACAGATATCGGTGCCGGACAACCGGTCCTCCAGGAGCATATAGTGGTACAGTTTCTTTGAAAAATCCGTGCTTGACGCCAGACGTTCCATCACCAGCTCCGTCAGTCTCTGATAAACCTCCGCGGAATCCAGATACGCGTCATCCGTGGTCAGCTGAGACACATCGATCCAGTTCTGGCTGGCCGCATACAGCAGATATTCCCTCATGCTGATGGTTCCGCTGTTCCATGCCTGATACGTCTCATCATCGGTGTTGATCGCAGTACTCGAAAGGATTCCCATGGTGTCTCCGAGAAGATCATTGACGATAAAACTCTGGTATTCCTGCATTTCTTCGTCCAGATCGTTGTACGCTTCCGGAGAACTTCCGGTCATCTCTTCCGTCAGATCCGCGAGCACTTCCTGCTGCTTCTGCTGGAAGCGTGTATATGCTTTCTGCTCTGTCGCACCTGCATCCGCCTCATCGAAGTGGCCGATATCAATGGTATTGTTCTCGATCAGAGCATTGTATACATCATAAATCGGAATCCGGATATCATCGCTTCCACCGTCTTCCGGAATTTCCACCGTCTTGGCATTGACCAGGTTCGTCAGCACGATTCCCGCGATCTTCTGTTCCAGAATCTTGTAGGTGGTAATCTGAAGATCGTAGTCGATGGAAAGTGTCACATCGTTGCCCTGCTGTGGCTCCACCGTGGAGTCCTCCAGAATATCCAGAACTTTTCCCACATTGTTGACCACAACCTCTTCCTGTCCGTCGGTTCCCTGCAGGGTCAGTTCCATATACTGCTCCAGTCCGGTCTTTCCGACCACCGCATTGGTGCTGTAGCGGTCTTCCTGTTCTTCCGGATGCTGTTCCGCATACTGTGCGTTCAGATCATCCAGTTCCGTCGCGGACGCGATACCGGTATAGCCGATCAGGGACGAGAAATAAGTTCCGTCATTATAAACACGGATAGAATCCTGCTGGATCGATACGCCCTGGAAGGCTTCCTGGTTTTCCGAAACCGCAGCCACCGTCTCATCACTGACATCCGATGCCACAGTCACCGGCAGGTACTTCTGATAGGAAGTCAGAGAAAGCTGATAACGGACAATGATGATCTGCAGCCTCTCCTGTTTTGTGAGGTTCAGTACAGCATTTCCGTTTTCATCCACAGTGTATGGAAGTCCATACTCTTCAAAGTCTTCCGCCGTATAGGCATTGTCTTCATTCTCCGAATATGCATCCAGCCCGAATCGTTCCGGTCCGGACAGATATGCGATCAGCGTATCTGCACTGGATGCTTTCTGCTCCGCATTCAGTTCATCCACGGTTCTCTTTCCATACATATCGGCACGGAAACGGTTGCGGTTGGTACCCTCACTTCCGGTAAACGCGTAATTTCCATTCTCATCCACAACGATCTGAAAGTCATTCTGATCCAGGGTATCTCCGTTTGCTTCGATCAGTTTCGCCAGTCGATAGATTTCACTATTTAGAGAAAGTACCCTCTCTTTCGTGGAGTCGTAGGTACCATTGTCCTCCAGCACAACGGATGAGGTCAGTTCATTTTTGGTGATTGCCTTACCGTTTCTGTCATAGAAATTTCCCCGGGTACTTTCCAGCGTACGGGTTCTTGTGATCTGCACCTCAAAGTTGTCTGCATAATCCTCGCCGTGAACAATCTGCAGCGAGAACAGGCGTGCCACCAGTGCGGCGGCAAATCCCAAAAAACACAGGCTCAGGATCGCAGTACGATTGCTGCCTGCCTTTTTAAAAAATTTCTTTATCTTCTTAACCAAGGTGATTGCTGTCCTTCCATTTCATATTCCGTCAGTTTCCGGTTGATCCAGTACAGCAGCCGGTAAACAACCAGCGACAGGATCATCGTATAGATCATTTCCGGCAGGATGATATGCTCCAGGTACGCCATGAAATCCAGTCGCACCCGCAGCAGGAACTGCAGGACATAGACCAGAAGACTGTAAACCAGATCGCTGGCGGCAATCAGTACCATGGGAACGCGGATATCTTCGTCGTAAAAAACTTTGTAAAAAAAGCCGCTCATATATCCCATGTACATATACAATAGTGCATAAAAGCCAAACAGATTTCCGTAAAACAGGTCAATCGCCAGTCCGCAGAAAAATCCAACCCACAGCCCTTCCTTCTTGCCGCGCATCAGTCCGAAAGACGCGGTCAGGATCAGGAGAAGATTGGGTGCAACAGAGGCGATGGAAAGAAACTGAAATACGGTTGTCTGCAAAAGAAAGGTAACCAGTATCAGAACGGCCAGCACAATTTTTCTGCGCACGTTACTCTCCTTTCGTCTGCTTCAATTCTTTGATGACCAGGACCTCCTGGATATGTTTGAAATCCACTGCGGGAGTGATATATCCGGTGTTGGTCAGATGATTGGAATCCTCGGTGACTTCGCTGACGTATCCGATCAGGATGCCGCGCAGATACTTGTCGCTGATGTTGGAAGTTACGATCTGTTCTCCCACTGCAACAGTGTTTTCCGTCGACATCTGGGAGAAGGCAAGTTTGCCCTCATCCATCAGGCGCAGATCTCCGGAAACAATACAGGTATCCGAAGTGGAGGCAGTCATCGCGCTGACCGAACTGGAATCGTCGATAATGGAACGCACCGTCGCGCAGTTGGTTTCCACTTCGACCACCAGGCCGACCAGGCCTCCATTTGCGATCACATTCATATCCTTTTCAATTCCGTCTGCGGATCCCTTGTTGATCACAAAGGTATCGTACCAGTTTCCCGGATCCTTGGAGATCACCTGCGCCGCGACTTTGTCGTACTCGGAATAAGACTGATCCAGCTGATACAGTTCCTGAAGACGGGTCAGTTCCTCCTGGTTCTGCGCCAGGCGGGTATTCTCCTCCGTCAGTTCCGCCACCCGCTGCTCCAGCTCTTTATTCTGGGCTGCCAGCTCTTCCACATCCTGAAATCCTTCCAGCTTTCCGCTCATCCAGGTACCGATCTGATTGATGCCGTTCTGGAACGGAACGATCACCCGGCTTGCCGCCTCCCGCAGCGGAGAAACGGAAACCACCTGTGTAAAGGTCAGGAGGATCGCACTGACACACAGAAAAGTCATCAGAACCAGCAGGTGTTTACTTTTCATCTGAAACTTTTTTTTCTTGTTCATGTTGCATCCTTTTACTATCTGTGATTATGTTTTTTTACCGTGTAGGCCCATTTGTGCAGCGTATCATGGGTGATGAGTTCCTTCAACCCACAGATCGTGCACAGATCATAATACTGGGAAAGCTGCACCGTGCATCCGAGCTGTCTGGTCAGAAACCGATCCAGGTTTGCCAGGCGGGTGCTGCCCCCGGTTATGTAGATTCCTTCGGAAAGGATATGACGGTGGATCTGCGGCGGCGTACGCTCCAGCGCCAGCTTGATCTCCTCGCTGATCTGCATCAGTTTTCCGGTAATCGCTTCGTTGACCAGTGAAGAGGCGATCACTCCTTCAATGGGAAGCCCCGTGGTGCCGTCCACGCCGCGCACCTTGCGCGCTTCTTTTTTGTCGTTTTCCAGATCCGCCATGGCAATTTTCAGCCGTTTCGCCGTTTTGGAACCGATCAGAAAATTGTTCTTTCTGCTGTTCAGAAAGCTGATGGCTTCGTTGAACTGTCTCCCTCCGATTGGTATCAGCTTGCTGAAGATCACCCGCGCATCGGCGATAACGGAAATCTCCGTACTCTGCGCCCCGATGTTGACGATCATGGAACCTTTTGTCTTGTTGATCGGTATTCCAAGCGCCAGAGCATCTGCAATGGGTTTGTCCACCAGATACATCCGGCAGTTTTTCAGCCGCCCTCTGTGGGCGATGGTGTAATAAGCACGTTTCTCGATCTCCGTCATTCCGGGCGGAGCGGAAAAATAAAGTTCCGGCCGGTATCCGATCCTGGAACCGCACCGGCTGAGCAGTGTGTGAAGCACTGCCTCCACCATCAGCACATTGGCGATGCGCCCGTTGGCCATCGGCGTGATGATCTCAATATTGGACGGAGTCCGTTCATGCATCTCGTATGCCTCATTGCCGACCGCCAGAAGCTGCTCTTTGTTGCGGATCGCGATCATATTCTTTTCTTTGGTGATGGTGTCTTTTTTGAAATCATAGATTTTAACGGTACTGGTGCCCAAATCTATGCCATAAGTACTGTGAATCTGCATTCTTGCCTTTATCCCTTCAATTAAGCATGACGCCGGGTATCAGACCCTGTTCGAACATACTGATATAGCAGTGATCCCCGATAACGATGTGGTCCAGTAAAGAAATGCCTATAAGCTCCCCTGCTCCCCGCACACGCCGTGTCACCACGATATCCTCCTGGCTCGGCTCCGGGTTTCCGCTCGGATGATTATGAACCAGTATGATGTGGACCGCATGAAATGCCAGCGCCTGCAAAAACAGTTCTCTGGGTGAAATCAATGCAGAATTTACGGTTCCTCTGCTGATCTGGGCATCACCCAGCAGGTGATTCTTGGTGTCGAACATCATACAAATCAAAAGCTCCTGCTCCTCATGGCGCAGACGTTCCATATAATATTCCGCGATGGAAGACGGATCGGTAAAGCACAGCGACTCCTTCGCGCGCATCGTTGCGATCCGTGTGGACAGTTCCGTGATGCATTTCAGCTGCACGGCTTTCACCTTTCCAATCCCGCGGATCTTCATCAGTTCCTGGACGGAAAGATGGTGAAGCCCCAAAAGCCCGCTGGCGGACGGGGAAAAACGTAAAATCTCCCTCGCCAGTTCCACACAGGACTGCCCGGCGGCTCCGCTGCGCAGGATCACCGCCAGCAGCTCCGCATCCGACAAAGCGGCTGCGCCCCTTGCCAGACATTTCTCATACGGACGCTCCTCACTGGGAATATCTTTGATCTGTAATTCTTTTGCCATTCTGGTTCCTCCTGATCTCTTGTTACCCACTCTTCTGAGACATAAGAGAACCGCTGGGATCGTCCAGCCATCCAGAATCACAAATCATTTTATCACAACTTGGAAATCTTGTATAGGAATTATCCAAAATTCTTATATTTTTTAGAAATTGCTTCCGCGATCCGGATCCCGTCCATCGCCGCGGAAGTGATGCCGCCGGCATAGCCCGCGCCTTCCCCGCAGGGGTAAAGACCCCGGACACTGCTTTCGAATCCTTCGTTCCGGACGATCCGAAGTGGCGACGACGTACGGCTTTCCACACCCGACAGAACCGCATCCAGCCTGGAAAATCCGGTGATGTTCCGTTCAAAAGCCCGGATGCCTTCCGCCAGGGATGCGCTGACAGGTTCCGGGAAGATCTCCCGCAGATTGCCAAACGTCCAGCCCCCGCAGATCGCCGGCTCCACATCACCCAGCGCCTTTGACTTCCGTCCTTCACAGAAATCACCGAATAACTGAACCGGAATCTTTCCGTTTCCGGCACGGAATGCCGCGCGCTCCAGGTTTCTCTGAAAAGCGATGCCGTCCAGCACCGGGGAAGTCCCCTCCACATGGCAGGAAGCAAAATCTTCCGGACCGACAGTGACGATCATCGCACTGTTGGCGTTGCGCCCCGCACGGTCCGAATA
This sequence comes from uncultured Fusicatenibacter sp., assembly GCA_902493585.1. GTDB lineage: Bacteria > Bacillota > Clostridia > Lachnospirales > Lachnospiraceae > Fusicatenibacter. The sequence continues at coordinate 9,545 of CABUPZ010000047.1, read as the reverse complement.
GCTCATTCCGTTCACCGCCGTCTGTCCTTCTTCCGATGCGGCATTGACCACATAACCGCCGGGACACATGCAGAAAGAATAGATTCCTCTTCCGTTTCCGCACCGGTGAGTCAGCTTGTACGGCGCCGCGCCGAGAATTTCCGGCGGATTTTTTCCGTACTGGTTTTCATCGATCATTTTCTGCGGATGTTCAATCCTTACACCCACCGCGAAAGACTTCGGCTCCATCAGGATCCCCGTCTTTTCCAGCCGGAAAAAGGTGTCCCTGGCACTGTGTCCCACGGCAAGCACCGCCACGGAAGTCTCCAGATACTCCCTGTCATTGACGGTCACACCCACAAGCCTTTCGTCTTTGATATCAAAATCGGTCACACAGGCGCGGAACCGGACGGTTCCGCCCCACGCTTCGATCTGATGACGCATGTTCTGAACGATGGTGATCAGCTGGTCGGTCCCGAGATGGGGCTTCTGATCATACAGGATCTCCGGCGGAGCTCCCGCTTCACAGAAAATCCGCAGCACTTCCTGATTACGCCCATCAGGATCTTTCACCGAGGTATTCAGCTTTCCGTCGGAAAAGGTACCGGCTCCGCCCTCACCGAACTGCACATTGGACTCTGTGTCCAGGATTCCGGTGTTCCAGAACTGTTCCACTTTCTGCTGGCGGACGTGCGCCTCGTCTCCCCGCTCCAGAAGGATTGGGCAGTAGCCGCTCTTTGCCAGATAATAGGCACAGAACAGACCGGCAGGACCGCTGCCTATGATCACCGGTCTCTGTGCAAGTTCCCCGCTTCCCGGTTTCGGAAAACGGTAACCTTTTGTATTGATTGACATAATTTCATTATGTTTACTTTTGGAGAGAATCTTTTTCTCTTTTGGCGTTTCCACGTCAATCTGATAGACGAAACACAATGCGTCCTTCTTCCTTGCATCGATGGAGCGCCGGACAATCTTCCAGCTTTTCAGTTCTTCCGGACGGATCCGGAGCGTATGCAGGATCTTTTCTTTCAGCTCCTCCTCCGTATGGAGGACCGGGAGCTTTAACTGAAGTATCCGGATCATTCCTCTTCCTCCTTTGCCGCAGAAAATCCGGCGATGGCTCCGGTGACCCACGCCCAGTGAAGGTTATAGCCTCCGCAGGCGCCGTCGACGTCCAGCACCTCGCCGGCAAAATAAAGGCCCGGATAACGCAGGGATTCCAGCTGATCCGATACCTCCGCCAGATCCACGCCTCCGGAGCTGACCTGCGCCCGTTCAAATCCCGCGCTGTCTTTCACTTTCAAACGTACATGTTTGACCGCGTGGGCGATCACATCCAGTTCCCGGCCGTCCCGGAGTGCCAGAGGGATCAGCTTGTCCGGCAGCAGGCCGATCAGAAGCTCTTCCTGGGTTTTATACGTGCAGCTCATCATCCGGTGGTTCAAGAGAGCTGCGAATGCGTCTTCCTCCATATCCGGGAAAAAATCCAGTTCTGCCTCCACAAGCGCTCCTTCTTCCAGCGCGCGCACTGCGTAGCGGGATACCTGGAACACGGGAATTCCTGAGATTCCATAGCTGGTCAGCTGAAGTTCCCCGCTTTCCGAAACCACAGGGACTCCGTCCAGGAACAAGGTCACCCTGCCGTCCGCACGCACACCGGACCATTTCTGAAACTCCGCTCCGCTGCATTTCAGCGGACAGAGCGCCGGTGCAAACGGGATACTTCGGATTCCAAGTTCATCGGCAAACTGCAGGCCGTCCGCACTGGAACCTGCGATTTCGGACGCAGGACTTCCTGTGGTGATGATCACCCGGTCCGCCGGATATTTCCATCCGCGGGTATGCACAAGATAGGATCCATCGGTTTCGCGGGTAATGGCGGTCACGGTCTCCCGCGTCTTCATCTTTACTTTTCGGTACTGAGCTTCCATCAGAAGCACCGCGAGCACCGCCGAAGCCTGCCCGCTGTTCGGATAGATCCATCCGTCTCTGTTTTTTGTATAGATTCCAAGCTCCATGAAAAAGGAGATCACAGAGGAAACCGGAAACTGTTCCAGGATCCTTGCTGCTTTCTCCGGCCTGGAGCTTCTGTAACATTCTTTTTTCTGATCCAGGTTGGTCAGGTTGCAGCGGCCGTTCCCGGTGGCAAGCAATTTCTTCCCCGGTTTTTCATTCTGTTCCAGCACTGTTACCGTATGCCCCTGTCCCGCTGCAAATATGGCCGCGGTCAGCCCCGCCGCGCCGCCTCCGACTATCACTATATTCAATATCTGTTCCTCCTGTCCGCCGCAGGAACCGTTCAGCCACTGAAACGGTTGCCTTACTTACTGCCGGCGTCTGTTCAAAGTTTCACGCAGCCTGCATCCACCATTTTCTGAAGGCTCATCAGAATTCCGAGTTTCGCATGCTGCCAGGTCAGTCCTCCCTGGAAATATACGGCGTAAGGCAGTTTGATCGGTCCGTCCGCACTCAGTTCGATGGAAGATCCCTGGACAAAGGCTCCCGCCGCCATGATCACGTCGCTGTCATAGCCCGGCATTGCCCACGGTTCCGGCGCAACAAAACTGTCCACAGGGGCGGCTGCCTGGATTCCCTGACAGAATGCGATCACTGCCTCCGGGGAACCGAGGGTCACTGCCTGGATGATATCATGACGGCTTTCCGTTCCGTTGGGAACCACCGGATAACCAAGACGCTCATATACATTCGCCGCAAAGACAGCGCCTTTGAGCGCGCCTGCCGTCACCGTCGGAGCCAGGAAGAATCCCTGATAGAAGGACTGGTTAACGCCAAGGGTCGCCCCCACCTCTTTGCCAAGGCCCGGAGACAACAGCCGGTAAGCCGCATTCTCCACATACTCTTTCTTTCCCACAATATACCCGCCTGCCGGAGCGAGTCCGCCGCCGGGATTCTTGATCAGGGATCCCACCATCAGATCGGCTCCCACCTGGGTCGGCTCCTGAATCTCCACAAACTCGCCGTAGCAGTTGTCCACCATACAGATCACATCCGGCTTAATGCTCTTGATAAAGGAGATCAGCTCACCGATGCGGGTGACCGACAGAGTCGGCCGGGTCTGATACCCCTTGGAACGCTGGATGGTCGCAAGACGCGTTTTCTCATTGATCGCGGCGCGGATTCCCTCGTAATCAAAAGAACCATCCTCTTTCAGGTCCACCTGCCGGTAGGTCACGCCATACTCGGCAAGAGAACCGTTGGACGGGCGGATTCCGATCACTTCCTCCAGGGTGTCATACGGTTTTCCCACCGGAGAAAGCAACTCATCTCCCGGCCGCAGGTTTCCGGACAGAGCGGTGGCAAGGGCGTGGGTGCCGCAGGCAATCTGTGGACGCACCAGCGCATCCTCCGTGCCAAAACATGCCGCATACACCTGCTCCAGAGTATCACGGCCCAGATCGTTGTAACCATATCCCGTCGTTGAGTACAGGCAGGCTTCGCTGACCTTACATTTCTGCATTGCGTGGATGACCTTCAGCTGATTATATTCCGCGACCTCATCGATCTGCGCGAACCGTTCTTTCAGTTCCTTCTCGATCTCTGTGCCAAAAGCAAGCACCTGCTCGGAAATTCCAAGTGCCTGATATAGTTTCGTTTTCTCTGTTATCATGATTTTTTCCTCTCTTCCCATAGTTCCAGCATCCGGTTCAGGATCTTCTCTTTGTCATATCCGAATTCCTGCTGGTTCAGCCAGATCACATCCGGTTCCCGTTTGAACCATGTGATCTGCCGCTTGGCAAAATGGCGGGTATCCCGTTTGATGATCTCCACGGCTTCCTCCAGGCTGCACGTCCCGTCCAGATACGGAAACAGCTCTTTGTAACCAAGTCCCTGCATGGACACCAGGCTACGGTCATATCCGTGCTCTTTCAGCCAGCGAACTTCCTCCACCAGCCCTTGTTCCACCATCCGGTCCACTCTCCGGTCGATCCGTTCATACAGCCTTGCCCGGTCATCATTCAGCACGAAATAAGCGTACGTATAGGGCGGCTGTTTTTCCCTCTGCTCTTTATTGTGAAGGGAGATCGGCTGTCCGGTCTCCTGATAAAACTCCAGCGCCCGGATCACGCGTTTGACATTATTGGGGTGGATCGCCTCGGCTGATTCCGGATCCACCTGTTTCAGACGCTCATAGAGAACGGCTCCGCCTTCTCTTCGCGCCGTTTCCTCCAGTTCTTTTCTGCAGGGCAGTTCGCCGCTGCTCTCGTCAAAATCGATGTCCTTCAGCAGCGCCTGGATATAAAACCCAGTTCCCCCGACAACGATCGGAAGCTGGCCGTTACGGTAAATCTCATCCATCGCTTCCTTTGCCATCTGCTGGAACCGCGCCACATGGAATTCTTCCATGGGATCCAGGACATCCACCAGATAATGGCGGACTCCCTGCATTTCCTCCGGGCGGATCTTGGCGGAACCAATATTCATATATTTATACACCTGCATGGAATCTGCGGAGATGATCGCTCCGTTCAGCTTCTTTGCAAGGGCGATTGACAACTCAGTTTTTCCTGCCGCCGTCGGGCCGGTCAGGACGATCAAAGGCTTTTTCAATTCCTTCACCTACACAATCCGTTTAAATTTCTTCTCCATCTCCTGTCTGGAAATGGAAATGATCGTCGGGCGTCCATGGGGACAATGGTAAGGATCCTCCAGAGTCAGAAGCTCGTCGATCAGACGCTCCACCTCCTGGAAGGACAATGCATGATTTCCCTTTACCGCTGCCTTACAGGACATGGACGCCAGTTTTTCCGTGATAATATCCAGCGGCTTCTCCCCGACTTCCTCCAGATGATCCAGGACTTCCACAAAAAGATCCTGGCTCGCTATGCCGTACAGGTTGTGAGGCACGGCGTTGATCGCGTACTCCCTGCCGCCAAAAGGCGAGATCTCATAGCCGAAGCCTGTAAAAATATCCTCGTACTTTTCCAGAAGCTCCGCCTCCTGGGCCGTCAGTGTTACGATCAGCGGAGGGCTGACCATCTGGGACAGGACATTCTTCTCCTGATAATTCTTCATCATGCGCTCAAACAGTACCTTTTCATGCGCCGCGTGCTGATCGATGATATACAGGTTGTCCTGATACTGCACCAACCAGAACGTATCGAACACCTGCCCGATAATCTTGTGATGACGTCTGGCCTGCTCCGACAGCAGCGGATCCTGAAACAGCTGAAGCTGCTCTGCTTTCTGTCCGGGATCTTTGCTGATTTCCTCCTGCGGTTCGACCGCCGTCTCTGACACAGTGCGAGTCTCCTGTTGCGGCTCAGCCGGAGCTTCAGACATAGCAGCAGTTTCCTGCTTCCATGTGTTTGGCTGACCGGACATGACACCGCCTTCCGGCTGCGGACGAACCTCCTGCCCAGGCGCACTTCCGCTGTCCAATTTGGGATTACCCAAGTGTTCAGACACACCGCTGTCCTGCTGCTGTGATCCGGCTGCTGGCTCAATCCCGCTGCCGGTTCCCTTCTGCAGATCCGTTGAAAGATCCGGCACAGCGTTGGTTGCCGCTTCCGGATCCAAAGATTTCTTTTGATCCGAAACGTTCTCTCCGGAACCGGGCTTCGCAGGCAGATCGAACAGCGCGGACTCTTCGCGGGTCAGATAGCTGTTCTTTTCCGCCACCGCCCGGGGCGCCGTGTCTCTCACTGGCGGATAAATGGGCATCCTGCGGTTTTCGCTTCCAAATGCGGACGGACGGCCGCTGACCTGCTGCATCCTCCGGTGTTCAAAAGGTTCCGGTGCGGAAAGAGCTTCCTTCTGCGGGTGCTCTTTTTTCTTTTCCTGACGGTCAAAAGAAACCTGTACCACCTGTTCTTCCCCCGCCAGTGTTCTGCTGATGGTTTCCAGCAGCTGGTGATAGATCTCTTCCTGCCGGGAAAATCTCAGTTCCATTTTGGTTGGGTGCACATTCACATCCACCGCCGCCCCATCCATCTCCAGATAAAGGAGAGTGAACGGATATTTATGCTGCATCATCGCGGTATGGTATCCATCCTCAATGGCCTTCGCCAGCAGCTTGCTCTTCACATATCTGTGATTGACGTAATAATTTTCAAAGTTCCGGTTTCCACGGGAAACCACCGGCTTTCCGATAAAGCCGGAAATCTTCATCAGTTCACTTTCCCCCTGGATCTCGATCAGTTCCCGGGCAATGTCTCTTCCATAAATGTTGTAGACCAGCTCGCGGATATTCCGGTTGCCGCTGGTATGCAGCTTTATCTGATGATTGACCATATATTTAAAAGACACTTCCGGATGGGAAAGCGCAAGCTGCTCCACCACAGTCCCCACCGCATTGGCCTCCGATGTGGGCGTCCGCAGGAACTTTTTTCGGGCCGGTGTGTTGTAAAACAGGTTTTTGACGATAAACGTCGTCCCTTCCGGCGCACCGATCTCCTCGAACAGTTTTTCCTTTCCGCCCTCGATCAGATACCGGACGCCCTGGAGGACATCCGGTACTTTTGTGATCATCTCAATCTGTGCCACAGCCGCAATACTGGAAAGCGCCTCTCCCCGAAAGCCCAGGGATGCGATGCCTGTCAGTTCCTCCACCGTCCGGAGCTTGCTTGTGGCATGGCGCAGAAAAGCCGTGCGCACCTGATCCGCCGGGATTCCGGAACCATTGTCCGTGATTCGGATCAGGCTGATTCCTCCATCTTTGATCTCCACGGTGATCGCCGTTGCGTTGGCGTCCAGGGCGTTTTCCGCCAGCTCCTTTACCACAGATGCCGGACGCTCGACGACTTCTCCGGCCGCGATCTTATCGATCGTCGTCTGGTCCAGTACTTCAATTTTCTGTATCATAATTCCTGCCAGCCTTTCTCTGAAACTGCCGCAGGCAGAATCTTCGGTGACCGTAGGGGCAAAATACCTCCGGTTCCAGAAATCTCACCTGCTTCTTACCACCGGTTTCTGATCTTGTTCTGCAGACGGTACAGCGTATTCAGTGCATCCATCGGTGTAAGGTTTGTAATATCCAGTTCCCGGATTTCCTCGATGATCGAGTCGTCCTGCACCGTATCAAACAGTGACATCTGCTGTACATCCAGCTCATCATAGGTGACGGCGGAAGATTTTCCTTTTCCTGTTCCCGCCAGATCCTTGACTGCCGCTGTGATGTCCGCGTCGCTGAGCTGTTCCACCAGCTCTTTCGCACGCTTCAGGATGGATTCCGGCACTCCTGCCAGCCGGGCAACCTGGATGCCGTAACTCTTGTCTGCGCCGCCCTTGACGATCTTTCTCAGGAAAACAATGTCGTCCCCTTTTTCCTTGACGGCAATACAGTAATTGTGGACGCCCGGCAGCTTGCCTTCCAGCTCCGTCAGCTCATGGTAATGGGTCGCAAACAGAGTTTTCGCTCCCAGGAGCTTCGGATTTGCCACATGCTCGGTCACCGCCCAGGCAATGGCAAGGCCGTCAAACGTGCTGGTTCCCCTTCCAATCTCATCCAGGATCAGAAGACTGCTGGAAGTGGCGTTCCGCAGGATATTGGCAACCTCCGTCATCTCCACCATAAACGTACTCTGTCCGCTGGCAAGATCATCGGATGCCCCGACTCTGGTAAAGATCCTGTCGCAGATTCCGATGTTTGCCTCCTTGGCGGGCACAAAAGACCCGATCTGCGCCATCAGCACGATCAGCGCCGTCTGACGCATATAGGTTGATTTTCCGGCCATATTCGGCCCTGTAATGATGGACACCCGATGTTCCCCATTGTCCAGAAACGTATCATTGGCAATGAACATATCATTGGGGATCATCTGTTCCACCACCGGATGACGGCCGTCTTTGATATCGATCTTTCCTTTCGCGTTCACCTTCGGCCGCACATAATGATTGCGCTGTGCCACATAAGAGAGAGAGGCAAACACGTCCAGCTTCGCGATGGCATGGGCTGACTTCTGGATCCTGGACACTTCTTTGGCAATCGCATCCCTGACATTGCAGTACAACTCATATTCCAGTGCATACAGCCGGTCTTCCGCCCCGAGGATCATATCTTCCAGTTCCTTCAGCCGCGGGGTGATAAAGCGCTCTGCATTGGCAAGGGTCTGTTTCCGGGTGTAATAGTCCGGCACCTGATCCTTGAAGCTGTTGGTCACCTCAATATAATATCCGAATACTTTGTTATACTTGATCTTCAATGTACGGATTCCTGTTTTTTCCCTCTCGCTGGCCTCCAGTTCACTGAGCCACTGTTTGCCCTCTTTTTTGGCATTCCGGTAATTGTCCACGGTCTCGTTGTATCCGTCTTTGATGATGCCGCCTTCCTTCATGGCAAAAGGAGGCTCGTCCATGATTGCCGCATCGATCAGATCATGAAGATCCGACAGATCATCCAGTTCTTCATTGATCTCATGGAGCAGCCCCTCAGGAAAAGAGTTCAGCAGCTGCTTCAAAAACGGAAGCATCTCCAGTGAAGTCTTGAAGGCGATCAGATCTCTTGGATTCGCCGACTGGTAGCTGATCCGGCTGATCAGACGCTCCAGGTCATAGACCGGCTGGAGATATTCCCGGATCTCATCCCGGATCATCGCCTGATCTCCAAGGGCTTCCACCGCTTCCAGCCGGAGATTGATCTCCCCGGCATCGATCAGCGGCTGCTCCACATAACTTCTCAGAAGCCGTGCGCCCATCGCTGTTTTCGTTTTGTCCAGGACCCACAAAAGAGAGCCTCTTTTCTGCTTCTCCCGCAGAGTCTCCACCAATTCCAGGTTCCGGCGGCTGGAGCTGTCGATCAGCATAAAACGGTCCGTCACATACGGGGTCAGCGACGTCATATGCGCCATATCCGATTTCTGTGTCTCATACAGATACTGAAACAGTGCGCCCGCCGCGATCGTACCGCTTTCGTAATCCCCGATCCCAAGCCCCTCAATGGCAGAGGTATGGAAATGCTGCATCAGGATCCGACGGCACAGATCGTCGTCAAAATACCAGTCGTCCAGCGGATTGATACAGATGCCAAGCCGTTCCCGCAGATCTCCGGAATCAATGCCGCAGACGAGAAACGCCTGATTGCAGATGATCTCTGCCGGCATGAATTTATTGATCTCATCCAGGAGCTTTCTCTCTTTGTCCAGCTCCGTCACCATGCATTCTCCCGTGGTGATATCCGCGATGGAAACGCCAAAGGTATCATCCACGCAGACAATGCACATAATGTAATTGTTCTTGGACTCATCCAGACTCTGGGCGCTTAATGTAGTACCCGGCGTCACCACGCGGATGACTTCACGTTTTACGATCCCTTTTGCCTGTTTCGGGTCCTCCATCTGCTCACAGATCGCAACTTTGTAACCTTTCTCCACCAGACGGTTAATATACGTATCCGCCGCATGGTAGGGGATCCCGCACATGGGCGCCCGTTCCTCCAGACCGCAGTCTTTTCCGGTCAGCGTCAGTTCCAGTTCCCTGGACACCAGGACCGCATCATCGAAAAACATTTCATAAAAATCACCCAGACGGTAAAACAGAATGCAATCTTTGTATTCCTGCTTTGTCTCCATGTATTTCTGCATCATGGGTGTCAGTTCGTCTATATTTAT
>CABUPZ010000046.1 GCA_902493585.1 uncultured Fusicatenibacter sp. | reverse complement strand
AGGTGGAATGCGTGGACGGCGGGCGGCTGGAAAGGCGCGGAAAATCTAAGGGTTCCAAAGTCCCTGCGGACGGGCACCGGAGCGATTCGATAGGAATTGTTGATCAATTCCCATCTCAGAGCTCCTCAGTCTCAGTGCGAGAAGCACTTCGACTGACCCGTCCTCCGGGACTTCGAAACCCTAAGATTTTCTCGCACCTTTCCAGATGCCCGCCGTCCACGCATCCCACCTGCGCCTGGCTGGTTTCTGGCTTTTTTCACGCGGAAGGATAGAAGCGTTTCTGCTATTACATGAGAGTCTTCGTGGGATTTAAAGTATTTATTATCTTTTAATAACTTTGAAAATCTTATCGTTCCGAAACTCCGGAGGACGGGTCAGTCGAAGTGCCGCCCACGCAGGGATTTTTTCGTCCGCCTGAAGCCATGGAATAAACGATATTTTTACCAAAAGGTTGTTGAAAGGCTTATTTTTCTATGATAGAATGAAGAATTGTAAGCAATAATCGAACCAATAACAAGAATAAGAGGTATAAAAAATGATTGCAGCCAACAACGTAACACTGAGAGTCGGAAAGAAAGCTCTTTTCGAAGAAGTAAACATCAAATTTACTGAAGGAAACTGCTACGGCCTGATCGGTGCGAACGGAGCGGGAAAATCTACGTTCCTGAAGATTCTGTCCGGTCAGCTTGAGCCGACGAAAGGCGATGTAACCATTACTCCGGGACAGCGTCTTTCTTTCCTGGAGCAGGACCACTTCAAATATGATGCGTATTCCGCACTGGATACGGTAATTATGGGCAATGCCCGTCTGTATGAGATCATGAAGGAGAAGGAAGCCCTTTATGCCAAGGAGGATTTCACCGATGAGGATGGTATCCGTGCCAGTGAGCTGGAAGGTGAATTCGCGGAGATGAACGGCTGGGAGGCGGAATCCGATGCGGAGCAGCTGCTCAATGGCCTTGGAATTGAAAGCGAGTTCCATTATTCTCTGATGGGAGATCTGTCCGGAAGCCAGAAGGTCAAAGTGCTTCTTGCCCGCGCGCTGTTCGGAAATCCGGATATCCTGCTTCTCGACGAGCCGACCAACCACCTGGATCTAGATGCGATCGAGTGGCTGGAGGAGTTCCTGATCAATTTTGACAATACGGTAATCGTCGTTTCCCACGACCGTTATTTCCTGAATAAGGTTTGTACACAGATCGCCGATATCGATTACGGAAAGATTCAGCTGTACGCAGGAAACTATGACTTCTGGTTTGAGTCCAGCCAGCTGCTGGTAAAACAGATGAAGGAAGCCAATAAGAAAAAAGAAGAAAAGATCAAGGAGCTGCAGGAATTTATTTCCCGTTTCAGCGCCAACGCTTCCAAGAGTAAACAGGCGACCTCCAGAAAGCGTGCGCTGGAGAAAATCCAGCTGGATGAGATCAAACCGTCCAGCAGAAAGTATCCGTACATCGATTTCCGCCCGAACCGCGAGATCGGTAATGAAGTGCTTCAGGTAGAAGGCCTGTCCAAAACGGTAGACGGCGTGAAAATCCTGGACAATCTGACCTTTACGCTGGGACGTGAGGACAAGGTTGCGTTTGTGGGAAGCAACGAGCAGGCGGTTACGATGCTGTTCAAGATCCTGATGGGCGAGGAAGAGCCGGACGAGGGTACCTATAAATGGGGCGTTACCACCACACAGGCCTACTTCCCGAAGGACAACACCAAAGAGTTCGACAGCGACCTGACCATCGCTGACTGGCTGACCCAGTATTCGGAGATCAAGGATGTCACCTATGTGCGAGGATTCTTGGGACGTATGCTGTTTGCCGGTGAGGATGGCGTGAAGCGTGTGCGCGTACTGTCCGGAGGTGAGAAAGTGCGCTGTCTGCTTTCCAAGATGATGATCTCCGGCGCAAACATCCTGGTGCTGGACGAACCGACCAACCATCTGGATATGGAATCCATCACGGCGCTGAATAACGGGCTGATCAAATTCCCGGGTGTTCTGCTGTTCACCTGCCATGACCATCAGTTTGTGCAGACGACGGCAAACCGCATCATGGAGATCCTGCCCAACGGCGAACTGATCGACAAGATCACAACGTATGATGAGTATCTTGCCAGCGATGTAATGGCGAGAAAGAGACACGTTTACAATATGACCGAGGAGGACAACTGATAATGAGAAGACCAGCGTTGGTCATCATGGCTGCCGGAATGGGAAGCCGTTACGGCGGACTCAAGCAGCTGGATCCGGTGGATCCTGAGGGGCACATTCTGATGGATTTTTCCATCTATGATGCGGTGCAGGCAGGATTTGAGGATATTATTTTTATTATCAAGAGAGAGACAGAAAAGGAATTTCGGGAAAAGATCGGCGACCGCATTGCGCGTCATGTGAGAGTGCATTATGTGTTTCAGGGGATTGACGACCTGCCGGAAGGATTTGAAGTTCCGGAAGGCAGGGTAAAGCCCTGGGGTACCGGCCATGCGGTTCTGAGCTGTATCTACCAGACAGAGGCGCCCATTGCGGTGATCAATGCCGATGACTATTATGGAAAACAGGCGTTTTCTCAGATTTACCAGTACCTGACTACCCATCAGGACGATGAAAAATACCGTTATATGATGGTGGGATACGAGCTGGAAAAAACGCTGACAGAGAACGGTTCTGTGTCCCGCGGAATCTGCTCGATGGATGAAAATGGTTTTCTGACCGGGATCTGTGAGCGGACGCACATTGAGAAACAGGGAGATCGGGCGGTGTATTCGGAGGACGGCGGGAAGACTTGTGTGGAACTGCCTCTGGATACGACGGTTTCCATGAATATGTGGGGCTTTTCCAACAGTATTCTGGACGAGCTGCAGGCGCGTTTTCCTGAATTCCTGGAGAAGGGGATCGCAAAAGATCCTCTGAAGTGCGAGTATTTCCTTCCTTCTGTGATCGCGGATCTTCTGCACGAAGAAAAAGCTACGGTTCAGGTGTGCAGATCCACGGATCAGTGGTATGGGGTAACCTATCGTGAGGATAAACCTGTGGTTGTGGAAGCGGTGCGCAGGATGAAACAGGAAGGACTTTACCCGGAACAATTTCTGAACTAGAGTATGCAGTACATCAAATCATAAATACTTAGCCGTCAACTAAAAAAGGAGAAAACATGAGCAGAAAATCAACGGTTGCCGGGATTGCGATGATCCTGATGGTGCTGGCGACCATACCGCTTTTGGGGAGCGACAATGTTCCCTTTTTGAAATGGTGGATCATGATTCTGATCATTGGAATCGGATTCTACCCGGTAACGGCATCTCTGTTCGCGGCCTATACGGATCGGGGATGGCTGTTCTCCAAGGTTTTCGGGGTTGCGGTGAGCGGATTTGCCGTGTTTGCCCTGACCGTATGCAAGGTGACAAAATTTGTCAGTGTGGCTTGTCTTGTGGTTACGCTGATCTGTTTTGCCTTCTGCTGGATCTATGGATTTAAAAAAGTAAAAGTAGAGATGCCGGATATGGATCTGATCTTTGCGGAAGAAGCGCTGTTTCTGTTCTTCTTTCTGCTTTGGACCTATCTGGCGGGGTTCCACCCGGAAGCCCATGGAACCGAAAAGTTCATGGACTATGGTTTTATGGAGGCAATGATGCGCAGCACCACGCTTCCGGCAAAGGATATCTGGTACGGAACTGACGGAATCAATTATTATTACGGAGGACAGTATTATGCGGTCTTCCTGACGAAAATGTCCTTTACGGATGTGAAGCAGACCTACAACCTGATGCGGACGCTGGTTGCGGCATTTGCCTTTGTGCTTCCGTTTTCCATCACTTATCAGATGCTCTGTGCACGGACTCTGCAGCGGCGCAGGAGAAAGAAATTGTCTCCGGTCATCGGAGGACTTCTGTCCGGCGCGGCGGTTTCCCTTGCCGGAAATATGCACTATGTGGTTTTCGGATGCATCGGAAAATGGCTGGGATGGGAAAGCGCGGCAGATTACTGGTTTCCGGATTCCACACGGTACATCGGTTATAATCCTGTAGTGGAAAACGATAAGACGATCCATGAGTTTCCGTCCTATTCCTTTGTACTGGGCGACCTTCATGCCCATGTGGTCAATGTCATGTTCGTTCTGTTCGTCATAGGCGGCGTTTATGCCTATGTGCGGCGTGTACAGGAAGAGAAAGCCGGAGAGGGCAGATGGGATGCGAAGTCTATCCTGCTGCAGCCGCATCTGATCCTGCTGGCATTCTTTATCGGAATTTTCCACTGGACGAACTACTGGGATTTCGTCATTTACTTTGTTGTGGTGTGCTGCGGCGCCCTTTACGGTGCGCTGTACCGGTACAACTGCCGGGCAAAGCAGGTGGTTTCCACGGTATTACTCCAGGCGGCGGAAGTTTTTGCGATCGGAACGATTGTGGCGCTGCCGTTTACCATCAGTTTTCAGACGATGGTATCCGGTGTGGCGCTGGCGCAGAACCATTCCATGCTGTATCAGCTGGTGATCCTTTGGGGACTGCCCACGGCTCTGGTCCTGCTGTTTCTGGCAGCTGTGTTCCTGACCTGGAAGCGGATCGAAGCGCCGATGGGTGCGGAAGCGGATGCCTCCGAGAAGCGGAGAGAAGATGCGTTTTCCCGGGAGATGACCGAGAAGGCGACGGATGAGGCGAAGCAGAAAGCCCTGGAGGCGGAACGAAAAGCGCTTCCCTTCCGGGAATTCTGGGCGAGAGCACCGCTGAGCGATATTTTTGCCGGAGTGCTGGGCGTATGCGCCATCGGTCTGTTTGTGATTCCGGAGATCGTCTATGTGCGGGATATTTATGAGGAATACTATGCGCGTTCCAACACCATGTTCAAGCTTACTTATCAGGCATTTATCCTGTTTGGAATCGTGATGGGTTATATTATTACCCGCTTCCTCACATGGAAGAAAGAACATATCATCAAGGCATTTGGAGCTGTCGGTCTGGTGTGTCTGCTCTGGACCTGCGGATATTTCGGAACCGCGGTGTATTCCTGGTTTGGAAATGTTCTGGATCCGTCGGAGTACCGTGGGCTTGATGCGACAGCCTACCTGGAAAATGTCTTTCCGGAGGACGCGGCTGCCATCCGTTGGCTGGATGAAAATATTGAGGGGCAGCCCATTGTTCTGGAAGCCAACGGCGACAGTTACAGTGATTATGAGCGGGTGTCCGCGATGACGGGCCTGCCGACAGTGCTGGGCTGGTATGTGCACGAATGGCTGTGGCGGGGCGATACGCAGGATCTGAATATGCGTTCGGCGGATGTGGAGCAGATCTATACCTCTACGGATGCAGCGGTTGTGGAAGAGCTGCTCAACCAATACCAGGTATCCTACATTTTTGTGGGCTCCAAGGAGCGGGAGAAATATCCGGCGCTGAATGAATATGTACTTCAGCAGATGGGGCAGATTGTCTTTCAGGATGAAACGTCAGGAACCTATATTATAGAAGTAGAGTAAATGAATCAGCAGTTGCTGAATCGGGACAGAACTCCCGGAACTGAAGCGGCAGAGCGTGTTTGAAAATTACAAATACGTTTCCGGCTTTGGCTCCGGGGGTTCTTGTATTTGTACAGGGGATGAGCGGCGTATAGTTTTTTATACTCACTCATATAATAGCAAAAACAGAAAACCGTCTGCGAGCCGATTGTTCGCGCGGTTTTAAAGGCAGGGAATCATGTCACCGCCATTGAAACGTCTGGTATTTCTGTTCTGTGGACTGGGGTTTATGTTTCTGGCCGGATGGGAAGCGGCAAATGTGCGGGAAACATTCCGGGAAACTTCCCAGCAGGAGGTCAGAGCGGTCGGCTCGGAAGCGCCGAGAGTGGCGCTGACCTTCGATGACGGACCGCACAGCCAGTATACGCCGATGCTTCTGGACGGTCTGAGAGAACGGGGAGTGAAGGCGACTTTTTTTATTCAGGGACAGAATATTGAGGGAAATGAAGAAATACTGGAAAGAATACAGGAGGAAGGCCACCTGATCGGGAACCATACCTTCCATCATGTGCGGCTTTCCAAAGTCAGTGAAGCGGAGGCGGTGGAGGAAATTGAGCGTACCAGCAACGCGATTTATGAGCTGACCGGCGTTTACACTGCGTTTGTCCGTCCGCCCTTTGGGGAGTGGAAAAAGGATCTGGAATTTCATGTGACGATGATACCGGTGCTTTGGACCGTGGATTCCAGAGACTGGATCACACAGGATACTGGACAGATCCTGGATACGGTTCTCCCGGAGGTGGAGGACGGAAGCATTATTCTGATGCATGACGAATTTGAATCTTCTGTTGAGGCTGCGCTGCAGATCGTCGATACACTGCAGGCAGAGGGATACAGCTTTGTGACAGCGGATGATTTGCTTTTGGAATGAAAGTATGATAAAGTGAAGGGGCTGAAAAGAACATCCAAAGTCACTGTTCGGCAAAACCGGAGGCGGATGGCTGAGCAGGAATCATTTTCGTGCAAAGGAGGAGTATCGGAACAGTTTGTTTCGGGCAGGAAAAAATGGATTTGTTTGAATATATGAAGGAGAATGTCATGGAAACCGAGTCTCCGCTGGCGTCACGGATGCGTCCGAGGGCACTTGAGGAGGTTGTCGGCCAGGAACATATCATTGGGAAGGGACGGCTGCTGTACCGGGCGATCAAGGCGGATAAGCTGAGTTCCATCATTTTTTACGGACCGCCGGGCACAGGAAAGACAACGTTGGCAAAGGTGATCGCCAATACGACAAGCGCGGAATTCCGGCAGCTCAATGCGACGACGGCAGGGAAAAAAGATATGGAAGAGGCGGTACACCAGGCGCAGGATCTGCTGGGCATGTACGGAAAGAAAACGATCCTGTTCATTGATGAGATCCACCGCTTCAATAAGGGACAGCAGGATTATCTGCTTCCGTTTGTGGAGGACGGAACAGTGATCCTGATCGGCGCTACCACGGAAAATCCTTATTTTGAAGTCAACGGCGCGCTTCTTTCCCGTTCTGTGATCTTTGAGCTGAAATCTCTTCAGAAAGAAGATATTGAAAAACTGCTGATCCGTGCAGTGAACGATAAAGAACGGGGTCTGGGAGCCTACGATGTGGTTCTGGATGACGACGCGCGGGAGTTTCTGGCGGATATTGCAGGTGGGGATGCCAGGGCTGCGCTGAATGCCATTGAACTGGGCGTGCTTTCCACGGAACGGAGCGCAGACGGGAAGATACATATTGATCTGGACACGGCTTCTGAGTGTATTCAGAAACGTGCGGTGCGTTACGATAAGGGCGGCGATCAGCATTATGACACGATTTCTGCTTTCATCAAAAGTATGCGGGGATCGGATCCGGATGCGGCTGTCTTTTATCTGGCGAAGATGCTGTATGCAGGGGAAGATATCAAATTTATTGCCAGAAGGATCATGATCTGCGCGGCGGAGGACGTAGGGCTTGCAGATCCGCAGGCTCTGAATGTGGCGGTTTCCGCGTCCCTTGCAGCGGAGCGCCTGGGACTTCCGGAGGCGAGGATCGTCCTGTCGGAGGCGGCGCTGTATGTGGCGTGCGCGCCAAAGAGTAATACGGCGATCCGGGCAATTGATGAGGCGTCCCGGTGTGTGGAGGAAGTGAAGACTACTGTTCCGGTCCATCTGCAGGATGCCCACTACAAAGGGGCAGCCAAGCTTGGGCATGGCAGCGGTTATCAATATGCTCATGATTATCCGATGCATTATGTGGAACAGCAGTATCTGCCGGATGAGGTGGCGGACCGGAGTTTTTACCATCCCACAGAAAATGGTTATGAACAGAAGATCCGTGAACATTTCCGAACACTGAAAGGGAACAACCAATAAAATTTCACTCTATTGACAAAGCGTTTTCGTGATGTTAGAATGAAAATAGTTAGAAGAAGCTAACTTCTTAAAAAAACCAAAAGGTCAAGGGAGGGATGAGAGATGGGAACAGCAATCGTATTACTGGTATTGCTCATGATTGTTATTTTCAGTCTCCGTGGATATCTGAAAAAGACACGTTATGGATGCTGCGGTTCCGGCGGCGGAGAGCAGAGGGTAAAGCCGGAGGATAAAAATCCTGCCCATTTTCCCTATGAATACGAGGTCGGCGTGGACAATATGAAGTGCCGGAACTGTGCGATCCGCGTGGAGAACGCGTTTCATGAAAGAGACGGATTTCTTGCCAAAGTAAATCTGAAAGAAAAGAAAGCGGATATTTATTCCAAAAAGCCGATGTCGGAGGAAGAACTCCGGAACATTATACAGAAGAGCGGCTATGCCGTGCGTTCTGTGACAACGGTGAAAGGCGGCTGATTTTTGTACCGGCGGAAGAATGACGGTGAAAGGTAACGAAGCAGTACTTTTGATTCTTGAAAGAGAAGACAGAAGTATTGCTTTTTATTTGGAAATCAGTTGTCAAAAAGAAAGAGCCGATAACTGCATTTTGATCTGCGTGTTATCGACTCTGCGTCTGGCTCTTTGATAACTTTGGTATTCAGATGTTTTACATTGATTAAAGTCTCTTGTCTACACTTAGGACAGAACAGCGGAAAATATTTTGATTCTGTGTCCCAAACAGTACCAACTGGAAGATAATGAGCCAGTAATATGAAATACACAATCGTTCAAATAATAACACCTGAAATGTAAAATTACATTAGGTGATATTATGAAGATTGAGAGAGATGAACGACGGTTTGACTTTCACGATATAGGGCGCGCCATCAAGCGGGCGCGGGAGGCCACTCTTCAAGCCATGAAGCAGGTCAAAGAAGCGGAGGATGTGTAAGGGAGCGCATACCTCCGCTTTTTGCGCCATTTTCGGGGTAGTGTCGCTAAATGGCAAGCGTAGAAGCACGCAGCCGGGTAAAGCGGTCCTGCCCTCCGCCGGGCAGGCGAAAGCTAAGACCGCCGCCCCTCCTGAGTCGCCGTTCACTACTTCGGGTCAACATGGCTCGAGGTTAGTCTCGTTTGGCCGATATCTCGGCGTAAGATTGGCAGTCCATTGTTAAATTTTATAATGTTTCCTTTGTACACCGCAGCAAAAGTTTTTGAACATTTAAAAAAGAAAAAATTTTCACTTTAAAAGATATTGAAAAAAATTTCCACAAATGTTATAGTAGCGTTACAGGAAGTATACGGGAAGGAAAAGACATTATGGAGCAGAATCATTTCATACAATGTATCGAAGAAACCTATCATTCGCTGACAAAAGCAGAGAAAAAGGTCGCGGCTTACGTGCTGAGAAATGCGAGACAGGTGCTTTTTATGTCCATTACGGATCTGGCGGATGCATGCCAGGTGGGTGAGACGAGTGTATACCGCTTTTGCCGGAGCCTGAATATGCAGGGGTATCAGGAATTTAAAGTGCAGCTGTCTCTGGGCATGACAGATTCCCAGGAAAAAGCCAAAATCCCGGCAGGAAACGAACTGCTCGGAGAGACACTCAATGAGACGGCAGAGAAGATCATGCAGTCTCATCTTGGTGCGCTCAGGGAAACCTACAGCCTGCTGAAGCAGGATGAGGTGGAAACCTTTCTGGAAAAAATGGAGCATGCGGACAGGATTTTCTTCATGGGCATCGGGGACAGTCTTCTGATCGCTCAGGAAGCATGCCACAAATTTGCCAGCATCACAGGAAAAGCTTATTGTATTTCTGATCCCCATATGCAGGTGATCACGGCTTCCACGATGACGGAACATGATTTTGTTGTGATCATTTCCTACTCAGGCGCTACCAAAGACAATATCTGCACGGCGAAAACAGCGAGACAGGCAGGCGCTTCCATCGGATGTATCACACGGTTTAAGAAATCACCGCTGACAGCCTACAGCGATGTAACTTTATTGTGCGGCGCGTCGGAGGGACCGATGGACGGCGGGTCCGTTTCTGCAAAGGTCAGCCAGTTATATCTGATCGACCTGCTGTATCAGGAGTACTTTACGAGACATTACGAATCCAGCAGAAAAGCAAGAGAACGAGCATCACGGGCGCTTGTTGAAAAAATTATTTAGAACAAAGCAGCAAAAGGAAAAAGGAGAAGGGTTATGAGAATTATCAGGGCAAAAGATTATGAAGATATGAGCAGAAAGGCGGCGAACATTATTTCATCCGTAATGACACTGAAACCGGATTGTGTTCTGGGCCTTGCGACAGGATCTTCACCGGTGGGGACTTACAAACATCTGATTCGCCGCTATGAGAACGGAGATCTGGATTTCTCCCGGGTGATCTCAGTGAATCTGGACGAATACAAAGGGCTGGACAGAGAAAATCCGCAGAGTTACTATTATTTCATGCGGGAAAATCTGTTCTCCCATGTAAACATCCGTATGGAGAATACTTACATTCCGGACGGGACAGAGGCGGACAGTGAAAAGGCGTGCAGTGCCTATAATGAGATTCTTCATAACGTCGGCAGTGTGGATCTTCAGCTTCTGGGCATCGGTCATGACGGACATATCGGTTTCAATGAACCGGCGGACACTTTTGCAAAAGAGACCCACTGTGTGGATCTTACGGATATGACCATAGAAGCCAACGCACGTTTCTTTGCCAGCAGGGACGAGGTGCCTACACAGGCATACACCATGGGAATTCAGACGATCATGTCTGCACGAAAAGTCCTGATGGTGGCAAGCGGTGCGGATAAGGCAAAGATCATCCGGGAAGCATTCTTCGGTCCGGTCACTCCCCAGGTGCCGGCATCGATCCTTCAGTTCCATCCGGATTTTATTCTGGTGGCAGATGAGGCTGCGTTGTCCTGAGGTATAAAAAGAATTCCGCTGTTTTAGAACGTGTTTGAAAAACTCCTTTTCAGGAAAGCAGATGCTGTGGAAGCCTGCGTTCCCGAAAAGGAGCTTTTTTATTCCGCCAGAGTTTTCATCAGGAAAGAATATACCGCTTGATTTTTTGTTTTCCAGTTGTTGCAGATGGCTTTGGCAGCTTTTTCCGAAGGCACCGTGAGGGTCAGTTCAATGAGAATACTGTTCTGTTCCCGCACCTGACAGCGGACTTCGTATTCCTGCCTCGTGTTTTTGTAATAATCTGCAATGGTGGAGACTTCATTTCTCATCTCATAAGAGTGATCCTTTAAATACTGGTCGATATCATCCCGGATCTCCTCTGAAATTTCTTTTCCGAAAAATTCCAGGGTATGGCACCCTTCCTCCGTCATCTGGTAATAGGAAGTATTCCGGATGGTCTCCACTTCGATCAGATGTGTGTCCAGCATTTCCGAAATTGCCTGCTGAAGATGAAAATAATTCGTATATCCCCGGTCAAGAATAAAATCGGAAATCTGTGTGTTAGTAAGCGGAAAGTTTACCTTTTGAAGCATATACAGGATGATCAGCTTGTACAGGGTAAATGAGGATTCAATCAAAATCCCACCGTCCTTTCTTTTTGAAATCGTTTGTCTATGGATTGTCGGAATAATCTTTTCCCTGCCAGATCTGTTCCTCTTTAAGCCGATGATGCAGATCGTTGAGAACCGAACGTTTTGCATGGCTCCAGAGTGGGGCGATGAGCAGTTCTTTCGGCCCGTCCCCGGTCAGCCGGTGGATCACAAGATCCGGGCGGAGCTGCGCGAGACAGCGCATGACCAGTGAAAGATAGGCATCACGGCTCAGTACCTGAAATTTCCCGTCCAGATAATCCTTCGCCAGATCGGTATGTTTCAGCACATGGAGAAGCTGGAGTTTGATGCCGCTGATGGGATACCGGTTCAGGCAGCGCATGGTCTCCAGAACCATTTCCTCCGTCTCGAAAGGCAGACCGAGGATCGTATGGACGATGACCGGAATCTGCCGCCGATGCAGTTCCTCAAGCGCCGTCTCAAAACAGGAGAACAAATATCCCCGTCGGATATATCTGGCAGTGGATTCATGGATCGTCTGAAGTCCCAGCTCCACCCAGACAGGTTTTTGACGGTTCAGCCGTTCCAGCAGTTCCATAACATCCGGTTCCAGACAGTCCGGCCGTGTGGCAATGGAAAGCACCGCAACCTCAGGGTCGGCGATGGCTTCCGTAAAAATTCGTTCCAGATATTCCACCGGCGCATAGGTATTGGTGTATGCCTGAAAATACGCGATATACTTTCGGACCGGCCGCTTGTTCCGGATCATAGCCTTCTGCGCCTGAAGCTGTTCCGTAATGGAAAGCCTCCGGTCACCGGCAAAATCCCCGGAACCGCCCGCGCTGCAGAAAATACATCCACGGGTTCCGCAGGTACCGTCCCGGTTTGGACAGGTCATCCCGCCGTCTAAAGAAAGCTTGTAAACTTTCTCACCAAATTCTTTTTTCAGATACGCATCCAGCGAATAATAAGGCTTGCCAAGCCATTCGGAAGGCAGAAGCATAGATTGATTCCTTTCCTATTTTCTTTGGTGTGCGACAGATCCTTTCAGCAAAAAATCCGGAAACAGGATACTGCCGAAAAAGACCGGTCTTCTTCAGTATAAAGCATCCCAGCGTTTTTTACAAGCTTGGATAGCAGTGGGGATTTTGGAGAGACTAACTAGAGGGTGTTTGAAAATACATCCCTGCAATCGGCACGTTTCACTTTGCAGGAAAATCCAAAACAGCCTGCAAATAAAAAGTCAAGCTGTAGAAATCAAACTGGCGGTTCATGGTTTTGAGTTGGGAACGTAATTCATCCATAAGACTATATTGTTTCAGATTTGCCCAACTGTCAAGAGCGTAACGTGCGATCTTGACAGAATCTGCCTTATCAGTCTTGACAATACCTACTGCGTTCATGATCATAAAAAAGTCACTCCTTGATTGAGAGTGCAATTGGTCAGTACCAGTTTTACTCATTGCCCATTCAATCTACTGTGGTGTGACACGAACGCACCCGGAAGGCGGTTCAACCTGCATAAAACGAACGCTGCGAATGAAGAGCTGGTTGGCAGACTGTTTTACGGGCGCGAAGCCCAAGAAAGGAGCCGCTATACCGATTGCTCTTATCATTCTAACAGCTTAAGCAACAAGATGGGTAATTCCTTACCGGCTGTAAGGGATATTAACCATAAATATATTGTAGTAGAAAGAAGGATAAACAATGGCGAATAAAAAAGAAAAAGATCCTTATGGAATCAACCAGGATACAGGCTTTGCCTGCTCCGCTCAGGACTGCACAGGACTGATCCCTGCGCTGCCGGAATCGGAAGAACAGATCGAAAGGTACCAGGAACTGTTTCCGTATATGGCGAAGGCGGAAAAAGAGGTATGTAGCGATGAGGGAGAAAAGAAAGACAAAAACAGAGGATGAAATCTACAGATGACACAGCACCTGCAGTATGGTATGATATGGTTCTGAAAAAATACAGGCACGGAAAAGGGCTAATCTGTTAAGGACAGAGAAAATAACAACGCAGAAATTGAGGTGCAAAAAGCCGAAGCTGTCAAGAAATGCGTGGAACAGGTAATACAGCCGGAGCAGACCTTAGAAAAGACACGGAGCAAGTGGCGGGATATGGAATTGTGACCGTGCTGGATAAGTGGTATAATGGCAATACTAAAAAGATAACAAAAAATCGGAAGTCGAGGAGGGTGCATAATGAATAATCAATATATACAACTTGTGCCAGCAGACTTATCTCTTGCAGAGCAAGTAGTTGATTACTATGAGAGAAACAAAGATTTTTTAGAAGTCTTTGAACCTGTACGAAGCGAGAAGTTTTTTTCACTGGAATATCAGCGAGCAGTATAAAAAAAGGAAATGGCTGAGTATGAGGAGAGGAAAGCATTTCGCTTTTATATTATGTCATTGGAACTGCCCTCAAAAATAAAAATCTTGAAGAGGACTTTCTGCGTTTCCTTTTGCCAAAATCAGAAAGGAGAGCCTATGCAGGAAGTGCAGTGCTTGCGACTACAGACGCACAGACTAAAGGAAGGTGTCCGACGGACATAGAGCGAAAAAAACAAAACGTCAGAAAATACCTGTCTCCGCTCTGATGTACGGCGAACACCTTCCTTTGGTTTGTCCGGATGTCGGAGTGAGCACGCACTCCATATCCCGCCAGCCCCGCGTGCGGACGCCGGTTTTCGTCCGCTATCCCTTGACAGTACAGCATGAGATATACTAAAATGTACCAGAAAAAGAGTAAAACAGAATCCCCCGGAACCGCAAATTTCCCCTTTTGCAGGATTCCGGAGAAAATTCGCAAAATAAGGAGAGTATGCCCGTGGCTGATTATACAAAAGAAATAGAAAAACGTCGGACATTTGCGATCATCTCGCACCCGGATGCCGGTAAAACCACATTGACCGAGAAGTTCCTTCTGTACGGAGGAGCGATCAATCTGGCAGGTTCCGTCAAGGGAAAAGCGACCGCCCGCCATGCGGTTTCCGACTGGATGGAGATTGAAAAGGAACGTGGTATTTCCGTCACTTCCTCCGTTCTGCAGTTTAATTACGATGGATACTGCATCAATATCCTTGATACACCGGGACACCAGGATTTCTCAGAGGATACTTACCGTACCCTGATGGCAGCGGATTCCGCAGTCATGGTGATCGACGGTTCCAAGGGTGTCGAGGCACAGACGAGAAAACTGTTTAAGGTCTGCGTGATGCGCCATATCCCAATCTTTACCTTTATCAACAAAATGGACCGGGATGCCAACGATACGTTCGATCTTCTGGATGAAATCGAAAAAGAACTGGGAATCGCCACATGCCCGATCAACTGGCCGATCGGTTCCGGAAAGAGATTCCGCGGTGTTTACGACAGAAATACCAATAAGGTACTGACTTTTTCCGATACCATGAAGGGAACCAAGGAAGGAATCGAGGAAGAGATCGATCTGGACGATCCACATCTGATGGATGTTGTGGATGAGGAACAGAAAGAGCAGCTGCTGGAGGAGATTGAACTTCTGGACGGCGCCAGTGCGGAATTTGACCAGGAGCTGGTCAGCAAAGGGGAACTTTCCCCGGTATTTTTCGGTTCCGCTCTGACAAACTTCGGTGTGGAGACATTCCTGCGCCATTTCCTCACCATGACTTCTTCTCCGCTGCCAAGAAAGGCAGACTGCGGCATTGTGGATCCGATGAAAGAAGACTTTTCGGCCTTTGTCTTCAAAATCCAGGCGAATATGAACAAGGCACACAGAGACAGGATCGCGTTCATGAGGATCTGTTCCGGACGGTTTGATGCAGGTATGGAAGTTTATCACGTACAGGGCGATAAAAAAATGCGCCTTTCCCAGCCGCAGCAGATGATGGCAAGCGACCGTCATGTGGTGGATGAGGCGTTTGCCGGAGATATCATCGGTGTATTTGATCCGGGCATCTTCTCCATCGGAGATACCGTCTGCGCCACAGGCAAGAAATTTGCCTATGAGGGAATTCCTACATTTGCTCCGGAACATTTCGCAAGAGTCCGTCTGCTGGATTCCATGAAGAGAAAGCAGTTCGTGAAAGGAATCAATCAGATCGCCCAGGAAGGCGCGATCCAGATTTTCCAGGAGTACAAAGGCGGTATGGAGGAGATCATCGTCGGAGTCGTAGGTGTCCTCCAGTTCGATGTACTGAAATATCGTCTGGAAAATGAATATAATGTAGATATCCGTCTGGAAAATCTTCCATACGAGCATATCCGCTGGATTGCAAATAAGGAAGAAGTGGACGTGGACCGCATCGCCGGAACCTCTGATATGAAGAAGGTCATGGACCTGAAAGGAAATCCGCTGCTGCTGTTTGTCAATCCGTGGAGCGTTGGAATGGTAGAAGAACGGAATGAGAACCTGAAGCTGGAAGAATTCAGCAGGAATTAAGGCAGCCGCAGCGGTGAAACAGCCTGTTTGAAAATCAGCGTTCTTCTGCATTTTATAACAGTTCGGAACGCTGAAGGGTTACCACATTCCGAGACTTGAAAGGAAAAAACAAATGAATATATTTGATATACTTGGCCCTGTGATGGTGGGACCGTCCAGTTCTCATACAGCGGGAGCCGTGCGGATCGGCCTGATCACAAGAAGGCTGCTGGGAGAAAAGGTAAAGAAAGCCCGGATCGGAATGTATGGTTCCTTTGCCGCGACCGGAAAGGGACACGGAACAGACCGGGCGCTGGTGGCAGGACTGCTGGGCATGGAGCCGGATGATATCCGGATTCCCGCCAGTTTTGAGCTGGCAAAGCAGGAGCAGATGGAATTTCAGATTGAGGAAGTCAGCCTTTCCGGAGCGCATCCGAACACAGCGGTGCTGAACGTGGAAGGCATCTCCGGCAGAAAGCTGGAGGTACAGGCAAGTTCTCTGGGCGGCGGCAGGATCATGATCAACCGTCTGGATGGAATCGAGGTAAACTGCACCTGCGAAATGCCGACACTGATCGTCCACAATATGGACCAGCCGGGCCATGTGGCGAAAGTTACTTCCATGCTGTTTGAAAGCAACATCAATATCGCGAATATGTCCCTGTATCGTGACCGGAGAGGCGGAATTGCCGTTATGGTCATCGAGGCGGACAAAGAGATTCCCAAAGAGATGCTGGGATGGCTGGAACAGCAGGAAGGGATCAAAAAAGTAACCTATATCAATGCGGCAGAAGGAGAAGAACAGGATGGCGTATAAATCACTGCAGGAAATAGAAGAACGCTGCCTGGCGGAAGGCATTTCCTTTTCGGAGGCGGTACTGCTGGATGATCTTAACGAGCGCGGCGTGAACAGAGAAGACTCCCGAACAACCATGCACGGAATGTGGAAAGCGATGAAAGAAGCGTCGGACGGATACGATGCCGCACTCCGCTCCAACAGCGGCCTGGTAGGCGGAGCCGGCGGAAAAATGCGGGAATATATGGAAAAAGACGTACCGCTGAGCGGAAGATTTGTGGGGAAGGTCATTGCCTCCGCGCTGGAAATGGGAGAATCCAACGCCTGCATGAAACGGATTGTCGCAGCCCCGACAGCAGGAGCCTGCGGAGTTCTGCCTGCGGTGCTGGCGAATTACCAGAGGGATTGGAAGGCATCCGATGAAGAAATCGTGGATGCCCTCTACGTAGCGGCAGGCATCGGGCAGGTGATTGCCAGCCGCGCATTTATCGCCGGAGCCCTGGGCGGCTGTCAGGCAGAGATCGGTTCTGCCAGCGCAATGGCGGCAGGAGCGCTTGTAGCGCTCCGGGGCGGCAATGAAAATCAGATCTCCCATGCGGCGGCAATGGCGCTGAAAAATCTCCTGGGCCTTGTATGCGATCCCGTGGGAGGACTGGTGGAAGTGCCATGCGTGAAACGAAATGTGATCGGAGCGGTCAATGCACTGTCAGCGGCAGATATGGCACTGGCAGGAATTGAAAGCCGGATCTCCCCGGACCAGGTCATCGACGCGATGCGCCAGGTGGGAGAGCAGATGCATCCCTCCCTGAAGGAAACCGGAGAAGGCGGTCTGGCGGCAACGCCGGATGGAAAACAGGCAATCAGCAAAACAGTGACTCCGGGAGGAAAGTAAAAGGGGACGGCCCGTGCGCCGTCCCTTCTCATTTTGGAAAAACTGCTTTTATTTTTGTGGAAGGTTTGGTATAATAATAGAAAGTTTAGCCGAAGGAGGTTTCGAAATGGCAGATACAAAGAACCAAAAGAGAGACACTTATACGATATATGATGATGAGGGAATCGGAACTGTTCAGATCGCCGACGAAGTGGTAGCTATTATCGCCGGCCTTGCCGCTACGGAAGTGGAAGGAGTGGCCTACATGGCAGGCAACATCACCAATGAACTGGTGGGGAAACTGGGCATGAAAAACCTTTCCAAAGGTGTCAAGGTAGATGTGCTGGACGGCGTGGTCTGCGTGGATCTGGCGCTGAATATCAAATATGGCTACGGAATTCCGGAAACCAGCCAAACCGTGCAGGAAAAGGTGAAGGCAGCCATTGAAAATATGACAGGACTGGAAGTTTCAGATGTAAACGTGGCAATTGCAGGCGTAGATATGGAACAGACGAAATAAGAGAAGCTGAAACCGCGGGGGATGGTTGAGAAATTTGGCTGACCTTTCGCGGTTTTGTTTTTGAAATACAACATGGAGAATACAGAAAGGAAGTTTTATGAGAGTTATTGAACCGTATTTTGAAATCCTGGAGGAGCTGGACGGCAAAAAGATGCTGCAGAAAATTGAGAAGATCGGCAGGGTCTGCTATAAGAGCGAGGATCGGATTACAGAGGATTCTGCAGAAAAGTTTGTGGGAAATATCCTCAAAAGAGGCCATGAGTCCGTGATCGAGCATGAGAAGATCTCGGTCAAAATGGTGTGCGACAGAGGCGTGACCCATGAAATCGTCCGCCATCGTGTGGCAAGCTACAGCCAGGAAAGTACAAGATACTGCAATTATCAGAAGGATAAATTCGGCAATGAGCTGACCTTTATCAAGCCTGTGTTCTGGAAAGAGGATTCCCCGGAGTACGCGCTGTGGAAAGCGTCCATGCAGCAGATTGAGGATCAGTATATGAAGCTGATCGATATGGGCGCTTCCGCGCAGGAGGCAAGAAGCATCCTGCCGAACAGCCTCAAAACAGAAATTGTTGTGACCATGAATCTGCGCGAGTGGAGACATTTCTTCCGCCTGCGCACCGCCAGCGGCGCGCATCCTCAGATGAGAGAAATCGCATCCATGGTGCTGGAAGAATTCCGCAGACAGATTCCGATTGTGTTCGATGAACTGTAAGGACAGAGATCAAACAGACGTTCAAGGGAGAGGATGATAGGAAGAATGAACAGAAGTCAGCTGAGAGAAAATATTTTTAAACTGCTTTATCTTTCCGGGTTTAACAGTGAAGAAGAAATGAAAGGACAGATGTCTCTGTATTTTGAGGGACAGGATGTGACCCCGGCGGAAAAGGATAAAGCGTATATTGAAGCAAAGTATGCGAAGGTGAAAGAACATCTGGAGGAGATTGACCGGATGCTCAATGAGACCTCGGAAGGATGGAAGACCAGCCGTATGGGAAAGGTAGATCTGGCGATTCTGCGGCTGGCGGTTTATGAGATGTTTTTTGATGAGGATGTGCCGGTGAGCGTTGCCATCAATGAGGCCGTAGAACTGGGCAAGCGGTTCGGCACCGATGATTCCTCTTCTTTCATCAACGGAATCCTTGGAAAACTGGCGAAGAAAGCAGATGCGTAGTCCCAACCAGAGTGTTTATTCCGTAGGCCAGGTCAACAGCTATATCAAAAACATGTTTGTTCAGGATTTTATGCTGAGCAGGATCTATGTCCGGGGTGAGGTGAGCAACTGCAAATACCACACCTCCGGTCATCTTTACTTTTCTCTGAAGGATGCTTCCGGCACGATCGCCTGTGTAATGTTTGCGGGACAGCGCAGGGGCCTTGCCTTCCGGATGAAGGACGGCGATAAGGTGATCGTCGGAGGCAGTGTCAATGTCTATGAACGGGATGGAAAATACCAGCTGTATGCCAGAGAGATC
>CABUPZ010000045.1 GCA_902493585.1 uncultured Fusicatenibacter sp. | reverse complement strand
CATATTTTCGCTTCCGAAACCTTTCGGTCCCACGGTCACTTTGATCTGATCGCCCGGAACGATCTCGGTGTAGAGCATTGCCGGAGTATTGTCTCCGGTATTTCCTCTGCGCACCGGATCTTTTACAACCGATTTTCTCAGATATCCTTTGTCGTATCCTCTGCGGACACCCTCGTTGACTGCCTCAGTCAGATCGCCGCCGGCAATGTGCACATCCTGGCCGATTTCCAGAAAGACACATGCCATTCCCGTATCCTGGCAGATCGGCACGGCTTCCGCGTCCGCGATCTCATAGTTTTCAATGATGTTATCGAGCACACCCTGCGCGATCTCGCCGTCCTCGCAGGCACGGCAGTTTTTGATCGCACATTTCACATCTTCCGGAAGATAGTAGTTGGCTTCGATACACAGCTTTTCGACTACTTCTGTAATCTGGCTTGCCTGAATCTCACGCATTTCTCTCTCCTGCCTTTCCTCTGTTTTTATTGATTATAAATGTCTCTTTCCGGCATAATCCGGCAGAAGCTGCGGAGATACCATACCAGTGTCCAGACCCGCTTCCTCCAGAGTTTTTGCATATTCTTTCACGTGATCCAGGTTCATGGTTCCGAGGGTCACGTCTTTGGCTTTTGCTGCAGCCGCTTTTCCTGCGTCACGTCCGAACACAATGACATCCAGCAGAGAGTTGCCCATCAGACGGTTTCTGCCGTGGATTCCTCCCACAGCCTCGCCTGCTACCAGCAGGTTGCTTACCGCGTTGGTGAAGCCTTCCCCGTTGATTTCCAGACCGCCGTTCTGATAATGCAGCGTCGGATATACCAGGATCGGCTCTTTTCTCATATCAATGCCGTAGTTCATGAACATACGCAACATCGCCGGGATTCGTTTTTCGATGGTTCCTTCTCCGTGGATCATCTCGATCATCGGAGTATCCAGCCATACAGCTTTGCCCTGCGGGGTCTCCACACCTTTTTCACGGTCGGAGCACTCACGGATGATGCTTGCCGCAGATACGTCACGGGTCTCCAGCGGATGCATAAACGCCTCGCCGTCCACATTGACCAGCATAGCTCCCAGAGAACGTACTTTCTCCGTTACCAGCGCGCCGAAGATCTGAGACGGGTATGCCGCTCCGGTCGGATGATACTGGATCGTATCCTGGTACAGCAGAGGAGCTCCCACACGATATCCGAGCACCAGTCCGTCCGCTGTCGCGCCGTAGTGGTTGGAAGTCGGGAAGTTGTTGTAATGCAGACGTCCTGCACCGCCGGTGGCAATGATGACGGTCTTTGCTCTCGCTACCAGATATTCATCGGTCTCCATGTTCAGAAGAACCGCTCCTGCCACCTGACCCTTGTCGTCTTTGATCAGCTCTACCGCAGAAGTAAACTCTACCACCGGGATTCCGCGGTTGATCACTTCGTCACGCAGAGTACGCATGATCTCCGCGCCGGAATAATCGCGGCACGCATGCATACGCTTGCGGGAAGTTCCGCCGCCGTGTGTTGTGATCATATTTCCCTCTGCATCCTTGTCAAACATAACGCCAAGATTTTCCAGCCAGTGGATCGCATCCGGCGCTTCCATTACCAGCTTTTTCAGCAGCTCCGGACGCGCGGCGAAATGTCCGCCTCCGAAAGCATCCAGATAATGCTGTGCCGGAGAATCGTTTTCCTTGTCCGCTGCCTGGATTCCGCCCTCTGCCATCATGGTGTTGGCATCACCGATACGCAGTTTGGTAACGATCATCACATTGGCGCCCGCTTCATGTGCCTCGATGGCTGCGGAAGAACCGGCGCCGCCGGCTCCGATAACCAGAACATCCACATCGTAATCGATCTTGTTCAGATCGATCCGCTCATTGAGGATGCGGCTGTTGGATTCCAGCAGACGGCCAAGCTCGGTCGGCACTTTCTCCCCTTTGTTCGGGCCTACTTTCAGAGTGACAAATCCATCCTCTTTGTAATCCGGATGGTACGCCGCAAGAAGGGTATCTTTTTCCTCTGCTGTCATTCTTCTCGGCTCAGCAGCCATTCTCGCCGCTCTTGTGGCTTCTACCTTTTTGATAGATTCCTGCATTTTGGCTGTATACATGTCCTGCTCCCCTCCTTATTTCTCAATCTCACGGTTGTTGTAAAGTTCCTGCATCTCTTCGATCGGTTTCTGCATCACCTGTTCGATCAGATCATCGAATTTTCCTTCGTTGATCTCGTCCACACGGTTCTGGAGATGCTCACATTTCGGTGCGATGTATTTTCCGGTCAGACGTCTCGCCAGTTCTCCGACCATCGGGTGGGAGATCCCTGCCGGACAGCGGGAAGCACAGATTCCGCAGCCGATGCAGTCAAAGGATTCCTCTGCACACGCCTCGAAATCACCTCTCTGCGCATATGCGATATACTGCATCACATTCAGGTTCTGCGGACATCCCTTGGTACATGCGTTGCATCCGATACAGCTGTAGATTTCCGGATACAGATCCATCATCACGCGCTGTTCCGCACGGATCTCTTCCATATTGTAAGTTCTTTTATCGATCGGATAAAACGGAAGGCTGGCAATGTACATGCCGTCTTCCACCTGCGTCTGGCATGCCAGACATGTTTTCAGTTCATTTTTCCCCTTGATCCTGTAGATGGTCGCACAGGCGCCGCAGAATCCGTGACGGCAGCCGCAGCCGCGCTTTAACTGGTAACCGGCATATTCCATGGCAGTCATAATCGTCAGGTCTCCGGGTACGGAATACTTCTTGCCGAAGATAAAAATATTCACCATTTCCTGCATTTTCTATATCCTCCAATTAATATTCGTTCGGTAACTCATCGATTTCATCGCAGCGGAACACAGGACCGTCTTTGCAGACATACTTGCTTCCGATGTTGCAGCGGCCGCATTTTCCGACTCCGCATTTCATCCGGAGCTCCAAAGTGGTGTACACCTGAGTCTTGTCAAATCCCACTTCCTGGAGTCCCTGCAGCGTGAATTTGATCATGATCGGAGGTCCGCAGATCAGCGCTACCTTGTCTGTGGACATATTCAGTTCTTTCACATAGTTCGGAACAAAGCCCACATGGCCGTCCCATCCTTCCTGCTCCCGGTCGATGGTCAGATGCACATTGACATCCTTCGCATTCATCCATTTTTCCCGGATCTCCTTCAGCTGTACCAGATCATCCGCGGAACGTGAACCGTACACAATGTCTACGGTTCCGTAATTCTCCCGGTTGTCCAGCACGTAGTTGATCACGGAGCGCAGTGGCGCAAGACCGATACCGCCGGCGATAAACAGCAGGTTCTGTCCTTTCAGGACTGTCTCCACAGGGAAATGATTTCCATAAGGTCCGCGGACCAGGATCTCATCGCCTACTTCCATATTGTGCAGGTAAGTAGTCAGAACGCCGCATTCCTTGATGGAAAATTCCTGATATTCTTTGTTGGTCGGGGAGGAGGTGATGGAGAACATACCCTCTCCGACGCCCGGAACACAGAGCATTCCGCACTGTCCCGGCATATGATCAAAAAGCTTTGTGCCGTCCGGTTTCACGATACGGAAGGTCTTGACGTCCGGTGTTTCCTGACGGATATCCGTGATCACGCCAACCTGCGGCAGCAGCACATTTTTCTTCTCTTCGCTTCCACAATTACACATTACTTTGAGCCTCCCATACGTTTGATCACCTTGACGATGTTCAGTCCCTGCGGACATTTCTCCACACAGCGGCCGCAGCCTACGCAGGAATACATACCATCATTGTTTGCCGGATAATAAACCAGCTTGTGCATGAAGCGCTGACGGAATCTCTGCAGCTGTGTGGTACGGTTGTTTCCGTGAGCCATCAGGGTAAAGTCTGAATACATGCAGGAATCCCAGCAGCGGTATCTCTGCACCCCATGTCCCGTATTGAAATCTTTGATATCGTAGCACTGACAGGTCGGGCAGGAGAACGTACAGGTTCCGCAGGCAAGACAGGCGTCAGAAAGCTCTTTCCAGCGCGGATCGTCAAATTTTTCCTGTGTGGCGTTTCCATCCCAGCCTTCCAGAGACAGATGGCTGTACGGCAGCTTCTCAATGATCGTGCGGATGGCTTCCTGTTCTGCGGAAACCTTCGCTCCGTCCTCATCTGCGGCCGGTTCCAGATGTTCTTTTACCAGTTCCAGGAATTTCTCTCCCTTTTCCGTTCTTGCTTCCATACAGTAAAGGTCTTCCACCGCCCACATTGCCACATCACCTTCCGGCGCTGCCGCGTCGATGTCAAAGACTTTACAGAAACAGGATTCCTCCGGTTCATGGCAGGCGAGAGAAACTACGATGCCATGTTCTCTTCTGGCCGCATAATAGGTATCCACAGGATCCGCCAGGAATACACGGTCCAGCACCTCAAAACCGCGGACGTCACAGGGACGTACGCCGAAGATCACAAAATCCTGGTTCACCAGTTCCTGAGGAGTGATATTGATCTTCTTTGCATCCTTATAGCAGGAGTACAGGATCTCACTCTGAGGAAAAAACGCATCCTTCGGGGATTTCACAGTCTTTAAGGTCTCCAGATCGACCTTTGCATCTTCTGTCCAGATGCCGAAATTTGTCTTTCCGTTGTTGTCCACCGGCAGATAAAGATCCATGTTCCTGCCTACGGTCTCAAGCAGAGCGGAAAGCTGTTCTTTTCTTATCTTATACATCCCTTAACCCCTTTCCTGAACGATCGAAGGTTCAACGTCTTCTGTGGTGAAATTGGTCAGCGGCGCACGACTGTCGATGTCCTCGCCCGCCTGATACTCACCGTAAAATTCATTGATGTCCTTGATAAACTTCCGGTTCAGCAGATGCAGAGGGATATGTTCCGGACATACACGGGAACATTCGCCGCAGTCCGTACACCGTCCTGCCACATGGAAGGCACGGATGATATGGAACATCTGCTCCTCAAAGGTATCGCTGTTTGCCTTCTGTGCCGTATCGTAACGGTCGTTGTCAAACACACACTTGATGCAGCTGCATGCCGGGCAGACATTGCGGCAGGCATTGCAGCGGATACAGCGGGAAAGCTCGTTCTGCCAGAAAGCAAAACGCTCCTTCGGATCCATCGCCTCAATCTTTTCCACCATTGAGAATCTTCCGTCTTTTGCCGGTTTTTCCTCGTCTGCATTGGAAGCAAGCTCATCATATACCATATGGCGGCCGCCCTTGCAGGCTTTGCAGCGTTCCAGAATCACGTCCTCACGGGCAAACTCTTTGTCTCCGTAGATGGCAGTTACCTTTACGGTATCGCCGTCCTCGGTGATCTCCTGGATACCCTTTGCGCCTTTTTCCTTCATCACATCCACGTCCAGGCTTCCGTTGCAGCCGACGCCGATGATATAAGCCTTTTCACGGTCCACCCGATGTTCTTTCACAAGCTGATTGAAGCTGTAAGTATCGCAGGGTTTCAGGAACACCAGGGTCTTTCCTTCCAGCTTACTCAGGTTGATCATATATTTGCTCAGGTTTGCCCCGCAGAATCCATCGTAGACAAATTCAGAAAGGCTGTCCTCGCTTTCGAACAGCGCCGGTTCCGGATTGAAGGACATATCGCCCTTTCTCCAGCCCATCACGCGGACTACGGTGCCGTCGCTGAGCAGCTCTTTCGCGCGTCTGATCAATTCTTCTTGCATCGTAAATCCTCCAATCTGACATTTTCGCCAAGGCTGTGAATCTTCTCCACAAACTCATTCATCGTCTGGGAGAACTTCACGCCCTCCGCCGCGGATACCCACTCGACACGGGTACGTCCGTTCTCCACACCCAGATAATCCAGCATGGAAAACAGCAGCGTCATACGGCGTCTCGCATAGTAATTTCCTGTAGAATAATGGCAGTCTCCCGGGTGGCATCCGCACATGATCACACCGTCCGCGCCTCTCTGGAACGCACGCAGGATAAACAGCGGATTGACACGGCAGGAGCATGGCACGCGGATGATCTTGACATCCGCCGGATAAGCCAGACGGCTGGAACCCGCCAGGTCTGCGCCTGCATAGGAGCACCAGTTACAGCAGAAAGCCACGATCAGCGGCTTGAATTCTTTCTTTTCGTTGTTTGCTTCTATCGACATATTGCATCTACCTCCGCGAGAATTTGTCGGTTGGAGAATCCTTTCAGGTCCATCGCTCCGGACGGGCAGGCTACAGTACATGCACCACATCCCTGACACAACGCGCTGTTGACTACCGCTACACGGCGGTTTTCACGAACGCCGCCATCCATCACCTGCTGCTCCTCATAAGAGATCGCACCGTAAGGACATACCTTCTCACAGGCGGAACAGCCGTTACAGAAGAGCGGATTGGACTGAGCAGTACATGGATTTGTCACCAACTTGTCTTTTGCAAGGAGTCCGACAACCTTGATCGCTGCAGCACCCGCCTGGGCTACTGTCTCCGGAATATCCTTTGGTCCCTGGCAGACGCCGGACAGGAAAATACCTGCAGTCGGAGATTCTACCGGACGAAGCTTCGGATGAGCTTCGGTCAGGAAGTTGTTGTTGTCGATGCTTGCCGTCAGCATGGTAGCGATCTTACGCACATCCTTGTTCGGCTCGATGGCGGTGGCAAGAACCACAAGGTCGGCTTCCATTTTAATCTGGCGGTTGTCGATCAGATCCACACCCTGGACCAGAAGGCGTCCGTTTTCTGCTTCGGAAACTTTTCCTACCTGTCCCTTGATGTAGTCCACATCGTACTCTTCCACCGCACGGCGGTAAAACTCATCAAAATTCTTGCCCGGAGTACGCACATCAATATAGAAGACATGCACATTCACATCCGGGTAATGGTCTTTCAGCAGCATCGCCTGTTTTGCTGTATACATACAGCAGATCTTTGAACAGTAGCTCTTTCCTCGGCAGGTCACGTCACGGGAGCCGACGCACTGAATGAAGACGATATTCTTCGGATGTTCTCCGTTGGAGAGACGCACCACATTTCCTCCGGTCGGTCCTGCGGCGTTCATCAGACGCTCCAGTTCCAGAGAAGTGATGACATCCTTGCTCTGATTGTAATAATATTCATCAAACTTATCCAGATTGATGGTATCAAATCCGGTGGCAACAACGATCGCGCCGTACTCTCTGGTGATGATCTCATCCTTCTGTGTGTAATCAATGGCTCCGGCTGCACAGACCTTGGAACAGATTCCGCACTTTCCGGTTTTGAATTTGATACATGCCTCCGTATCGATAACCGGCACGTTTGGCACCGCCTGGGCGAACGGCGTGTAGATCGCGGTTCTGGTATTCAGTCCGCGGTTAAATTCATTTGGGGTCTTTTTGGACGGACACTTTTCCTGGCACAGACCGCAGCCGGTACATTTGTCCATGTCCACATATCTCGCCTTTTTGCGGATATCCACAGAGAAATCACCGACAAAACCGGATACTTTCTCCACTTCACTGTATGTAAAGATATTGATCTTCTCGTGAGCGTTGACTTCTCCCATCTTCGGAGTCAGAATACAGGAAGAACAGTCCAGCGTCGGGAAGGTCTTATCCAGCTGAGACATTCTTCCGCCGATACTTGGGGTCTTCTCAACGATATCCACCTCATAGCCTGCGTCTGCGATGTCCAGCGCGGTCTGGATTCCGGCGATTCCTCCGCCGATGACCAGAGCACGTTTCACAACACGGCTCTCACCCGGCTGCAGCGGCGCATTCAGCATAACCTTTGCAATGGCTGCTCTTGCCAGGATCACTGCTTTTTCGGTTCCCTCTTCCACATCTTTGTGGATCCAGGAACACTGCTCACGGATGTTGGCGATCTCCACCAGATACGGGTTCAGTCCCGCTTTTTCCGCCGCCTTACGGAAAGTTCCCTCGTGCATACGCGGGGAACAGGAACAGATCACGATTCCTGTCAGATGCTCGCTCTTCACGGCATCTGCAATTTTCTGCTGTCCGGCTTCGGAACACATGTACTGGTAATCCTCCGCGTACACGACACCCGGTTCTTTTCTCACGGCTTCAACGACCCGTTTCACATCTACCGTGCCCGCGATATTTGTTCCGCAATGACAGACAAATACTCCTATTCTTTGCACTTTTTCTCTCTCCTTACTTTCTGTATTTGCGATATGCGCTTGCCAGCAGCTGCTGCGGCGTCTCTTCATCCAGAAGTGCAGGGATCTCGTCCGGAGACAGGAAGTTTTCACCCCGCTGGCGGATGACGCTGAGACGTACTGCTTCGATCACCTTGGCAGGCTTAACGTCTCTTGGACATCTTTCCACGCATGCAAAACAGGAAAGACATTTCCAGATTGATTTGGAATTCATCAGCGGCTCAATGTTGCCGTTCTGAACGTACGATACAAACTGATGCGGACGGATGTCCATCTCATTGTAGGCAGGACAGGAGGCGGAGCATCTGCCGCACTTCATACATTTCCTTGTGTCCACGCCGCTGATCTCTTTGATCCTCTGTGCCATCTTTGCCTCTGATTTCATGAATGCACCTCCTCTTTGATTCCGAGGGCCTCTGCCAGAAGCTCTGTAAAATATGTAACCGGCAGGCCTTCCTTTGTGCCGTTGTTTCTCAGATTATACATACACAACGGACAGGCCGTGATGAGTTCTTCCGCTCCCTTCCATGCGGCGGAATCCATGATCTGATCTACCATATTGGCTGCCATCGGCTTGTCTTTCAGGGAAATGTAGCCGCCGCAGCACTCGTTTCTCATCGGATATACCACCGGTTCCGCACCGATCGCGCGGATGAAATCTTCGATGATCGTCGGGTTTTCCGGATCGTCAAACTGCATGGTCACGCTCGGGCGCAGCAGCATACATCCGTAATATGCGCCAATTTTTCTTCCTTTGAGGGGATTGACTACCTTTTCTTTTATCTTGTCAAAGCCAACCACATCCCGCAGAACCTCCAGATAATGAAGAACTTTCGTTTCTCCCTGGTATGGTTCCTCGTCGGACATATAATTGTTGACCTTTGTGCGGATTTCTTCCACATTTGCCATATCGTCGTTCACGCGTTTGATCACATGATGGCAGGCGGAACAGACCGTTACCAGATCCTGTCCCTTCGCTTTGGCATCTTTCAGGGCGCGGACGCTGGAAAGCTTCGTCGCAATCTCATCAGAGGCAAGCGGATAGACAGCGCCGCAGCACTGCCATTCCGGAATTTCCTCCAGTTCGAAGCCCAGCACTTTCGCGCACTCACGCGCATATTTATCCAGATCTTTTGCCTTGTTTTTCAGCGTACAGCCCGGAAAATAACTGTAAGTCATGGGTTGCTCCTTTCGTTCAAACGGTTTCTTTCTGTTTTTGTTTTCTTTATGCTTCCACCTGAGCGATGAAATCTTTCAGAACTTCTGCGGAATGCTCTACTGCATCCAGTTCTTCCTGGGTCATAGTTACCTTCAGGACTCTGGAAATACCCTCAGAATTTACCACACACGGAAGGCTGATCGGCGCTCCCGCCATCGATCCGAAGTTCTCTTCAAGAACATGGGAAACCGGAAGAACCGTGTTCTGGTCTTTCAGGATTGACTCTACGATACGCAGAA
Organism: uncultured Fusicatenibacter sp.; assembly: GCA_902493585.1. Classification (GTDB taxonomy): domain Bacteria; phylum Bacillota; class Clostridia; order Lachnospirales; family Lachnospiraceae; genus Fusicatenibacter. The sequence continues at coordinate 9,990 of CABUPZ010000045.1, read as the reverse complement.
CGGACATTGCGATTCCATCGAAAGTTGCACCTTTCAGAGAGATAACGTCTGCGCCGGCGGTACGTGCCTTGGTCGCGATTTCTGTCTTCTTGTTCTCTCTCTCCTCCGGATCCGTCGGCAGGAAGTGTTCCACAGCCTCACCTGCGATATTTACAGTGCTCCATACCGGAACCTGGCTGTCGCCGTGCTCGCCGAGAATATATCCCTGAATATCACGAATATCTACTTTACAATGTCTTGCCAGCAGATAGCGGAAACGTGCGGTATCCAGAGAAGTTCCTGTACCGATCACGCGTCCTCTTGGCAGTCCGGTTTCTTTCTGAATCAGATATGTGTTGACATCTACCGGGTTGGATACGACGATGATGATCGGGTTCTTTGCATATTCCATAATGCTTTTTGCAATGGATCTTGCAACGCCTGTGTTGGTCTTTGCCAGATCCAGACGGGTCTGACCTTTCTTACGCGGCACACCCGCTGTTACAATGATGATATCTGCATCCGCACATTCGGAATATCCTCCTTTGCGGATCTTTACCTGACTATAGTATGCGGTACCGTGGGAAATATCCAGAGCGACACCTTTCGCACGGTCTTCGTTCAGGTCGATCAGTACGATTTCGCTGACCTGTGTTTTAAGCATAAGGGTGTAGCAGATAGTCTCACCTACATTGCCCGCTCCGATTACAACAACTTTGTTTCCACCTTCTGTTGAACGCATAATGAACCTCCTTGAAATAATAGACTATTGACTCAATAGACCCATTATACCATTTTGTTATTTACTTAACAAGCAGAAGTCCCGATTTCACCGGGACTTCTGCTCTTTTTCTGCAATATTCACAACTTTATTTCTTTCTGAATTTATATCTCCGTTATTTTATACAATATTTTTCGTTTTATTTAAACATTTTTATATATTTTACCATGTTCGATAAATAAATATTTAACACGTTATTTAAAACTAACTATTCATTTATGCACCAGTGTCATACACATCAAATGCCTTACTGTTTCGCTGTGCTGTCGGGAAATCAGACCAGCGAAACAGTAAGGCATTTGATGGGAAGGACACTTGCCTCGCATTTTCTGTCGTATTCTGCCAGAGATACCCGCGCACTTTCACTGTCCGTCATACAGGAGCGGATCCCGTCCGCATATTTCTGTGTCGCCTCACAGCCTTTGCCGAGCACCAGCACAACCGCATATTCCGGTGCTTCCTCCACCGCCCGGCGCACTGCCTCCTGACGGTTCTCCACATAGGTACATACCCTCTTTTTGCCATGGATATAACTCATGATCTCTTCGGCAATTTTTTCCGGTTCTTCCGGACCCGGATCATCCGGAACAAGGTAAATGCTGTCCGCATATCGGTCCGCCACTTCCGCCAGGTCTTTTCTTCTATTGTACGCTTTTCCGCCCGGGCATCCAAAGATCACTGTCACCGGATGTCCCGGATATTCTTCCCGCACCGACGCAAACAGCTTTTCGAAGCTCAGACGGTTATGGGCGTAATCCACCAGAACCGTTCTCTTTCCGTCCCTGCTCCGGTACTCCTCCATTCTTCCCCTGACCCGCGCGTTGGAAAGCCCTTTTACAATACAGTCCGCGGGTACTCCAATGGAACGGCAGGCAGAAATTGCCGCAAGGGCGTTCTCCGCATTGAAAGTGCCGCGCATCGGAATCCGGATTTCTCCTTCATAACCAGGCATAGACAGATGAAAACGCAGATGTCCGTCTTCTGTCCGTATATGGCTTCCCCATATCTCCGCTTCCTCACTGGTCCCAAAGGTAATGACCTTCTCCGCGCCGGACGCAGCCCGCACAACCCTCTCCGCGTAATCCGAATCCAGATTGACACACACGTTCCGGCAGTGAGAAAACATCTTCAATTTCGACCGAAAATAATCCTCAAAATCCTGATGCTCCAGCGGACTGATATGATCTCTGGAAATATTCAGGAACACTCCCGCTTCCATCTGCACATTTCCGATCCGCTGCAACTTCATCGCCTGGGAGGAGACCTCCATCGTCAGCCAGGATACCCCTGCATCCGCCGCCGTCCTCAGATGCCTTTGCAGATCCAACGATTCCGGCGTTGTCAGTTTTGCCGGTTCACGCCGGACACCGTCATACGTCTCAATGGAACTGAAGATCGCCGACGGCTTCTCTCCTCTTCTTTCCAGCCAGGTATCCAGCACTGCCCGAACGTAATATGCCGTTGTTGTTTTTCCCTTCGTTCCGGTAATTCCCACGATCCGCATCTGGTCTGCAGGATATCCGTAAAATGCCTCCGCAAGCACTGCCATCACCCGCCGGATATCGCTGACCAGCAGGCAGAGGATTCCTTTTCCCGCCGGATATTCCTTTTCACTGACATAGCACTGCGCACCCCGCAAAACTGCCTCGGACAGATAAGTTTCACGGAACGCCGCTCCTTTACAGAGAAACATCGCCCCTTCCCGGATCTCTCTGGAATCGCATGAAATCTGTGTTATCTCTCTGTTCTCTTTCTCCACTGGAATATGATTGATCAACAACCCCTCCCTGCGAAGGAGTTCCGCATAGTTTCCGATTGTCTGTATCTTCATCTTCTGTATCCCCTCTTTTCCTTGATGTATGTTCCCTCTCTTATCGTCGCCAAAGAAGAAACTACTGTCATGAAGCAAAATCTTTTTCATTGCTGCACATCCGCCGAAAAAGAAAAAAATTCCGGCTGATCCCCATTATATAGAATCCAGCCGGAACTGTATATAACTTACATTTAATAGTAAGAATTCTTCAGTTTTTTGATAACCTTTTGATAGAATCCTGATGCTTTTCTGATGACATTTTCTCCCACAGATTACAAAAAGCTTACGCCACTCCGAATTGCTTCTTCATGCTCTTCGACAACTTCAAATATGCCGGAATCAGGAACAGATCCGCCATGATCCACGCCACCGGGTTGGCAAAACATACGGCATTGTAACCAAACAGCGGAACAAAGACAAATCCGACCACAGACCGTGCGATCATCTCACAGACCCCTGCAAGAATTGCCAGCTTGGAATACCCCATTCCCTGAATGGCGAAGCGCACGACGTTGACAAATACAACCGCCACATAAAGCGCGGAATTGACGATCAACAAACGATGCGCGTTATTGATAATCTCCATCTCGGAACTGTCCACGAACAACAGACATATATCGTTTCCGAAAAAGTAAAGCACCACAAACGCAAGGATCGAATACACTGCTCCGATCAGAACACTGGTACGAATACCCTCATCCACACGGTCCAGCTTTTTCGCCCCGACATTCTGTCCCGCGAAAGTCGCCATGGTAGAACCCAGAGCATCAAACATACAGCAGAAAAACTGTGAGATTTTCGACGCCGCCGTCACAGATGCAACCGCCACAGAACCAAGTGAATTCACAGAAGTCTGCAGGATCACGCTTCCGATCGCCGTGATGGAATACTGCAGTCCCATGGGGATACCCATGCCGCACAGCCGGAGTGCATACCGTTTCTCCAGTTTCCAGTCCTCTTTTTCAAACCGGAGAATGTCAAATTTTTTCTTCATATAAAACAGGCACAGGAGCCCGGAAATTCCCTGAGACACCACGGTCGCCACCGCTGTGCCAGCGACCCCCATCGGAAGCACCAGGATCAGATCCAGAATAATATTCAGCACCGATGAAATACCGAGAAAGATCAGCGGGGATTTGCTGTCTCCCAGACTCCGGATGATCGCCGAGAGCAGGTTGTACAGATAAATCACCGGAATTCCCGCAAAAATAATAAAGATATAACTGTACGCGCCGTCAACGATATCAGACGGCGTATCCATCCATACCAGGATCTGTCTGCACAGAATACAGGTCCCCACGGTCATCACTACCGCAAAAATAGCGGAAAGCCATGCGCTGTTGGTCACATATTTGCGAAGAGCGCGGTAATCCCGCGCGCCGAACATCTGCGATACCGGGATCGCAAACCCGTTACAGACGCCCATACAGAAACCTATGATCATAAAGTTGATGGATCCTGTCGATCCTACCGCCGCCAGCGCCTTCGAGCCGAGCGCACGTCCCACGATAATAGTATCCACCATACTGTAAAACTGCTGAAACAGCATACCGAACAGCAGCGGAACCGCAAATCCCAGGATCAGACGAAACGGTGAACCTGTCGTTAAATCTTTTGCCGCACTTTTTCCTGCTTTACCCATCTTTTTGTCCTCTTCTCTTTTCGTATCCCCCTGTCCTTCCGGGAACCGAAATGTATTTTATAACAGATGGAAACAGGATTCAATAGTTTTTTTATGCTTCTTTCATGTATTATCTTGCTTTAATGTTTCACCGCCGCTTCCGGTCTCTCCATGCAAAGTTCCATGAGCCGATCGTTCACTTCTCCCTCCCGGTCTTCATCCATCATGACTAGCAGTGTATCGCTTGCCATCAGCCGGGTGGAACCTCTCGCCAGGATCTCTTCTTTCCCCCGCTGGACCGCAACGATCAGAGAACTTTCCGGCCACCGGATCTGCGCGATGCTGCACCCTTCCAGTTCCGATGACTGCATGATCATAAACTGCTTCAGCACTTTTCCCTGATTTTCCTTCGGCACCGTCTGTCCCTGTTTCTTCAGGATCCTCGTCAGAAGACTCTCATAGATCGGCTCCGACCGCATCAGTTCCGCCACCACAAAGGCAGTGCCGGAAACCAGCGTCAAGGTGGCAAGCTGGCTCAGAGAACCTGTCATCTCGAAAATCAGGATGATGCCTGTCAGCGGCGCACGCACGATCGCAGTAAAGTAACCTGCCATCGCCAGCAGGACAAAATTATTGATATACTCCACAGGCAGCCCGAAAATCTCTGAACAGCCCATGCCGAAAACCCCTCCCGTCAGGCCGCCCAGAACCAGCAAAGGAAAAAAGATTCCTCCGGGAGCGCCTGAACCAAAGCTTGCCCCTGAGAAAAGAAACTTTCCCGCAAGGAGAAGCAGCGCCGCGCAGATGCCAAGCTGACGGTCCGTGACCATGGTGATCAGGTTTCCGCCGCTTCCAAGCAGTGCCGGAACCGTATAACCAAGGATACCGGCGATCATGAACGGAAGGATCAGCCGTGTGGTGGCATTCAGGAACTTTGCCTCCTGGTACAGCGACTGCGCTTTCAGTGTAAACCAGTTATAAAAAGCACCAAACAGCCCGAGAACAAGGCCCAGCACAAGAACCATCCAGAAATATTTCATCGGAAGGTCTCCATAGATCTGGAACTGAAACACCGCATCCCTTCCGAGAAAAGCAGATGCAAGGCAGTCCGCCGTTACAGAAGCCGTCATCACCGAAATCAAAACGGACACGGAAAAATTCTTATGTATTTCTTCCAGCGAAAACAGAACACCTGCCAGCGGCGCGTGAAAAGCGGCAGACAGACCCGCACTGGCCCCACAGGTCAGGAGAATTTTCCCTTCTGTTTTTCCGAGGGCAAACAGCCTGGACAACCCTTTTCCCACCATTGCGCCCAGCTGAATGGACGGGCCTTCCCGTCCAAGGGAAAGACCTCCCAGCAGGCACAAAAATCCCCCGCAGAACTTTGCCGACAGCACCTTCCACCAGGTCTGATCCAGTTTGCCCGCCATCTCTCCTTCCAGCTGAGGAATCCCGCTGCCGGAAATCATCGGTTCCCACTGCACAAGCTTTCCTACGATCACAGCGATCAGAAGCAGGACAGCAAACCACCCCGCCATTTTCCAGGGCGATCCGGCAGTAAACGCCAACACCGCCGACAACCATTCGCCTGCTTGCTCCAAAAGCCACCGGTAAGCCATCACCACCAGTCCCGCTGCCGCACCGACCGCCAGACCCTCGGCGATCAGCCTCAGCGGAAATAAATGTATCCCTCTGACCGCCTCCGACGCATTGTTTTTCATTTTGTTCACTTTCTCCTCACCTCATTCCGCCGTAAAGCCGGATTTTCTCCCATTATAATACAATTTCTTTTCACTGTCAAAACGCCGGATTCATCCGTTTTCCCGCCATTCCGACAAAAGAATCGATCACACCCCAGCCATCCCGCCAGCCGATACCGATCTCATATTCCGCCTCGTTCCCCAGCGTAACCGCAAGAAGTTTTTCCTTTTTTTCCGCCGTCAGTACATGATCAGCGATCATCTCCGGACAGAAACAGCCACCCAGACCTTCCACACACAGTTCCATCAGCAAGGCAAGGTTTTTGGCCTCCACACGGACGGACGGCTGTATTCCGGATCTCTTGATAAACATTCTTGCATATTTTCCCGCTATGTCCTGCTCATGCCCCAGAAGAAGCGGGCACGCCTCCAGAAGCTTATACTCCCTGTCTTCCTGGATTCTCCGGAGGATCTCCCCTCCATCCGCTCCGTAGACATCATAAAATAATTGTTTCCCGACAAAGAATACTACACGTTCCCGATAGAGCGGGACAATATTTGTACCCGTGTAACCCGTGGAAAAATCTGAAATTCCTATATCGATGTCTCCTTTCTCCAGCTTCTGCACCAGATTTTCATTGGTGTCCTCCACTATTTTCAGTTCAATGCCGGGGTAAACTTTCTGAAAATCGTGAATCACGGGAAGCAGGATAATCCTTCCCCGGTTGCTGGTAATTCCAATCTTCAGCAAACCCTTTTCTTCTCCGTTGATCGCATCAAACGTATGGCGCATTCTCAGCACCTGCTCCTGGATCAGACGGGCATACTTCAGAAACTCTTCACCGGCATATGTGATTTTCAGAGGCACACGGCGCTCAAACAATCGGCATCCCAGTTCCTCTTCCACAGACGCCAGATGTGCGCTGAGCGTCTGCTGTGTGATATGAAGCCGCTCGGCTGCTCTGGAAATGCTCTGTTCCTCCGCCACGGCAATAAGATATTCCATCGTCTGAAGATTCATGGTACTCTCTCCTGATCTTATATTTTTTCTTTCATTCTCCGGTCCGTTTCACCGCTCTTATGATTACAATTGATATTTGTAACAGATACTCGAAATAACAGTTTGATTTTGTTAAATTTCGGTTATAGATTATAGGATGTATCACGAAACATGTCAAGGAGCGAAAAAATGAACACAACAACAAATCATACCCAATATCTCGTCTGTGAACAGAAATGGGTCTATGTACTTCTTATGGGCGCTGCAGGCATGATGGGCGCCTACACCTTTAATCTGAGAGGGGGCGTCTTCTGCAATGCCCAGACAGCCAACTTTGTCATGATGGCTGTTGCCTTCGGACAAAGGCAGTGGCTGGACGGGTGCTATTATCTTATCCCCATCTTTGCATATTTTTCCGGCGCATTTCTCTCTGAAATCCTTCCTTCACCGGTGAAGCGGCTGAAATTCCTGCGGTGGGACACCTATCTGATCGGCTTTGAGATTCTCATACTTCTGATCGTCGGACTGATCCCTCTTCACTGGCCGGATCATCTTGTGCAGATACTGATCAATTTCATCGCATCCATGCAGTACAATACTTTCCGTCAGGCCAGGGGAATTCCCATGGCGACGACCTTTTGTACCAATCATCTCCGCCAGACCGGCATCACGCTGGCAAAACTGGTACAAAAAAAAGACAGAACCATGCTCCAGCGTGAAGCAGTCCACGCCCAAATGCTCCTGTCTTTCCTTATCGGAGGCATTCTGCTCACAGCAGTATGCCCGCTGCTGAGAGAAAAAGCCGTCTGGCTTACTCTCATTCCGTTGTCCGTGATTTTCGTCAGAATGGCTCATGCCGACCTTACCTCTGAACATGACCTGCTGAATGCAAAACCCTCCGGTCATTAGGAAGAAACGTTCCAACACACGCTAACACAGCTTGCTGCCGTTCGCCGTAAGCTTAAACCGGCAGCCAAGCATCTCTGCCGCCCGGCGGCACATGACCATCCGTTCCAGAAAAATCTCAAAATAGTCCATGACCGTGCACATACTGTCATCCAGCTCCATATCCATCTGGATAATCTTTTTGTCTGCCGAAACCGTCAGTTCCGAAGACAGAACGGCGTAGTTTACCCGGTCGTGGGCATCAAAACCGGAAATCTGTCGGTTTCTCACCCGGTTTCTCCGCACATCTGTCTTGTCCGCGATGATCAGAGCCGCCGAGACTGCGTCCACCGCAGTTCCTGTACTTTCGTCATGGTTCCCGATCGCGGAAGCCACAGTGATTGCTTCTGTCAACGGCATGTTCCGTTCCTTCAACAGCTGGTAAGCCAGGATCGCTCCGCTGTGCGCATGATCCCTCCGGTTGATGCTGTTTCCGATGTCGTGCATGTACCCGGCGATTTTGCTCAGTTCAATCGTTCGTTTTCCATAGCCGAGCTTTTTCAGGATATCACCTGAGTTTTTGGCAACCTTTGCCGCATGTTTGGCGGAATGTTCCGTATACCCCAGAATTCCCAATATTTCATTTCCTTTTTCAATCAGCAGATTGATCTCCGGATCTTTCCGGATTCTGTCATAAGTCAGTTTTTCCTTCTCCTGCGTGCTCTTTTCGTAAATCATCTCGTGAATGTCCATATCTTCCTGCCCTTTTCTATAATCTCCGGATGGCGTCTGTCGCCAGCTCCGATCGTTCACACTCCTCTGCCTTCATTGTAATCTGCCAGCACAGAGGGCTTCCTTTCATATGCTCCGACGCATAGCACAGACCGTTGGTTCTCTCATCCAGGAACGGACGGTCAATCTGGGCCGGATCTCCCAGCAGGATGATCTTGGTTCCCTTTCCCGCTCTGGTGATGATTCCTTTGACCTGACCCGGCGTCATATTCTGCGCCTCGTCGATGATCAGATAGGTTCTGACGATCGAACGGCCGCGGATAAAATTCATCGCCTCCGCCTGGATCAGGCCACGTGAAAATATTTCTTCTATTTTATCCTGCAGTTCCTTTTCGTTTCGGTACCGCTCTTCTTCGTTCATATCGATCAGCTGTTCCAGATTGTCGATCACCGGACGCAGAAGGGGAGAAATTTTCTCTTTCTCATCTCCCGGCAAAAAACCAATGTCCGAGTCAAACTGGGCATTGGGTCGGCAGATCAGAATTCTGCGGTACTCTCCTTCCGGACGATTGACCAGTTTTTCCAGACCCACCGCGAGAGAATAAAATGTTTTGCTCGTCCCTGCCATCCCTTTGACAATCACAAGAGGAGCCTTTTCCGCCGGCTGCATCAGTGCTTCCTGCAGAAAATACTGCCCGGCGCTGCGCGGCGTGATCCCATATGGAGCGCTCTTTCGGTACTCCAGTTTCACAATTCTCCCAAGCTGTGTTTTACGGTTGGACTGGTCTGCCCGAATCACCACAAACTCGTTCTCCGTCAGCTCCGGACGACTGCGTTCACCGTCGTTGTCCACAGTATAAACATCCTCCACGGGAATCCCCTTCTTTTTGAACTCCCGGAATTTTTCCTCCGGCGCATACACCTCCGTACGCCCTTCGTACTGCTCTTCCCTGTCCGACACCTGTTCCCGTTCAAAATCCTCCGCACGTATTCCGGTAATCTGGGCTTTCAGCCGCAGGAGAATATCCTTCGTGACAAGAATCACCTCTGTCTCACCTTTCTGGGACAATCCCAGGCAGATCTTGAGAATCCGGTTGTCCATCTTTTCCTCCGGCAGTTCTTCCGGCAGACGGACATCGACAAAATTTCTCTCAACTCTGACCATGCCGCCTCCCGGCAATTCCACCCCTTCCAGAAGATTTCCCTTCGTCCGAAACTTTTCCAGCTTCCGGATAGCCTTTCTGGCGTTTTCACCTTTTTCTCCATCGGCTTTTTTCAGGTTGTCCAGTTCTTCCAGCACAGCCAGCGGCAAAACCACCAGGTTTTCTTCAAAACACTCCAGCGCTTCCGGCGCCTGGATCAGAACATTCGTGTCAAGAACATAGGTTTTTTTCATGTATTCTCTGCCTCCTGTCTCCTACATGGTACTAGAGCGTGTTTGAAAATTCATTCCTGCAATCTGCACGCCCCACTTTGCGG
>CABUPZ010000044.1 GCA_902493585.1 uncultured Fusicatenibacter sp. | reverse complement strand
GCTTCCAGCGGAAACAAAGGCATCCGCTTCCTGATGCCGCACCATGTTCATTCCCACTACGATGGAAGAATCTTTTTTGGTACGGATCGCGTGAACCGGCGGCTCACCTGTTTCAATAATTTCCGAAGCCGGGACAACGGAAATCTGCTCTTTGGGATAGTCGTATTTTGCAAGTTCTGCTTCTACTTTTTCCGGCTGACCTACCAGCGCGATCTGTACCCGCGAATCAGCTTTGGCTGCTTCCACAGCACCTTTGACCGGCTCCGCCGGAGCGTAGTCGCCGCCCATCGCATCCACAGCTACTTTTATCTGGTTGCTCATTTTTTGGTCCTCTTTTCTGTTTCCCTTATTTTACGCCGTTTTTGGGCGTACACACGTCTGTTATAACTATACTAGACAATTTCTCAAAAATCAAGTAAAAATAAGGCGGACGGCGAAGGGACGGGCTTTTCCGTCCTGGGTCGTAAGTGTCAGGTATACTCGAGATCCTTTCAGGGAATACTGGAGTGCGTTCTGAATAAGATTTTGAAATACCCGGTACAGGCGCTGGCCGTCTGCCTGGATCAGAACAGTTTCGTCCGGAATCGTTGTGCGCAGGGTCAGTTCGCTTTTTTTAATCTGAATGTTCATGTCTGCCAGAATCTGGCGCAGTAGTTTTCCGAAATCCAGTTCTTCCAGAGCCTTTTCCATTCCCTGGGAAATTTCATTCAGATTCTCTGCCGCCTCTCTCAGATCTGTGTCTTCCGGAAGTTCCAGATGATCCGACAATTCTCCCGCACGTACTTCTGCAATCCGGTCGGTCAGCAAACCGATATCCTCCGCCAGCCTTCTGTTTCTCTTCAGATATTCCAGGCTGAATCCCAGTGCCAAAACCGCACAAACCAAAAGAAGTATCAGCAGCAGAACCACTGCGTCCCAGTACATCGCATCCCATAAAAGCAGGAAAAACCATACCAGAACAACCAACAACAGCAGGCACGGTGCAAACGCCAGCCACTGTCTTCTTACCAGCCTTTTCTGCAGCGGGAGCTCCAAATCTCTGGTCCGCAGGCTTTCCCGGAACGGACGCAAAAGGCTTCGCTGTCTGCCCTTATTATATGTTCTGTCAAGAAAGCCAAAGCAAAACAGCCAGAAATAAAGTGTCAGCCCTGTTCCCTGTGAAAACAAAGACCAGAAGCTTCCGGTCAGAAAGCCCACAAACATAAGAAGAAAGGGTAGCCCCCAGAATATCAGCGCCTTCACCTCGATCCAGAGTTCCACAAACTGGCAACCAATCCATTTCTTCGCTTCCACAAGAGAATCACGCAGATGAAAAATCGGAAGCAGCAGAAGAAGCAGCAGAAGAAGCAGCACTCCCACACAGGCCGCATATATTCTGAGCTGGAATATCCCGCTCTGCTCCACCTGATCTTCATACAGATTGTACAGTGTCCCGCCTCTCTGTATCGTTCCCTGTCCATCAGATTCTATATAAAGCTTCGGCTGTTCCGCCCGTAAATTCCATTCCCATAGACATCCAGGGTTGTTCCATCTTTGATGATTTCGACTTTACCGTCTCCTTTTGCATTATAGCAGAGGGTAAAATTGTATGATACCTCTTCCGGAAGATACGAGGCAAAATCCGGCATATTTCCTTTTTTTGCCTTCTGTGCAGTCAGTCCTTCCAGATTCGTACTGAGGAGTTTTCCCTGATACATGACCGCAAACAAAACATTGCTGTCCTCTTCCAGTTCTTTCAGGTAAGAATCACTGTAAGTATCTGTGTCGGAAAAGCCATAACTGCTGCCGTCCATAGACTCTGCATGAATATCTCCAAGCATCGTATAGCGCAGCAGAGCTGCGGGGTATTTGGTCTTCGCTCCGGTCGTCGCCAACCGTGTGCCGCCGGCACACAGCGCCCTCGCGGCAGTGGCAAAATGGACATGCAAGCATGTCCGCTTGGCTTGTTGCCCGTGGGAATAAACATGCCGCAAATACATATAGACATGCATTTGCGGCATTTTATTTTTCTGCACGATATTGATTTTTTCTTTTATGGCTTACTGTACCCAGCGTCCATTGGAATCTACGGTATAGCCGTCCACTACAGTATCGTGTGCCATGGAACCGTCGGAATTCAGATAGTACCATGCGTCACCTTCCTGGTACCAGCCATCGTCACGCATATATCCGTTTGCATCGAAAGAGTACCATTCGCCGTTAATTCTTTTCCAGCAGGAAGCTGGATAGCTGCCGTCATCGTAGCGGTACCACCATCCGGTTTCATCCTGGATCCACTCGCCTGCGGGAAGAACCTGTACCTCAATTGTGCTGCTGGTGGCCTTGGACATGGACTTGTCCAGGGTGTTGGTCGCCACAACATAATAGTACATAATTCCTTCTTCGGTCAGTTCCGGTACGCAGGTTGCCTCTGTCGCTCCCTCGATCGGGGTGCCGCCGCCGTTGGAATTTACTGTGTTTTTGTACCACTGGTAGGTTACGGTTCCGCCGTTGGTAACCGTCGCCTCCACGGTCAGCGGAGAGGCTTCCTCATTCATACGGGCGGAAACGCTTCCGGACAGATCCACGGTGAAGCTTGGTTTTTCCAGTGACGCGTCCGCTTTTACCGCATCCGGATCATCCATCTGTGCCACTTCAGACGCTGTGGTAACCGTCGCTCCCTGGCCATCTACCTCTTCAGTTGCGTTGCAGCCGGTCAGCATCGTGATTCCAAGTACAAATACTGCTGCAAATACAACGATCTTTTTCTTCATATTTATAACCCCTTTTCATTCTATGTGTCATTTCTTTGCAATTCGGCTTCATTATAGCATAGGGCTTTTGCACCCGTCAATTCTTTCACCTAATTTTCACATCTTGTCCCGCTTTTTTCGCTTCGCCTGGTTCAGGCCTTTCGACATATGGGAATACTGGCTGTTGAGAAAACTGGTTCGTTTGATCGCATCCTCTCCGTATCTCCCCCTGATTGCGTCGATCGCTGCGTCCAGTTTTCTCTGTTTCTCCGTTTCCACTTCGCCAAAAAGAGTCATCTGATGATATTCTTCCTTTGCCGCTTTGGATACCTGGACACCGATTAGTCGGACGGGCCGGTTTTTCCACGTCTCTTTCAGCAGGCGGCAGGCAGAGGCATAGATTTCATTGGTACTGTCTGTCAGATGTCCGAGGTTTTCCTGATGGGACCACCGCCGGAAACTGCTGTCCACCAACTGTACCGTCACAACGGAACCCTTCATCTGATCCATCCGGAGGCGCGCTGCCACCGTCTCGCAAAGAGAAAGCAGAACAAGACGCACATCTTCCATTTCCGTCAGATCTCTCGGGAGCGTCACACTGTTTCCGTATCCTTTATTCTCCACGCCCTTGCTGACCATCGGAACAGATTCGATGCCGCTGGCATAATCCCAGATCATCGCCCCCTGGGATTTCATGTTCCTGATCAACGCTTCCCTGTCGCTCTGTGCCAGTTCTCCGATGGTATGGATGCCCAGTTCTTCCAGCTTCTTTTCCGTCGAACGACCGATTCCAAACAATTCTCTCACCGGAAGCGGCCACATCTTCTCCGACACTTCTTCCGGAAACAGCGTATGTACTTTGTCCGGTTTCTCAAAATCCGACGCCATTTTCGCCAGCAGACGATTGGTGGAAATGCCGATATTTACCGTAAAGCCAAGCTCCTCCCGGATGCACATGCGGATCTTTTCCGCGCATTCCAAAGGCTCCCCGAACAGTTTTTCCGTTCCTGTCATATCCACAAACGCTTCATCGATACTGTACTGCTCCACACAGGGCGAATACTCCGCAAGAAGCTGCATCATCTTTCGGCTGCACCGGACATACTGATCGTAATCCGGCGGAAATACCAGAAGTCCCGGACACTTTTCCCTCGCTCTCGCCAGAGGTTCCCCGGTGCACACGCCGTAACGTTTCGCCTCCACACTCTTCGCCAGAACAATTCCATGTCGGTTCTGTTCATTGCCTCCGATCGCCGCGGGAATTTTCTGAATGTCCTCCGGATAACCCTCCTCACCACTGTGCAGAAGGCTGGACCAGCTGAGAAATGCGCTGTTGACATCAATATGAAAATAGATATGCGGTCTCTTCATCCTTATCACTCCGTTACGATTCACACCTTGTCTTAAAAAACTGCCTCGTTACCGTTCCGCCTGTTATCCCTGCGGAACTGGTCCAGATCCATCTCATCTTTCTGCCGGATCTTATCCAGTACCCACCGCCCGTCCTCCAGGATGAAACGCCAGTATTCGTAAAAGTCTTCCTGCTTTGTACTGCCACGGACAATGACGCGGGTATCCGTATTTATGTAATACCCCACCATACTGCCGTGGAGCAGATACCAGAGACTGTCCTTTTCCATTCCATCCTCATTTTGGACATCCACCAGAACAGCACTGAGCAGACGTACATTTCTCTGCACGGCCGCTTCGTTTTTCATTTTCATCCAGGACAGTTTCGTCTGAAATTCCTCCAGAAGCGACTGACTCAGATACTCCTGTGCGTAAGCAGCATCTCCGATCCTCCAGCATTCCTGGATTTCGAAATACGCCTTTTTTACCCGTTTCTGGATTTTTCGATATTCCCAATGGCCTTCCTTCTGCACAAAGCGTTTCATCTGAGCCTTTGATATTTTTTTTGCTTTTTCTGACTTATACCGGATCACAATCCTTCCGCCGTAGATCATGACTCCTGTCACAACCGTCCACAGAGCAAACTCCAGAGGTGAAGCGCGTCGGTTTCCATAAGAATTTCCCCCATAGCTGCTGTGATGACTGCCGCCACCACCGCCGCCACCGGAACCTCCGCCACCGCCGCCTCCTGCCCTGGCGGACACGGTCATCGCAGAAAAAGCAAGGCAAGCCGTCAGAACCAGAATTGTCAGTACTACTTTTCCTTTTCTCATTTTGACTTCCTTTGCATTTAGTCTGTCGAAAATGCCGTTTTCCTGTAACAAAACGGGGCTCTGAGATTTCTCTCAAAGCCCCGTTTGATTTCTAAGAATTAGTCCACAGCAATGACTTCTTTTTTGTTGTAAGAACCACAAGCCTTGCATACTCTGTGCGGCATCATCAGAGCACCACACTTGCTGCATTTTACCAGATTCGGAGCAGACATTTTCCAGTTTGCTCTTCTCTTGTCGCGTCTTGCTTTGGAAGATTTATTCTTTGGACAGATGGACATATTTACACCTCCTTAAACTTGCTGAATATATCACGGATAGCAGCCATTCGCGGGTCCGGAACTGTGGTATCACAGTCACAGGTCTGAATATTCAGATTTGCACCACATCGGCTGCAGATTCCTTTACAGTCATCTTTACACAGCACTCGAATCGGCCATTGGACTAAAAGCTCGTTGCGAACCAGCGCATCTACATTCAGAGAATCCTTGTCCACAAAGCTGGAATCTTCTTCCAGATCCTCCCTCTCTTCCTCACTCAGATTGAAATCAATCTTCCGGTCAAAAGACAGGAGAAACTCTTTTTCCACCGGGCAAAGACATCTGGCACATGCAAGCTCTGCCTTCAGCTTCGTACCGCCAGTGATATGCAGGACATAGTTCCCTTCATGTGTCAAAGTAAGATCCACAGGCTGACTTTCAAGGATCGGATATGTTTCGCCTCCGATTTCCACTTCAGAAATTTCCAGCGGAACATGATGAGATTCTGTTTTTCCCTCCTGGGACAATAACTTTACAAGGCTGATTTCCATAACAATCTCCTAATCACACATTAATAGATTATAACTTTGAAGGTTTCATTTGTCAACTGTTTTTTATTTATTCTTCTGAACCAATTCGACGGTCTCCTCGCAGATCGCGATCTCTTCGTTGGTAGGGATCACACATGCCATGATCTTGGATTCCGGTTTTGTGATGATCACTTCCTTGCCGCGGCAGTTGTTTGCCTCTTCGTCAAACTCCAGACCCATAAACTGGAACGCCTCACAGATCTCTTTGCGAAGCGGGATTGCATTCTCTCCAAGACCTGCGGTGAAGGTGATCACATCCACACCGCCCATTGCAGCGATATAGGAACCGATATATTTGATAATGCGGTAAGCATATGCTTCCAGGCAGTTGATAGCGTCCTGATTTCCAGCTTCCGCTGCTGCGGATACGTCACGGTAATCGCTGGAGATACCTGTCATTCCCAGCATACCGGATTTCTTGTTCAGGATATTCAGAACTTCGGAAACATCCAGATTCTCTTTATGGCACAGATACTCTACAACGGCCGGATCCACATCTCCGGAACGTGTTCCCATGATCACACCTTCCAGCGGAGTAAGACCCATGGAAGTATCCACACATTTTCCATTCTTTACTGCGGACAGAGAAGCTCCGTTGCCCATGTGGCATACGATGATCTTCAGATCTTTGATATCTTTGCCCAGGAACTCTGCGGTTCTCTTGGATACATATTTGTGAGAAGTTCCGTGGAAACCGTATTTACGGATCGCGTATTTCTCATAGTATTCCTTCGGCAGGCCGTACATATACGCTTTCGGCGGCATGGTCTGATGGAATGCGGTATCGAAAACAGCTACATTCGGTACGCCAGGCATCAGCTTCATGCAGGCATTGATTCCCATCAGGTTTGCCGGATTATGCAGCGGGCCAAGATCTGCACACTCTTCGATTACTTTGATAACCTCATCATCAATGATAACCGGCTGTGTGATCTTCATTCCGCCGTGCAGAACACGGTGTCCGATCGCGTCAATCTCTTCCAGAGATTTGATCACGCCTGATTTTTCGTTTACCAGAGCATCCAGAACCATCTGGATTGCCTCGGTGTGGCTCGGCATCGCTGCCTCTGTCACTTCTTTTTCCCCGTTCTTTGGTTCGTAAACCAGACGTCCGTCGATACCGATACGCTCGCAAAGGCCTTTTGCCATCACGTCACGGTTATCATAATTGATCAACTGGAATTTCAGGGAAGAGCTTCCGCAGTTTACTACTAATACGTTCATTCTATCTTTCCTCCGACTTATTTACATTTCCTTTTACTGATTCTGGCACTGTACCGCTGTGATCGCAACAACGCCTACGATATCCTCTGCGGAGCATCCACGGGACAGATCGTTGACCGGAGCAGCGATTCCCTGGGTCATCGGGCTTCTGCTTTAGCCAGACGCTGAACCAGCTTGTATCCGATATTTCCTGCATCCAGATCCGGGAAGATCAGTA
The DNA here is from genome assembly GCA_902493585.1 of uncultured Fusicatenibacter sp. Taxonomy (GTDB): domain Bacteria; phylum Bacillota; class Clostridia; order Lachnospirales; family Lachnospiraceae; genus Fusicatenibacter. The sequence goes on along the minus strand of CABUPZ010000044.1, from coordinate 12,991 downwards.
CGTTGGCATGTCCTGCCACTTTGCTGTTCGGAGCTTTGGAAGCGCCTACGCTTGGAACGATCGCTGCATCCAGCTGCAGTTCTCCGTCCAGAGCCAGATCCGGGTTTGCTTCTTTTGCGATTCTGGTAGCTTCCACTACTTTGTCAACATCTGCGTGTTTTGCACTTCCCATGGAAGAATGGGACAGCATTGCCACGCGCGGCTCATTGCCGGTCAGCAGTTTGTAGGACTCTGCGGAAGACTCTGCGATCGCAGCCAGCTCTTCCGGATTCGGATTCTGGTTCAGTCCGCAGTCACCGAATACAAAGACACCGTCATCCCCATACTCGCAGTCCGGAACTACCATCAGGAAGAATGCGGATACCAGCTTTGTGACCGGTTTTGTCTTCAGTACCTGCAGACACGGACGCAGGGTGTTTGCGGTAGAATGGCATGCGCCGGATACCAGTCCGTCTGCATCGCCCATCTTTACCATCATAACGCCATAATAGGTGTAATCGTTCATCAGGGTCTCTTTCGCTTTTTCCGGGGTCATTCCCTTCTTCTCACGAAGCTCTACCAGCTTGTCGATATATGCCTGAGTTTTTTCGTAAGTTGCAGGATCGATGATGGTTGCTTTGGATACATTCAGACCCTCGCTGCCTTTCTTTACGGCTTCCTCAGAACCGATAATGATCAGATTTGCAAGATCCTCTGCAAGGATCTGTGCTGCTGCCTCATATGTTCTTCTGTCTTCTGATTCCGGCAGAACGATTGTTTTTTTGTCTGCTCTTGCTCTTTCTTTGATTGTGTCAATAAATCCCATGATTCTTTGACTCCTTTCGCTAAATTTGCTCATTAATTTCATTATAGTACGTTCTCCCTCTACCGGCAAGTTTAGTTATAATTTTAACAATGTGTTTTGTGCCCGGAAACCCTTGTAATTACTGGGTTTTTATTGTATTATTTCCCTGGTACAAATGTATTTTTTTCCATACAAAACAAAAGAATACATGATTTCCGTACAGGCCATCGGTTTTCGTTTGTGTGAAATCCCCTTGAACCTGTATCATTGACCCGGAAAATGAAAGGAATCCTTTATGAATATCACAGGAATCATTGCAGAATACAATCCCTTCCACAACGGCCATGCCTATCAGCTCGCCAGAGCTCGTGAACTTACCGGCGCAGATTATGTAATCGTCGTCATGAGCGGCGATTACGTCCAGAGAGGCACGCCCGCGATTCTGGAAAAGCATCTTCGTGCCCGTCTCGCCTTGAAAAACGGTGCGGACCTGGTCCTGGAACTTCCGGTCCGTTATTCCACAGCCAGCGCGATGGATTTTGCCTCAGGAGCCGTGTATATCCTGGACGCACTGAACGCTGTCACCCACCTTTGCTTCGGCAGCGAATCCGGTGATCTGGATCTTCTGAGCGCCGCCGCAGAAATTCTGGAACAGGAACCGGAAGAGTACCGTACAACGCTTCAGACATTCCTGAAACAAGGCGCCTCCTACCCTGCCGCGCGCCAGAAAGCCTTTGAGACCTGCCTGACTTCCCGGCATTCCGATCTTCCGGACGATCTTCTGAAGTCCCCGAACAACATCCTTGCCATTGAATACCTGCGGGCTTTGCTCCGGCTGAAAAGTCCGATCCAGCCGGTCACCGTCACCCGGACCAGCGACAATTACCACTCCGGTCTTCTGGAACACACCTACGCTTCCGCCACCGCCGTCCGCAGAGCCATGATGGAAAACAATCTGCAAACCGCTGCCGGTTATGTCCCGAAAAATGTCCTCGCCGCCCTGGACGAAGCGGTGCGCAGCAACTCTCTGTTGACGGAAGACGACTTCTCCCTGCCGTTGAAATACCGGCTCCTCCAGAGCACTCCCGAAACTCTGACCGGCTGCCTGGACGTTCCGGAATCTCTCGCCAACCGGATCCACCGGCGCCTGAACGACTACACCAGTTTCAGCCAGTTTGCTGAACTTCTGAAGACCCGCGAGACCACCAGAACCAGGATCAACCGCTCGCTGCTCCACATCCTCCTGCAGTTGGACAAGACACCGCGCTCCATAGAATACCTCCGGATTCTCGGTTTTCGAAAAAACTCCGCGCCGCTGTTCAGCCATCTGAAACAGCATACCTCCCTTCCGCTGGTCACCAGCCTCAAAAAACTGCCTTCACCGGCAGCCCGCGAGGATCTGTTTGCATCCAACCTCTACCACTCCGCCCTCGCCTGCAAGACACAGATCCCGCAGCCGGATGAACGGAGTGTTCCGGTAGAAATTATTTAGCACATATTTGAAAACAATATCTGAAAACAGGGTGTCCGCCCGTGAAGTACCGCATTCATATGCGAACTCTTCGGGGCAGACACCCTGTTCTTCTGCCTATTTTATTCTGTTTAATTCTTAAAACTGTGGATCGGTGCCGGAATTCTTCCCTTCCGGTTCACAAACGCCTCACAGGAGAACTGGTTCACCGGCATCACCGGAGCATATCCCAGCAGACCGCCGAACTCCACGGTATCACCGACGCTCTTGCCGATCACCGGAATCAGACGTACCGCGGTGGTCTTCTGGTTTACCATACCGATCGCCATCTCGTCAGCGATAATTCCTGAGATCGTAGAAGGCTTTGTATCTCCCGGAATCGCGATCATATCCAGTCCCACCGAGCAGACACAGGTCATGGCTTCCAGCTTTTCCAGTGTCAATGCGCCCTCATTGACCGCATCGATCATTCCCTGATCTTCAGAAACAGGGATAAACGCACCGCTCAGGCCGCCCACATAAGAAGAAGCCATCACACCGCCTTTTTTCACCTGATCGTTGAGCATCGCAAGCGCGGCTGTTGTTCCCGGCGCTCCCGCAGATTCCAGACCGATTTCTTCCAGGATCTCCGCCACGGAATCTCCGATTGCCGGTGTCGGAGCAAGCGACAGGTCAATAATTCCAAACGGAACACCCAGCCTTCTGGATGCTTCCTGGGCAACCAGCTGGCCGACACGAGTGATCTTAAATGCCGTCTTCTTGATTGTCTCGCAAAGCACTTCGAAATCAGCGCCGCGCACCTTTTCCAGCGCACTTTTTACAACACCCGGTCCGGAAACGCCCACATTGATGATCGCGTCCGCCTCAGTGACGCCGTGGAACGCCCCTGCCATAAACGGGTTGTCATCCGGTGCGTTGCAGAACACCACCAGCTTCGCGCAGCCCATACAGCTGTCTTCTTTTGTCGCCTCTGCCGTTGCCTTGATGATCTCTCCCATCAGCTTGACCGCGTCCATATTGATGCCGGTCTTTGTGGAACCGAGATTGACAGAACTGCACACCCGTTCCGTTTTTGCCATTGCCATTGGAATCGAGCGGATCAGCAGTTCATCCGCAGGCGTCATCCTTGCTCACCAGCGCGGAATAACCCCCAAGGAAATTGACTCCCACATCCTTTGCCGCCCGGTCCAGCGTCTCTGCGATCGTCACAAAATCCTCCGGCTTTTTGCAGGCAGCGCCGCCCACAAGAGCGATCGGGGTCACCGAGATCCTTTTATTGACAATAGGAACTCCGTATTCCGCCTCGATCTCTTCTCCCACAGCCACCAGGTTGCGCGCCATGGTCGTGATCTTATCGTAAATCCTACGGTTCACTTTGTCCAGATTGGAGTCAATGCAGTCCATAAGGCTGATTCCCAGGGTAATCGTTCGTACATCCAGATTTTCCTTGGTGATCATCTCATTGGTTTCTTTTGCTTCATACAGGTTAATCATCTATTCTTTCTCCTTTGCCTCAGATACGGTGCATCATATTGAAGATATCTTCATGCTGACAGTGGATGACAACGCCAATCTCTTCTCCGACCTTCTCCAGCTCCTTTGCCATCTCCGCATTGGATTTGGAACTGCTGGAAATATCTGCAACGATGATCATATTGAAATATCCCTGCACGATCGTCTGGGAAATATCCTCGATGTTTACCTGGTTGTCCGCCAGATAGTTACAAATTCTTGCAATGATCCCTACGGTGTCTTTTCCTACGACAGTGATAATGGTTTTCTTCATTTTTCTCTCCTTTTCTCTCTTCAGACTTCGATCAGCGGTGACACTTCGCTTCGTTTTGCAACGGAAAGATGAAAATCGGAAGAATGGAAAGGATTATCCCCTGCCGTCACTTCCGCAGCTACCGTCTCATAAGCCAGCGCCTCGTAATTGTTTTCTTTGCTCAGGTGCCCAAGAAGCACTTCCTTCAGATTGCTGTGCAGGATTTCACACAACAGCTGCCCTGCCATGGTATTGGAAAGGTGCCCTTTCGCACCGGCGATCCTCCGTTTCAGAGGGTACGGATAGGAGCCCACCTCCAGCATCTTTTCATCGTGGTTCGCTTCCAAAAGCACTGCGTCCAGTCCTTTCAGATGATCCACAATGTAGGAATCATAAATTCCCAGATCCGTAGCTACCGCTACGGCGCGCCCGCCGTGTTCCATCCGGTAGCCCACCGGCTGCGCGGCATCATGAGAGATTGCAAACGGATGGATATCCATATCTCCCAGCGTAAAAGGCTCGTCTTCCCGGATTTCACGGAAAATGCCCTCTGGAAATTTTCCCAGATTCCGGCATTCCAAAATCGCGTGAATGGTTCCCTCAGTGGCATAGATCGGTATCTGGTATCTTCTGGCAAGGACGCCCAGTCCCTGTACATGATCAATGTGTTCATGGGTGATCAGGATCCCATCCAGTTCCTTCGCCGTCCGGTCCAGGCTGTTCAGTCCCATTTCCACACGTTTCCCACTGATCCCGGCGTCGATCAGAAGGCTGGTTCTCTCACTTCCCGCAAAAATACAGTTTCCGCTGGAACCACTGGCAATACTACAAAGTTTCATATTTACTCATCCTCTGGTCAATCTGTTTTTTCGTATCTTCGAATTCTCCGCTGTTGTCGACCTCAAAATCGCAGTGTTCGGAAAACTCTTCCTCGGAAAGCTGATTTTCCATAATTCCGTCAATCTTCTCGTCCGAATAATTTCTGTCTCTGCGAAGGCGGTCTCTCCGCACCCGTTCATCCGCGTAGATATACCACAGCTCGTCACAGATCTCATCGTAATGATCCTCGATCAGCAGAGCAGCCTCAATGAAAACATAGGAGGTTCCCTGCTTCTTTTCGTTTTCGATCGCACGGCGGATGTACTCTTTCACCGCCGGGTGGACGATCCGGTTCATCTGTTCCAGCTTTTCTTCATCCCGGAAGATCAGTTCCGCGATCCTCTTTCTGTTCAGATTTCCCGCCTCATCTGTGATCTGCTGGCCAAACAGGCGGACGATCGGCGCATAGCATTCTTTTCCGGGCTGCATCAGCACATATCCCACTTCATCCGCTTTGATCACCACAGCGTCATAGTTCTGGCCGATATAGGTCATTACCTCCGTTTTCCCGGCGCCGACGCCGCCGGTAATTCCGATAATTCTCATTTGTACCATCCCCTCTTATTTTGCTTCATACCAGCTGTTTCCGGTATGCATGTCAATTTCCAGTTTTACTTTCAGATCTGCCGCATGCGTCATCTCTTCTTCCAGAACCTTCTGCCCCTGGTCCACTTCCTCCAGCGGCGCCTCGATCAGCAGCTCATCGTGCACCTGAAGCAGCAGACGGGCTCTCAACTGTTCCCGTTTCAACCGTTCATTGACACGGATCATCGCGATCTTGATGATATCCGCTGCAGTTCCCTGGATCGGTGCATTCATCGCAACCCGTTCACCGAAGGAACGCTGCATAAAATTGCTGGATTTCAGTTCCGGCACCGGTCTTCGGCGTCCGAACATGGTCACAGAATATCCATGCTCCTTTGCCTGCTCGACACAAGCGTCGAGAAATCCTTTGATTCCCGGGTAGGTCTCAAAGTACTTTTCGATATACTGCTGCGCCTCTTTTCTGGAAATGCTCAGATCCTGACTCAATCCAAAGGAGCTGATGCCATATACAATCCCGAAGTTCACCGCCTTCGCATTTCTTCTCTGCAGCGGAGTGACTTCATCGAAAGGCACATGGAATACCTCGGAAGCAGTGATCCTGTGGATATCTTCCGCCTGCCGGTAAGCCGTGATCAGCTTCTCGTCTCCGGACATATGCGCCAGCACGCGAAGCTCAATCTGGGAGTAATCCGCATCGATAAACACACATCCTTCCGCCGGAAGGAAAACTTTCCGGATCAGACGCCCCAGTTCCATACGGACCGGAATGTTCTGAAGATTGGGTTCTGTACTGCTGATACGTCCCGTCGCGGTGATCGTCTGATTGAAGGTGGAATGAATTCTTCCATCAGGGCCAATGAACGCAGACAATCCGTCCGCATACGTGGATTTCAGTTTTGCCAACTGCCGATATTCCAGGATATCCGAAACGATCGGATGATCCGGTGCCAGTTTTTCCAGCACATCCGCCGCCGTGGAATACCCGCTCTTGGTCTTGCGCCCTCCTGGCAGCTGAAGTTTCTCAAACAGGATCACCCCAAGCTGCTTCGGGGAATTGATATTAAACGTCTCCCCGGCTTCCTGATAGATCTTCTCTTCCAGTTCACCAATTCTCACCTGCAGGCGTTCCCCGTACGCTTTCAGCTCTTCCGCCTCCACACGGATCCCTGCTTCTTCCATATCCGCAAGGGTAAATGCCAGCGGAATCTCAATTTCCTGATACAGGCGGCTCATTCCCTCCGCCTCCAGGCGCTGTTCCATGATTTCCCGCACCCGGTACACCGCATATGCCATATTTCCCGCATAACAGCCGGCAAGCTCTTCAGAAACCGCCGCCAGATCCGGAAGTTTTGCGGTATCAAAAATTTCCTCGGTGGACGGCAGATAAACCTGAAGATATTCCTTTGCCAGATCATCATAGGTATAGGTATTTTTCAGAGGATTCAGCAGATACGCCGCGATCCCTGCGTCGAACACCTGTTCCGGACGGATATTTTTTACGTTCTTCAGAAGTTTTTTGATATCCATCACACAGACTTTTTCGACTGCGGCAAACAATTCTTCCGTCTTCTCTTTCAGAAAGCCCACAGTCACCGTTTCTGAAGCAGGGATATAAGAAACTTCCGGCTCTCCGTCTTTTTCCCATGCCACAGCAAGTCCCAGAATTTCATGAGAGGTACTTTCCAGAAGTTCCAGTCCCACAGCCGGCTGCACCGCCGCCTGTTTCAACAGCGCTTCCGCTTCCACCAGATCTGTCTCCACCCGGATGAACAGACTGTCCTGTTCTTTCACCGCCGCGGAATCAAATCTTCCAAGCAGGTTTTTAAAATCCAGCCTTCGGAACATCTCGTAGGCTTCTTCCGTGTACAGATTCCGGATCTTCGCATGTTCCAGGTCACATTCCACCGGGGCCTGCGTATCAATCGTTGCCAGCTTCTTGCTTATCACAGCCAGATCATAATTGTTTTTCAGAGATTCTTTCGCCTTGTTGGGCCGGATCTCTTCCACATGGGCATAAGCATTTTCAATACTTCCGTATTCCACGATCAGTTTTGTCGCCGTCTTCTCCCCAACCCCCGGAATCCCCGGAATATTGTCGGAAGTATCGCCCATCAATGCTTTCAGCTCGATGATCTGTTTCGGTTCCACCTGGTATCGTTCCAGAACTTCTTTTGCATGGTAATTTTCGATGGTCGTTTTTCCCCGGACCGTTTTCGGCATCCGGATCATGATCCGGTCTGAGGCAAGCTGCAGGATATCCCGGTCTCCGGAAACGACCGTCACTTCCATTCCTTCTTTCTCGCAGCGCTCTGCCAGCGTTCCAAGAATATCGTCCGCCTCATACCCTGCTTTCTCCACCAGTTCAATGTCCATCGCCTTCAGAACTTCCTTCAGCAGCGGCACCTGCTCCCGCAGTTCGGACGGCATGGGTTTTCTGGTTCCCTTGTAGTCCGCGTACATCTGATGCCGGAACGTCGGCGCATGCACATCGAAGGCTACCGCCAGATACTGCGGCTGTTCTTCCTCCAGCGTGCGGAACAGGATATTCAAAAATCCATATACCGCATTGGTGTGCAGTCCTTCGGAATTCGTCAGATCCGGAAGACCGTAGAAAGCACGGTTCAGAATACTGTGCCCATCGATCAAAACAATTTTTTCACTCATACTAAAATAATCCTTTCAGCCAGGGTAACTCGATAAAATTCAGATAATGCATGGTAAACAGGATCAGCAAAACCGTCAGCAAAAAAATCAGTACGGAAAAAAACACATTCCTGTGTCTTTTTCTGCGTACCGAACGCTCTTTCTCTTTCAGGTCTTCCTCCAAAAGTCCTTTCAGGTTGTAGGACGCCGTTTCATCATTATCCAGATAACGGGCGGCGTGATTGATGATAAAATAAGTTTCCAGCTCGTCGTAGCAGGCCGGACAGCTGCGGACATGGGCGATGAATTCTTCCATCTCTTTTTCCGGCATTCTGTCCCGTACATAGGCCTGTATCAGCTTTTCTGCCCTTTCACACTCCATCGCCGGCAGCACCCCTTTCTGTCTGTTCCCTCTGCCATCCGGGTGAAGATACGGCAAAGGATTGTGGTTTCTTTTTATTTCTGTTACTTACTATACACTATTTTCCTGCATTTTGAAAGCATTTTCTTTTTTGCTGCCGCGCAGGAATCCTTTCTGTAAACGAAATGCCCCGCAGCAGGCTGCGGGACATCCGATTTTACCGTACGTTTGGTTATGCTTTTACAATATTTCCGGTCTCCAGACCCGCTTCGAAATCCAGAGCATTCTGAAGCGTTGTCTGCGCAATCGCGGCCAGCGCTTCCTCAGTGAAGAATCCCTGATGGGAGGTGATCATCACATTCGGGAAAGACAGAAGCCGCGCCGTTGTGGAGTGTTCCAGAATCTCATCAGAACGATCCTCGAAAACATTCGGGGTCTCTTCTTCATATACATCCAGGCCTACGCCGAAAAATTTGCGCGCCCGGATTCCCTCGATCAGATCCTGTGTCTTTACCAGACCGCCGCGGGAAGTATTGACCAGGATCACGCCGTCTTTCATCTTGGCGATCGTCTCACGATTGATGATATGATAAGTGCTGTCCATCAGCGGGCAGTGAAGAGAAATCAGATCACTCTGCGCCAGAAGTTCATCCAGTGTCACATAGGTCACAAAATCTTTCAGTGATTCGTTCTCATAAACATCGTACGCGATCACTTTCATTCCGAATCCGCGGCAGATTCTTGCCATCGCCGCTCCGATTTTTCCGGTTCCGATGATTCCGGCGATCTTCTCATAAAAGTTAAAGCCCATCAGTCCGCCAAGGCTGAAATCATTTTCACGCACCTTGGTGTAAGCCTTGTGCATTCTGCGGTTCACAGTCAAAGCCAGCGCCATCGCGTGTTCTGCCACGGCTTCCGGAGAATATCCCGGTACGCGGCGTACTTCCATTCCGTATTTTCCCGCCAGTTCCAGATCCACGTTATTGAAACCCGCACAGCGCATCAGGATCAGACGTACGCCCGCTTTGTGAAGCGCTTCCACCGTTCCCGTTCCCACATCAGAGTTTACAAAGGCGCATACCGCGTCATAACCCTGCGCCAGCGGTGCCGTCTGTGGCGCCAGCGTACTTTTCAGGAAATCCATCTCCACGCCCGGATAATTTCCCGCCTCTTTGCTGAAAGATTCCTTATCGTATGCCTGTGTATCGTAAAATAAAATTCTCATATACCGTTCCTCCTCGGTTCAAAAACCTCTCTGCTTTCCGGCTGCCATGTTTTATCACATTTTTCCGGAAGCAGTATTTCCTTGTTTCGCCCTTACTATACATCTTTGTTAATTATTTGTCAATACGTTTTTTCATTTCACGAAATCTTACAGCAGTTCCGTATTTTTTTATGAATTCATTCGGGCGAAAGCAGAAAAATCCCGTAACCGTTCAGCTGGCTGAACGGTTAAAAAATTCTAAAGAAGTTCTTCCAGAAACCGGGACGGTTCCATCTTTTTGTCAAACCGTTCCTTCACGGTACAAAGCGTCAGCTGTTTTCTCGCCCTTGTCATGCCCACATAAAACATCCGCCGCTCTTCCTCAATATCTTCCGCCAGCACTGCTTTCTGATACGGCATAACGCCCTCGTTCACATCGAGAATGTAAACGCAGTCGTATTCCAGTCCCTTTACGCTGTGCAGCGTGGAGATGGTAACGCCGGATTTTTCCTGCTGCGCTCTCCTCGCCTCTTCCGCCAGCGTCTCCTTGTACTCCTCGATATGCCGGAACCATTCCTCTGCCGTGCGGTATCCGCGGGAAAGTTCCTGCAGTTCGTCCAGACGTTCCAGAAATTCCTCCGGCTTCATTCTCCGGTATGCCGCATATTCTTTCAGATATTCCTCATACCCCATGGCAAACCGGATGTAATTCACCGCGCCGAACGGTGTCATCCTGCCCAGAAGCTGAAGATCCTGTTCCAGTTTTTCAATCCGACGGCACATCCAGTCCTTGCCTTCATAATAATCGTACAGCGCCTCAAAACTGACCTGGGCGCTCTCAAACGCGTCCCTTGCCAGATAGCGGTTGGGGCGGTTGCAGATCTGAAGGAAATCACTTCTCCTGCGGCTCCCCATTCCGATCTTCAGATACGTCAGAATATCTCTGGAAATCCAGTGTTCATACAGATTCGGCAGATGGTCCCGCATCTGAAACGGTATATTGTCCGCCATCAGCTGTTCCACCGCCATCCGGCTTCCCGCGTTGGTGCGGAACAGAAGGGCAATCTCCTCATAAGGCGTTCCCTCAGCTGCGCAGGCACGGATTCCGTCTGTCACATCCTGAAGCTCCTCTTTTACTGTTTCATATTCCCGCAGAGCAACCGCCGCACCCTGTCCATGGCTTGCGGTAATGTTCTTCGGAAACCGTTTCTCATTATGGGCGATCAGCTTTCCTGCCCGGCGGACGATGGCGCCGCTGCTCCGGTAATTGATATCCAGCGTAACAGTTTTTGCGTTTGGGTAATCGTTTGGAAAATGGAGCATGATCTCCGGACGTGCTCCTCGAAAACGGTAGATGGACTGGTCGTCATCTCCTACTATGAACAGATTGTCCTGCGGCTTTGCCAGCATCCGGACAATGTCGTACTGAATCGGATTGATATCCTGAAATTCATCAATCAGAATGTATTGAAATTTTTTCTGCCACAGGGAAAGAACCTCCGGATGTTTCTGAAACAATTCATAGCACCAGACCATGATATCATCAAAATCCAGCTTTCTGTTTTTCTGTTTCCACGCCTCATAGGTACGGTATATGGTACGGAAAGTCTCTTCCGGGCATGCTGTGGAATAAAAATGTTCCAGCTGGATCCGGTTATTTTTCACAGTGCCGATCTCCCGGTTCAGATTCGCGATCAGCTCCTCCTCATCCTCGGTATCCCTGCAATGTGTATGCACCAGTTCTTTCAAAAGCCGCTGCTTCTGTTCCTCACTTAAAATATTCTCTCCCGACAGACGATAGGCGTTTCTCAGAATCCCATAAAACACCCCGTGGAACGTACCGAACGTCACCTGGGTGGACGGCCGGTTCATCCGCTTCAGGTATCGCTCCTTCATCTCTCTGGCGGCAGCCTTCGTAAAAGTCACCACCAGGATCGCGCCGGCGGGAACTCCCTGTTCCACCAGACGGCAGGTCCGTCCGGTGATCACGGCTGTCTTGCCGGATCCCGGACCTGCCAGAACCATCATCGGTCCTTCCATATGCTCTACCGCCTGCTGCTGTGCCTTGTTATACTCCATAGGCACTCAGGCGAGGGCAGCCTGCAGCTTTTCCACCGCAGCATTCAGACGTTTCAGGGACTCTTCCTTTCCAAGGATCTCCAGGATCTCTGTCGCGCCTGCCGGTGTCATCTGTTTTCCTGACAGCGCGGTGCGGATCGGCCACATAATATATCCGGTCTTATATCCCTTCTCTTTTCCGAAGGCGGACAGCATCTCAAACAGCGCGTCGTTGCTGTAATCCTCCTGCGCCTCCAGAAGCGGAAGGACTTCCTGAAGAAGCATCAGAGAAGTCTCCTCATTGGTTTTCATTTTTTTGTGTACATACATGGAGGTCTCATACTCCGGAACCTCCTGGAAAAAGTCCACCAGATCATAGATATCCGGGAATACTTCGATCCTGGTCTTCACCATTCCGGCAATTTTACGGAGATCCAGATCTCTGGAAATGGCTTTTTTCAGATATGGAAGCGCCATCTGATAGAATTTTTCATCATCCATCGCCTTCATATATTCTCCGTTCATCCAGCGCAGCTTTGTCATATCGAAGACCGCCGGAGACTTGCTGATATGGTGGTAATCAAAAACCTCCACCAGTTCTTCCAGGGAAAAGATCTCACGGTTGTCCTGCGGACACCAGCCGAGCAGCGCCACAAAATTGACTACCGCCTCTGTCAGGAATCCCTGCTCGATCAGATCTTCATAGGAGGAATGACCGCTTCTCTTGGACAGCTTCTGATGTTCTTCGTTGGTGATCAGCGGACAGTGGACATAAACCGGCACCTCCCAGCCGAACGCCTCATAGATCCGGTTGTATTTCGGCGAAGAGGAAAGGTACTCGTTGCCTCGCACCACATGGGTGATTCCCATCAGATGATCGTCCACCACGTTGGCGAAATTGTAGGTCGGATATCCGTCCGATTTGATCAGGATCAGATCCTCCAGCTCCTCATTATTGACGGTGATATTTCCATAAATCTCATCATGGAACGTTGTGGTTCCTTCCGTCGGCATATTGAAGCGGATGACGTAAGGCTTGCCTTCCGCCAGATTTGCTTCCACCTCTTCTTTGGACAGATGCAGACAGTGCTTGTCATAAATGGAAATTTCCTTGCCATTGACGGTTCTCCTGCACTGGCTCAGACGCTCCTGATCACAGAAACAATAATAAGCGTCTCCCTGCTCCACCAGTTGTTTCGCGTATTTCAGGTAAAGTCCGGAAGCATTTCTCTCGCTCTGCACATACGGGCCGCATCCGCCGTCCTTATCCGGGCCTTCAT
>CABUPZ010000043.1 GCA_902493585.1 uncultured Fusicatenibacter sp. | reverse complement strand
AATTTTTACTAGATTCCATGTAACAATTCATCTTTTGAACCGTATTATATAATGTGGGAATTTTGCTTATTGCTTCATTTCTCTTTCCAGTATTTTTTGATAACTCCTTGCCCTCTCGATATCTTCTTTCCTCTGTTTCATTTCGTCGATCTTCTCACATTCAGAAATCTTTTTCAGATCTTCCATCCTCCATCCCTCCCGGTAAAGTTCCATCAGAAAATCAACCTGATCCGGCTCGGAACTCTTTCTTTTTACAAAATCTGTCATGAATGCTCTTCGATCTTTTTCTGCTCTTCTTCTTTTTCGCCTTTTCAGGTAACAAACAAGCTGGTTTACCGGTTTGAAAATTAATAAACCATCTTCTGCTTGTTTTCCATTCCAAACGACCAGACTTGTCTCTTCCTGATCCACCATCTCTGATTCAGAAAGCACTCCAGACATAAAACGCAGTCTTCGCTGGAGCTGCTCTTTTTCTTTCTGTTCCTCTTGTAAAGCTTGGGAAGCAACGGTCAATTTTTCCTTTACTTCTTGAAGGTCATATTCTAATTGTATGGTAAGGCTTCGCAGTTTCTTATTTTCGTCTTCCAGGAAGATATCCTTTTGATCCACTGAATTTTTCTGTACTTCCGTTTCCCCAGGTTCCTCTTTTTCCCTCTTGACAGTAATTTCATTCAGCAAACGCAGTGTATCTTGGTATTGCTGCTGATCCTTTTTTACCCTTTCAATCTGTTCCCGATACACCTCTGCCATTTTTTTATACTCCCGGAAGACCGGACTCTCCTGAAGGAAAGTTTTTTCCTGCAGCCTCCGTCTCTCCAGGCACATTTCTTCCGCGCTTTCTTTTTTTGCCAGCCGCTGAATACCCTCCATGCTTTCCTGATCCAAAATGCACCCGATCAGATAAGCCCGCGAATAAAAATTAAATTTTTTATTGACCAAAACCTGGATATATTCTTTTGGAATTTTTAAATTCATTGCATCCTGGATCTGATGTCTCATCGGTTCCTCCATTGGCGCGGTGAACCGTTTGATCTCCGCTTCATCATATACCATTTTTTTCATAACACAATGCCTCTCTTCTTGTCATTGCTCCGGATTTTTCGGAGCATCATCTGCTCACTCTTGATCCGTTTCAGCTGTTCTTTCGTTTCTTCATTTCTTTCCCGCCTTCTCTGTTCCGTTTCCATCAATTCATCGATCGGATATTTTTCTTCCAACTCGTCCAGTTCATTTTCATATGTCCCAACTTTATCATCGTTATGTGTTTCGATATAATGGATCAGATAGTTGTATCTTGTCAGGACTTTCTTTACTTCCTGCATCTCTGAATCTGGCATCGTCATCTTCATCTGCATCTCATAATAATCTTTCCTTTCACGAAGCTGCTTTCTCCGTCCTTTCAAATCTTCTTCCCCATGAATTCCTTCCCGGATGATATATCTCAGGCAGCGCAGCATCTCTTCTGCCTGTCTTGAGGTCTTTTGTACGCCGCGTCCGCCAGAAAATTTTCTCTCAGATTTTTTGATCTGCCAGTAGTAATACATATACTTTTTTTGGTATGGAGTAAGATAACTGCCATTTTTCTTTTTCCAGCTTCCGGAAACATTGGATGTCCATTTTCTTACTGGAGGGACATAATAATTTACCAGCTGCTTTTCCGGACGGAAATCTTTCATGGCGATCCTTTGCTTGATGGCGTCCACCGTATAAGCTTTCCCCAGCGAGTAACTTCGAAACCCACGCGGCATCTTATCATTTTTGAAGGTAAGGTATTCTGACTGCCATTTTTGTGAATAACCGCTGCGGATTTTGTATTTTCTTTCCATGATCCTGAAAAATTGCTGGTAGGTTGCCGCATGCTTAATTGCATAATCAATATCTTCCTGCAATGATCCCATCTTCGTTTTGCTGGCAAGCCATGCGCCATAGTCTATTCCTTTTCTTTTTTCTTCGTAGGTCAGCGGTGAAAGGCCATACTTTGCAGTAATAGAATCGGTAACCGGCTGTATGTACTTTTTCCAGTCCCCGTCTGCATAATGGTATTTTATGCCATCCACAATGCTGACGCTGTTAAACACGATATGCGCATGCAGATGTTCATGGTCGGTATGTACCGCAAAAATATATTGATAATGATTTCCCAGATATTTTTCGCAGAATTCCTGTGCGACATTATAAGCAGTAACCGGATCGGTCTCTCCCGGCCGGAAACTGATAACGAAATGATAGCATTGCCTTCCATCCAGCTTTTGAAAATCTCTTTTGGTTTCCATAAAATTTTGATACACTTGATCTGTTTTCGTTCCGGCATTTCCTCCGATCCAATAGTTCTCCGTCTTTTCCGGATCAATAATATATTTGATACAATCGTACATTCCGCCATGTGGATTTCCGTTTTTTCTTTCTTTCACATGCATCAATTTTGTGATCGCCACATTTTCACGCCCCATTCTTTTCTTTGGTTTCCAGCAGCCTTTCCAATTTTTGTGACATTTCCTTCATTTGATTTACGCAGTCGTGAAAACGTTGTTCCGTCTCTTTGGGATAGGTGCTGTAAGAAACGTTTTTATCAATTTGGTTTAACATGCTTTCCATGTTGTTGATCTCATATTTTAATTTCTGCAGTTCACGGTTCAGGTCTGACCAGTTCATAACTTCATAATTCCGCAAAATCATCCTGCAATATTTGGCTGTGTCCTGGAATCCTCTTTCGACCGCGTGCGTCTTTAATTGCTCTCTTTCATTCTCAGTAATGCGGACAATAAGATTACACGATAGCTTTTCCGTTGTGTCTGTTTTTTTCTTTTTTCTTCCCATGCTGCCTTTCCCTTTTCTGCAAAATCCTCTACTTTCCTCGATTGCCCGATACTCCAAATCCGGAAACTTCCATTTTTCCGGATTTGGAGTATTTTTCGACAAGCCTTTTCTGAAAATACTCCAAATCTGGAGACCCTGTACTGTCAGATCTGGAGTATTTATCTTTTCCTGGTGTTCCAAATCCGGAAATTTTTCTTTTGTCCGATTTCCGAATCGTGAACTTACAGGAGTATTTTCCGATAAGCCCTTTCTGAAAATACTCCAAATCTGGAGACCCTATACTATCAGATCTGGAGTATTCCTTTTTTTCTGATACTCCAAATCCGGAAATTTCCCCATATCACAGAAAATTGATTGTTCATTAGCAAGATACGCATTTTGCATTACAAAATGCACCTTGTTAGGGGCGGCCCCTAAGACCCCAGGATATAGAAATAAACGCATCATAAATACTCATTTTCAAGGCTTGCACGTTTCTTTTCCCCCTCCCTTTTTTCCGAAATTCGCCGAAATTCTTCTGCGAAGTCCTTCATCAGTTTTTCATTTCTCTCTTCCACAATCAGCGTATTTTCATACGCCAGGATTGCCGCGCTTATCAATTCTTTGCGGCTGGAAAATCCATAAGCCGAATATTTTTCGATTTTTTCAATCAGCTTTTCATTCGTGAGTGTCAACTGAATTTTCTTTTCGTCTGCCATATTTCTTCTCACGCTCTCTTTCATTTTTGATTTTTATTTTCAAAATCCGTACCCAGAGGAATCATTATTTTGCTGTTCTGGTGCTGATTCAACAGCTTCCAGCGATTCACTGTTTTGACATTCTTCCTCTCGATCCGTGGTTTCTGCAGAATCATTTTTCACAAAATCTTCTTTCACGAAGTCAAGAAATTCCAGAAATTTGGGATCATGAAAATCAATGGTTCCAAGATACTGTTCCATAAATGCCCCAAGATTCATCTGGCGTTTTTCTCTTTCTTCTTTTTCTTTTTTCGCTTTCAGTTCCTTTAACCGCTGGTTTTCCTGCTGGATTTTCTCCAGGCGGCGTTTTGCTTTTTCCAGATCCATATCACTTTTTTTGATTTTTTCTTCCAGGTTCATGTTCTTCTCCTTTTCCATCAGACAGCCCGTGTCAAAGTCTGACACAGGCTGTCTTTTCCTTTTTTTATTTTTTTTATGACAAAATCAGAGCAATCTCCAACAAAATGATCCGTCTCCGATGTTACCTCACTTTCTTCCGCCATTTCTTTTTCCGCTCTTCGGAATTTTTCTTTTCCGTCTGTTCCTGCTTGTTTGCTTCTCTTGCCGCCAACATATCTTTCCCAAAAGTTCTACTTTCTTCCGGGAGATACTTCTGCAGTTTCTGTTCAATCCCTTTGATATGCTTCTTATATAAAGCAAAGATCCTGTCTACGCTTTCTTCCGGTTTGAAATTTTCCCCTGCAGTCATCTGATACTTCCGATAATGTTCACTGATATGTTCTTTTCTTCTGTCGGAAATTGGAAGCCCAAAATGCTCCTGCAGCATGATGCTGAACGCGTCCGCCTCAAATTCAATTTTATGAAGATTCTCATCGTCCGCACGGTTCTCATGTGCCACTGCATGCCCCATTTCATGCGCAAGCGTTGACAGCGCCGCTGTATCCTGCAGCGTTTTTCCAATATGGATTTCTTTCTGTGTGCGGTCATAAAATCCATAAAGCGAAGCCCCCTGGATCCCATAGCCTATATGGAGGTCTTCTGGACTCCCTGGCACATTGGCTTCCAGGATAACCGGAACTTTCAATTCTGTTTCGCAATATTCACGGATTGCCTGAACACAGATTCCATGCTTATCTGATGGTATGCCGCGGCTCAGTAATTCCGGATATTTTTCAGGCGGAAAATTCGTCTGCGCAATGTCAAATGTTTTTCCGATCCGATAACGCATCTTCGTCTTGTATGGGATTTTCCCGTTTTTGTAATCCTCTTTCTGTTTTTCGGAGGCTTCGGATAATGGAATGAATTTTCCGTCGATCTCCAGGATTGTCGCTTTCACCCGAACATAGATCGACATTCCATGCATCTCTTTCAAGACGGAATATCCGGACTTTTTCCACGCATCAAAGGATTGGCATAGGATTGCCCCAGGGTTTTGCTGCTGGATCAGAAGGGTATTCCGAAAGGAATATTGATAGGAAAACTTTTCGGAAAATTGAAAAAAAGCTGCGAGGGCTTCTGGCTGTACCGCCCAGGATTCTATGGATTCCTGGATCTTCTCTTTCATTTTCTTTTTTTCTTCTTTTGCCGCCTGAAACGCTTTTTGCTTATCATATGCCATAGCCGTCGTCCCCCAGATAAATCGCATCCTCCAAACTTTCTACCGTTGTCCCAATCGGATGGCTTCCAGGTTCGCAAAGGATCAAAAAAAACCGGTTTTTTTCGTCCTGGATCAAGTCGCCGCAATCGTTGTTTCCGATTACCAGATTGTCGTTCTCGATGTCAAGATAAGAAAAAATCTGTCTTCTCACTTCCTCTGCTGTTTTGCATGCCACCCGCCGGTTCTCCAGATAACCAACCGTTTCATTGAGCATCATTAAAGGATATTCCTCCGCCCGTGCGGTCAGTTCCAGTAACGCCCGCTCTCTTAAATCTTCCGAGTATTTCAGATCACTGATCAATACCCCATATTTTTTTGCTGTTTCTTCCAAGTAATCGCCCAAATGATTTACCTCCTCTTTTCCTGTTATGCTTTCACCTGTTCCAGTGCGGTCCTGATCCGCCGCATATCCTCCATTGGTAAGAAAAAATATGATTTTACGTCCTCTTCCAGCAGCCCATTTTTTATCCCCAGAACAATTTCCTCTAATTGTTCGTCCGTCAGCTGATCGGCATATCGTTCCACCAAATCCGAAATGCTGCCTTTCATGTCCCGTTCTTCCTGTTTTTTCGTTTTCTGCGTCCCATGCTCCATCCGCTGCTTGTCTCTCTGTTCCTGTTCTAGCTTTTGCAGGAGCCGTTGCTCTGTCCGGGAATTTTCCAGTTCCTTCAGTTGCTGAAAGATTATTTCTGATGCATTTCCTGCCTCCGGATCCGGAAATTGGATGGCACAAAACTCATCTTCTGTTAATTCAATGATCCTGTGCTGCGATCCCGGGACTGTCGCTTTTTCTACAAATTTTTCTTTCATACGGTCATTGGCAACTATCATTTTGGATGCCCTTTTTACTGTTTCCCATCTTCCATCTTTTCTCTTTTTCACAGTCACTGGATGCTCATAAGCGCCAAGGCTCATTGCCTTTTTATAATTTTCATCTTCAAACGGCCGGTATTTTGTATCCATCATTGGCTGCCGGCCTTCCAGAAAAATCATGCACTTGTTTTTCGGCATCCTGCCAACTTCTTCCGGTGTCATCAGTGCTCTCTGCATGCGGTCAAAATTTAAACTGCCTCCGCCGTTGCTGCTGTAACTCAGCCCGTCCGACGTTTTATCGATGGTTGTGTTTCCGATCAGCTCGCTGATAAATTTCTGCGTGCTCAATGCCCCTCGCCCTGCGCCAAGAAAAACAAACGTAGCACAGGCGTCCATAAGGATGTCCCAGGCGTCGTTTTTGTAAATGGTCTTGATCTGGCTGATAGACTGCAGAAAGAGCAAAACGGCGATATTACGGCTTCTCAAAGTTGTAATCAGGTTTTCAAAACGTTCCGGACGCGCGCCGTTGGCGAACTCATCCATCCACACCTCGACCCGTATGGGAAGCTTCCCATGGCACTCAAAATCAGCCGTGCGGATCAGCGTGTCAAAAAGCTGCTGATACAGCATATTGATGATGAAATTGTAGCTTGTATCATTTTCCTTCACCACCAAAAACAAAGCTGTTTTTGTGATCCCGTCCTCTTCCCGGCCCATTCCGATTTCCTGAAGCTTCATGTCATCTTCTTCAAAAATGCGCTGCACGGCAGGGCTGTTAAAGAACTTTAATTTGGCATTCAGGATGAGGATGATGGAATTGACCGTTTCCGGCGCTCCGTCTTTTAACTTCCGGTAATCGCGCACAGCCGGATGAGCTGCCCCTTTCCTTTCCTGCAGGGCATCGATCAACTTCGTCATTTTGGTATATCCTTCTTCTGCGGGTTTTCCATCGAAAGTCCTGCTTTCTGGCTGCGATTCCAGCAGCGTTAATGCCGTAATCTGGTTCATGGTAGGTGTTTCGTACACGGTGCTCCATTCGATCCTTGCTTCCCGGAAGATCTCCAATTTATCCTCCACGGTAACCATCCAGGTAAAATAAAAAAGCGATTGCAGGTACAAGGCACATCCGTCGTCCCAAAAGGGATCTCCTTTCGACGCTTCCGGAGGTTCCACAGACTTAAAAATATTGACTATGATCCTCGGGATATCATCTTCTTCCTGTATATACCGGAAGGGATTGTATCGATCCGATTTATCCATTTCTTTCAGGTTCAGCACCTTGATCTGATAGCCGATCGCGCTGAGATAGTTGCCATACTTTGACAGCAGTTCCCCTTTAACATCCAAAACCACATAAGACGCTCCGCCAAGCAGCAGATTCGGCGTTACCACAAACATAGATTTTCCGGTACCTGGGGAACCAACAAAAATGGCGTTATTGTTCGATAACTTATTCAGCCCTACCTGCAGGTTTTTGGAAAGGATCCGGTTATTTTCCGGGCATTTCCGGTCATATAATTCTTCATTGACCTTCCTGACGTTTCCCCATTCGCTGGAGCCATGCTCCACATCGGGATGCGTATTCCGGTTATGCTGCAGATACCAGGCAACAAAAAATACCCAGCCGATCAACGCACAGCCGAGTATGATCGTGGTCATATCATTATAGTAATTACGAAACGGATGCGTAAAAATTTCCAGCAGCAAATCCGAATAATTGGATGCATTCAGGGACGGAAAGGTAAATAATCCAGACAGGTAATACCCTCCCACCAATAAAACGCCAAGCAGAACAAGAAACGCTTTGATGGGCGGCTTCTTCTTCTGTATCATAGTTTCAGCCCTCCCTTACCTCCCATTTGCGGGATTTTCAGTCCTTTTCCATCTGTCCTTGGTGCCGCTTGCTTCCCGGAACGGAGATATTGTTCGAATTGGTCCTTTGTCATCAGAACCTTCTTGGAAAGAGAGACGTCCGTTTTTGCGATCACCCCGGCGCCGATCAGCCGGTCCATAAGTTCACTGGCATCCTGATAGCCGATTTTAAACTGGCGCTGGAGCATGCCGGCAGATGCTTTCCCTCGTTCTATGACGTAATATCCCGCATCCTCGAAATGATCCGGCTTCGCTACTTTTCGTCCGACCGTTTCGGATACTTCTGTCTCTTTCCGTGCTTCCTTATCTTCAGCCGCTGGAATCTTCCGCGTGACTGGATCGTAGTGTGAATAAATTTCTTCCCCCGAGAATACACCGACCCGATGCGGAAGGTTTTTATCGTTCATCTCGTAAACTGCATACTCCTTTTTTTCCTCCAAAACAGCTGCGTAGGTACGTCCGTCATCAAGGGTCTGCGTCTTGTCAAAGAACATATATTGCGGCGGGTCTGTGCCGGGAATCCGGGTGAAGACCATATCCTCTTCCTGGGACAGAATAAGGCTTTGGTTGATCGTAATATAATGCTGCCCTGGCAGCAAAGTTTCTGTTTCCGATGCCAGGGCGCTTTCAAAAGACTCCGTTTTTACATCGCTTGCCTTCCTCCATTTATCGCTTTCCATTGCTTTTTTTATTTCAGGATCGGCAGAATCCATATATTCTTTTTCTGATAAAATTCCCGTCTGCAGATAATCTTCTTCCGAAATGGTCGCGGATTCTCCCAAAATCGGATCTGTTTTTCGCTCTTCCGCATACGTCTCAACATATACCTGCATAGCAGCCTTGAATTTTTCCAGATCCACATTTGCGATTGCCAGCTGCAGATTATAATCTCCATACTTCAAATCTGGAAGTACAGCAAAATTGACATGCCGTTCTTTCAGGATTCCCAAAAGATCTGTCAGTTTTTTCCCATCCTCCCGGTAATCACCGAGCGCTATGCCTTTGATCTGGTACTGGCCGGAAGTAAGCGCTTTCAGTTCCTGAAAGCTCATAATACCGCCCTCTGTGAGTTCTGCTGAAACAAATGCTTCATAGACTCCCTGCCATTTTCCGATGTCCCTGTTCAGCACCGCGACCTGGCGCATCCCATCATTCAAATCCAGATCCGGCAGCACATAGTAGGTAATGCCCGCCTCATACAGCGTATCCTCGAATGCCTTCATTTTTTCTGCGTCCTGCGTAGGCAGATTGGCAATCGTATAGTCCCCTTCACTTGCCTGCAGGAATTCTTTAAAAGACCGGAAATCCGACTCACTGATCCGTTTATCTTTTTTCAGCTTTGTCATATATTGTAGAAAAATAAGAGGATTCAATTTTGACGATGCGATTTTGCCGCCTAAAAATGTTCCTACTTGAATGGCTCCCTTAAGGATCATCATTTCTGTATTAATGATAACTCCCAGATCGCCATTTCCATCTTCATATGCCATTCCAGCACCTCCTTGACCTTTTTAAGGCAAAAAAAGAAAACAGCACACGATATATTTGTACTGTTTCCTCTTTCCTGATTATTTGATTGTCATTTTCTTTTGTGGCTTCGGTGGTAAATCATCCAGTTTTTCCGGTTCTTTTTTCTGTTCTTTTTTCATATATTGCAGGACACATTTCCTGCAGCTCTCTGCCGCAGCCTTACAATCCTCAATATCTTCCTGGTCAATGGCAATGCTCTCTTCTCCCGGATACCTGGTAGAGAAATAATATCCATCAATCATCTGGATCTGTTTCCTGTCAATTTCAAAATCCTCGATATGGCTTCTGCAATATTTTATAAGCTTCGTAAGGCTATGCGTTCGCAGGATGCTGTTTTTTTCCTGCATCTCTTGCTCGTTATGAACCACCGAATATTCGGTTATGATATGCTTCAAATACTTTTCGCAGATTCCCTGGGCGATCGCGCCCATCTGGTTGGCAACCATATGGTTTTCATATGCCGCCATAAAGAACTGGAAATCATTTTCAGCAAAGTCAAAGTAACTCTCCAATCGGCTTACCATAATTTCTTTCCTTCCCTGCGTATATTTTGATAATACAACATTTGACTCGTTTTCCAAGCGTCTCCATACAATACCTTCAGATCCACCTGCACATCATCGATTCCATCCTGTGATACTTCTGCTTTCAACTTTATAATTTCTTTTTTCAGGTTTGGAGCATTTCCATCCAGAGTAAGCAAAAGGTCCACATCGCTTTCCCATGTCTGCGTTCCACGAGCATAACTTCCGTATAGATATAGTTCATTGACATAAGGCGCAAGCGGAGAACGGCTGATTTTTTCCATTGCATAACGCAGTGCCTGTTTATGCCGGCTTTCTATCTTTGTGCTCATATTCTCTCCTTCCTACTCAAAAGCTGAAAGCGATGTTTCAAGCGATAGTCCATTTTCTCGACTCCGATCATTTTTCTGTCTCCATCATACCATACTTTTTCTTTTTTTCCAACGCTTTATCACGGTCTCTGCCCTGTAACAGGTAACAGTTCAGCTGAGCGAACGGTTACTTTCCCCTATATTTTTGACATGACAGATCTCTTGCGCTTTCTTTGCGCATGTTCCGCAGATTTCTCTGTGACAGGCACTTCTTCACGGCTGGGCGATGCATCAACCGGCACATTCCGTTCTCGCAATGCTTCCTGATGACGCTGTATGAATTCCCTGGCTTCTTCCGGGCTGAGGCTTTGCAGCCGCCGGATCTGGTTTTCCAGCACTTCCGCTGTCTCCATTAATATTTGTATGTTTTCCCGCATTTCCTGCAGCAATTCGTCCATATTGATATCTCACTCCAATCATTAAGATAACCAACGGTTTTTCTTTATCGTTTTATTTTCTTTTGGACCAGATTCCCTCAGGGCTTCTTGAAGCTCCCTGCCAGACCTCGCATAAATCAGCTGCTTCTGATTACAGCTGTAATAACAAACCTGGTCGGACAATCTTTCCGAAGGATCTACCTCCGTCCTGTTCACTTCCCGTACCATTTGCTGCAACTCCTCGAGCGATATTGCACCATTGTTTTTGACACAGATCACTTCATGTACGGAAGAGGGTAAGACAAAATAATCACTTTGAAGTTTCTCGCCCACCATTTTCAAAACTTCTGAGTCCATGATCACCGCCGCACCATACGAGCGCCTCGGATTTGTCAGTACATACAAGCCAGGATCTTGCTGTAATTCTACCTCGGAAATCTCAAGCGGCAGCCCAGCTTCCGCCAGAAGTGATGTCATGGATTGGAATTCTACTTCCTTTATATTTTGAATTGCTGTTTTTCTCAATTCTTCTTTTGAGATGCCCCATGTATCCAGCATCTTGTTTGTCACCCGTACTTTCAGAGAATCATTCAGTTGTATGGAATATGTTGCGATACAGTCCGGAATTTCATAGGTGTATGCATATTCTTTCAAAAATTCTGTCCGCTGGTTTTTAGATAATAATTCCGGAAGAATTTGGGATGCACTGCTTTCATACGCCTGCATCCTGTCGAGGTTCAGGTCCTGCCCCTGAATCATCTGTTCTGCATCGACCACACGCTGCGCCGCCTCGTGAAAAATATCTTCCAGTTTCTTTTTCTCCTGGGAAAATTCTGCAAACTTGTCATCCAGATATACCACAGGGATGATACTCCCCAATTCCTTTGCGACGGTAATTCCTGTTTTCGGTCCTTCCGGTTTTTCGATTCTTTCAACCGATATTTTCGCATTTTGGTACTCTTCCGGAAGATAAGATTTTAAGTTTTCCGCAATCTCGTAATAAAATTCATCTTTTTTCATCCTGTTTTGTGCTCTCCTTCTTGTTTTCCATATATTTTCTTTGGTATGCCATCAATCTTTCCAACGTTCTTTTATCGACGCTGCCTCTCGTAAAAATTCTTTTTTCCATTTTTCTTTTCCTTTCAATATAATGATTGAGTTGTATTACATTTTTCTCGCAGCACATAACAGCCTCCCGCACCCAATCTTCCATCAGGCAGCTCCCCTCGAGGTCATAATCTGTAATCAGATGCTGTCCAGATAAATACTGCCGCATTGCTTCCTCCGATGCAGGAAGGGTCAGCCAGCCTCCTATCAGCTCCCCCTGCTCATAGGCTGCTGCGTTGCATACAAATACATGCAGCAACGGCTTCTTCTCCCTGGATTTTCTCATTCTTTTCTCCTGATTTCTTACTTCCTATTCCGGAAGTCCCGCGTCTCCTTCTTCCGTATCTACCTGCTGCAGGATCTCGTCTCTGCTGGCTTCCACTGGTTCAAAAGACCAGCTGATGGTCCTCTTATAATACGTCGCCAGCAAGACGGTTTCCTTCTCATCGTTTAAGGAAATATAAAAGCTTTCTTTGTTGTCTTCGTAAGATCCATAAGATAAGTATTCACCGGCACTTGCCTCAACCCCATGTTCCTGGCACCAAAGGCCAAGTTCTGTGGATAATGTATAGGAATAGGACATGGTACTGCTTAACAGATCCTGGCAAATGACATCAATCGTATGGTTTTCATCTTCCAGAACCGGAATACTCGTTTCCGTAATTCCCTTCTGTTCCGTTTCACTTAAATATTCCCAATTTGATGGGTTTGAGATTGGCGTATATTCACGCCCATCCTTTTCCTTCCCCAACGGATACAGTTCTTCATTCTCTTCCTCTGCTTCACCCGTGTCAGACTTTGACACGGGTTTCTCGGACGCTTCTTTTCCTCGACCCTGCAGGTATTCCAGTGTTTGCGTAAGAACCGCCTGGATCGTACGTTCTGTATCCGCGTTCTCGACGTTATTTCTGGCTTGTTCCATATATTCTGTGCAGTTCTCCTGATCCTCTGCGGAAAGTTGCCGGTAAGCTTCTTCTATCTGCTGTAGAGCATCCTCTTTTTGTTCTGACAAATCCACAGAATTGGCTGCTGTCTGGTCCGGCTGTGAATCCTTTTGGTTTTTAAAGGAAAAAATAACCGATACCATAATTAGCAGAATGCCAATAACGGTACACAGCAATATAATTTTTTTCTGTTTCATAAGCGCACCTTCTTACTTTCTTTTCTTTTCACGATACGCCCAGCTTCCATATCTCCATGTTCCAGAAAACTATAGCTCCAACCATTTCGTCCGCCAATAATCACATGGTCCAACACACGAATACCCAACAGCATTCCCGCGTTGCATAATTGGTCTGTAATCTGCAGATCCTCACGGCTTGGAGTTACCTTTCCGCTCGGATGGTTATGAAGCAGCAAAATGCTCGCAGCATTGGAAAGGATACTGCTCTTAAAGATCTCTCTGGGAGATATGATCGCCTGATCGATCGCTCCGACGGAAACAATATTCATGTTAATCACCTGATTCTGGGTGTTAAGATTCAGTATTCCGAATACTTCTCTGTCAAAGGAAGCAAATTCATCGGTCAGAAACTGGACAACGTTTTCCGGCGAGTTTAAAGCACTCTCGCTATAAAGTGTCCGCTCCTTAATCAGCCTGATCTGTACAACATCCAGTTCGTGATTCATCTTCTTCCTCCTCATCTTCAAAAGTTACGACCAGCATCTGCCGTTCTTCCATTGCATCCACGACATCCTTCAGTTCCTCGGCTTTTATTTTCTTCACTTCCATGTGCTATCACCTTCTTTCTATTGCGGACGGGCATACAATGGCTCCGTCAGGTTCGATGGGTTAAAAGGATCTCTTACAACACCTCTTGACGGATTTGCTGCATGAACCATTTCATTGTTTCCGATATAGATTGCAACATGGCTGATATTCCGGTACCTTCCATTACTTTCATAGGAGTAGAAGATAATGTCCCCGGGCTGCAGCTCAGATGCGCTCACTGTCATACCGTGTTCTACGAGATATTTCGCTTCATCTGCGGCGGTCTTCCCATTCAGATATGTGATCCCCGCTTCCGCATAGCAGCGGTACACCAGTGAGGAACAGTCATACCATCCTTCTTCATCCCGCATCGCCTGGGAATATCCGCATCCTACCTTTGAAATCGCAATCTGCGCTGCCAGATTTCCTATTTCACTGCCTCCCGCAATGCGTTTCCATGACCAGTCAATCGATCCGGCTGCATTGGACGATGGCTCATAAACATCAAGTACCCCATCCAAAAGAGCCAGACAATCCATTTTTTCGTATCTCCATCTTTGAATATACGGGCGGCGTTGAATCATCGCATCATATGCCCGCTCGATAATTTCCCGATCCGTGGAAGAGGCGGTGGTCCCGTCAAAATATCGCCTTAAGCTGGCAACATATTTTCCATCACGGTTCCCAAAGCTCAGGATGCATCCCTTTAATGCATCGGAACAGTTCACAAAATCATAGCCATAATATGCGGTCATTTCCTGCAGCAATGGCATCAAGGTCTGGGTGTAGACGTATTCGCATTGAGCAGCCTCAAAAACTTCCAGATCCGAGTCACAGATGGTATGCCACGCATTGTAAAAAGCCTCATTGGATTTCAGTTCTGTGGTCATCCCAAGGTACGGCTGGAACGCTGCGTAAAACGTAGGGTCTTTTGTGTAACACCAGGATACAAATGGTCCCAATTCATAACGGTTGTCAAACTGAAACTCTCCGCAAGCATTTCCGCCGTCTCCTCCTGTCTGGTCGGGATTGCCGCCCGATTCATATTTTGCAGCCAGATAACAGGCTTGGTCATATTGCGCAGATAATCCAGTTCCCTGCGACGCAGAGCCGCTGCCAAACAGAAGCGTACAAAGGACAATGACAAGAACCAGGATCGGAAACAGTGGGATTCCGAACAGGAAAGTGATCAGGAAATTTGTGAGCCTTTTCGAAATTTCTACCGTCTCATTCTGTGCGTATGCCCGGATTTCCCGGTCATTTCCACGGAAGTTCCGTTCTTGCTTCTGTCTTCCGAATCCTTCATTTTTTATTTTTTGGCCCGCTTTCCATGCAGCTTCCGCAAAAGACAGGATCGTAGTTTTCCCCGTGGGATTTCCCTGTCCTGTTTTGGCCGCTTTTCCTGCCGCCTGTGCCGTATCCATCGGTTTTTGCGCTAATCGATGGATTTGATCTGTCCTACGGTCAGAAACATTTTTTGCAGTCTTTTTTCCAGCATTTTTTCCCTGGATTTCACGGTAATCCATGCTTTGCGATCCTGTGTTTCGTTTTTCCTGTTCTTCATAAGCTTTTGCGGCTTTTGATGGCTGCACACGGTTGGAAGAAGCGTTTCCATCGATGCTTTTTTCTCTATGTTGAGACAATTCCTTTTCACCAAAGAAAGACGATCCTTGATATCTATCCATTTTCGTACGATTTTCCTTGGAATTTGATAAAAAGGAAAAATTTCCGGCGTCTTGGGATGGCCTACTTACCGTCCTTTTTTCAGATGCAATCCTTCCCTGGAACTGTTCGGATGTTTTTTCTTCTGGGCGTTCGCTTATTTTCCCTTTTTTTGCGACACTTTTTGCATTTTCCGCGTTCCGACCAGCCCACCAATTTGTGCGATATGCCGTTTGGTCCATCGCTTCCGCAGCGTATTCATCTGTTTTTGTTTTCGCATACGGAAACTCCTGTTTTTGGTTTGCTGGCGCATCCCTTTCTTCCTGGCTGTAAGCCATTTTTTCACTCCCAGAACGGTACCCTGTTGACTCTCGTTTTGCATCGGTACTCCTTCCGTTCGGTTTTTCCGTGTCAGACTCTGACACGGGAACCTTTTGTTTGGAATTTTTCTCAGACGCAGAAACATAAGAAAGCATCTGGATCACGCGCTCATCTAAGTATGGATTTTGTTCTTCCTCTCCTGTATCAGAGAGCTGCTGTACGGTCTGGGCTGTCTTCTGCACGTACCCTGCCGTTTTCCATAGAATTCCTTTCTTTCCCCACCCTCCCATTCCGTTTCCGGAACTGCCTGTTTCCGTCGCTTTACCCGACGGTTTCCCTTCCCCGTTTCGCTTTCCAAAGAAGGGAAGCACCGTATCATTTTCAACGGGTATCTCCGTTTCTTCTTTTTTCTTAATCACCCTTTCCTCTTGTCTTTTTATTTTCATACTGCCCTCCTGTAGCTTCCATTTTCATTGGTCAGGATCCCGCGAGCGCATAGGCCCTCCAACAAACGTTCCGCTGCCGTTACTTCCGTGCCGCAAAGCAGGGCAGCCTCGTACGCATGCAGTTCTTCCCCGCATTTCTGCGCTTCCTCCACGCACCGGATCAGCTTTTCTTCCTCCCGAGAGATTTCCGGATATGCCTGTATTTCCTCTGGAACTTCTTCCCGACTGATCGTTTCAATAGAGATATCATCTTCCTCCTCCGTATATCCAAACTCCTCCGATTCCGGGAATTCATAGAAAACATTTCGATTTTCTCTTGCTGCCTCATGAAAGTTTGTGGTATAGAACTGATACAGAGGGTTGTCTCTGCTGATCTTAGAATCACACTGCAGGATTTTATCTCCCCATACGATCAGGCACTGTCCGGGTTCCGGGTCTGCCAACGCATGAAACTCCTGGTCCGACATTGCCAGAATCTTTGACAGCTGGTTCCGGTCATCACCGCCCTGGTCCAGGAATACCTTAAAATCAGAATTCGAAACAATCTCCAGGATTGTATCATTTGCCATTGCTGCGGATACATTTTGGAGACAGATTGTACAAATGCCGCCGAATTTTCGGTAGGTCAGATAAGCTTTGTTCAGCTCATTACAGGAACTTTCATGTTTACAGATATACTGGGCTTCATCCACAATGACATGAGTCGCCCGCTGCAGTTTCACATTGTAATTAATACGCTGGGATAGGATATGCATAACGGTAATCATGATCGTTTCCAGCATAGGTTCCGGTACATTTTTCATTCCATATACTTTTAACCGGCTGTCTTCCGTGATGGTGCTCTGCCCGGATAGTGTCCGGTACCCATGGCTGATGTGCGCCTCCAGCGCACCATAGAGATCCCTTGTCTCAGGTTCCGGCTGCTGCTTCAGGCACTCAGCAAGATCGGATAATACCGGAGACACCGGATGCCGTTTGCTGAATGCATCTTTGTACACTTGGTCGACGCAACGATAAATCAAGGATTTATGGAAGGAATTTGGGATCAATCCAATCATAATGGAATAAAAGAAAGCTTCCATAAATTCCATCTGCTCACTGATAAACAGCTGCCTTTCCTTTTCATTTCCTGTTTTGAATAATTTTTCCGGAATCTCCAGTGGATTCAAGCAGAATTCTGAAGCAAACAAGTCATAAAAATTGCCGCCAAACTGTTTGGTGATCCCCTGCATTTCATTCTGCGGATCGATCACAAAAATATCATCGTCACTGCAGATCAGGGTCTGCCCAATCTCTGTAAGCTTTAAAAGCATGCTTTTTCCACTGCCACTGTGTCCAAAAATGACACCGTTTCCATTTTTCAGGCTTGTCCGGTCTCCGATAATGGGATTCCCGGATTTTTTATTGATCCCATAATATTTACCACCCGGCTGGATCAGGTCCCAGGCGTAGAATGGCTGGAACGCCACATAGGAGGTAGTCAGCAGCGGACGCATCTGCTTGACGCGCCGCGCACCGATCGGCAGCAGGGTATTCAGTGCCTGCAGCTGCTGGTCATAATAGGTGGTCAGCTGGATCCCCAATCCTGCGCACCGGATCCTTACTTCCTCGGTATTGGCTTTCAGTTCCTCTCTGCTGTTTGCCCGGACCATCAGTAAGATGCCTACATAAAACCCGTTCTCGTCGTTCTTCTCAATCTGTTCCAGATAAGCTTCGATCTCCTTTTTCTTTTTCCGCTTGAGGAAAGATGGAATTCCTGTCAGGTTTCCATTGCGGGCATTCGCTTCCAATTCCTGGCTGATCTGTATATCGTTGTTCGTATTGGAATTAGTCAGTTTTTGTTTCAGGATCCGGCGTGGAATACAGGCATTGTCAAACGTCACGCAGGTGTAAAAGGGAAAATCCGTCAGCTCATGGATGGCTTTTTCCTCGTTCAAGGAACTGGGCAGATAAGATGCATATAAGATCCGCATGTACTCTTCCGGAAGTTCCAGATAACTTTTTTTGTTGTGAATCGAGGTTGGTACAAGGTCATTGCGCCAGTCTCTCCTGGTATGTTCCATCTCATCCCAGGAATACTTCCATACGTCATCCGTATAAAAAAAACTGCGGATGCTGCGGAATCTCTCCACTGCATCCAGCGGCACCAGTTTTGAACCAATCGCGTCAAAAATCGGAAAAACCGTAGCTTCTAGGATATGGAACCAATTTTCGGCTTCTTCATAGCTTTTCCGGACGCAGGTAACCGTCAGGAAATACCTTTTCCTGATATTTTCCCGGCTTCTCTTCAGGCCTTCGCGGATCAGGCGGTTGTTATATTCTGCTAATTTCGGATATTTACTGTTTTCTATATCCTGCAGAAAATTCGCTTCATATGCTGCTGCATTTCGCGGTTCCGAGACGATCGTAATTTTGAAATCGACCGTCATGGAGTTTAGAAACTTGCACCATAACAGGCACACCGTATTCTGTTTCTTTTCATCCTGATCGACATAATTCACATCCGTGAATTCATAGACCCGGTCAAATTTTCTCGGTTTATCGCCTTTTTCATTGTTCTTTTCTATTTCAAAGATCCCCTCTTTATGGGCACTTGCGATATCAAGTGCTTCCTGGACGCTCCTGGGTGTTTGGTAGACGGGTTCCGTCAGCTTCTTGCAGCGCACAAATTCTTCGTTTCCTGTTAAAAAACTCATTCCCTTATTTTCTCTTCCTTTCCGTTTCTTCACTCACCGCTTCCAAAATCTCCTGATACAAATCCAGTTCCCGTTCATATTCCGTCGACTGATAGCACAGCAACTCTGTCTTTTCCCGGTACCGCCTTGCATCATAGGCTTCCTTGACCGTTAGGTCGCTTGCCGATCTCCAAAAACCGATCAGGATCATCACTGCCGCCGGAGGCAGCCCCAAAAAGAAGGAGAGATACAGGTTCCAGTGCAGGACAAAAAAACAAACAACACAGACAACCGCCAAAGATGCGGCAGCACTAAATACTGCAAAAAGCTCTTTGACGGTAAACCCTTTCGCCATGCTGTCCTTATATGCTTTCTCAAAATTTTCATTGATCGGTATCATACTGCCTCCTTATCTGCTAAAAACCAAATGCACGCCGTATCATCGAGTCCACGGATTTCACGGCTCCGGTGATGATGATAATGCTTAAGGTACACTGCAGTCCGCCCCAGATCTGCGGTCCCAACAGATCCCAGACACCGCCTGACGGCATGGCGGGAAAAAATCCCTGTGCATTCACCAGTGCCGCGCCTAGGCGAAGCACCAGGACGATCCCGGCAATCTCTCCCAACGCGCACAAAAAAGTCTTGATCCATGCATAGGCGCTATGGCTCATGCCTTGTGTCCCCAATATGGTAGACATCGCCAACGGCGCCGTTGCGATATAAAAAAATAGCTTGAAAAATACACTATAGGCTGTCCACAAAATCACGATCACGCCCGCTAAGGCTACGATTAGAAACAGCAGCCCCATCATTATCCCAAAAATCGTTCCCTGGACGGAAATTTCCCAGTCATCCAGCCCGGGAATGGTCAGCTGAAGGCTTACATTCCCGGACGGCGCTACAATTTCAAGCAGATTCTGTTCCATGCTTACAATCAACAAAATGATTTCTTTCAAATTCAGAAGTACCACATTACCGACAATGAGTTTCATCATCATCACAAATGCACTTTCCAATGTTGTGTTGTGTCGGATATCTGCAGTTTCTTTCACGAAATTAATCAAAAACAAGACGGTCATAAGGGATGCCCCGACAATCTGCAATAACTGAAACACACCGTCTACGGTATCCCAGAGCATACCATCCGCCAGCGCCTGGGGATTGGTCTGCAGGATATCCCATGCATAACCGATCAGCCCATTCCAGATCGCAATGCCGCCTTGAAATAACCAGGAACCATTCAGGAGATCTGTGATGAATTCAATCATATTATCAAACATATACTCTCCTTTTTGTCAGAGGGCATCATGCTCTCTGGCATTCTTATGCAGCGGTTATCCGATCATTGCCGTTGCAATCGCTGGAGCAACCAGCATGACAAGCCCGCCTCCGACACGCTGCAGCGCACGGGTGGTTGCCCCGCCTTCCTGCTGCTGCATCGAGTTACCAAACTCGAACGCTCCCCAGACCAGGATGACAGCACCGATCGCCTGGATGACCGAGGATACCAGCTGGTAGAAAACATCAAATTTCTCGGTAATCGCCGTTGTCGCATCGGTCGCAAATGCCGGACACACATTGACGTACATCATTAACAGACACATCGCAAAAC
>CABUPZ010000042.1 GCA_902493585.1 uncultured Fusicatenibacter sp. | reverse complement strand
GATCTCAGGGCTCCGGTATCGAAGCCTTTCAGGGATCCATGGTTATGCTGACCGTCTGTCAGCATAAGTATCTGCATCATCCGATGAAATTATGCGTCCAGATTCGTGTATACGTTCTGAACGTCGTCGTCGTCCTCCAGGAGATCCAGGGTAC
The DNA here is from genome assembly GCA_902493585.1 of uncultured Fusicatenibacter sp. Taxonomy (GTDB): domain Bacteria; phylum Bacillota; class Clostridia; order Lachnospirales; family Lachnospiraceae; genus Fusicatenibacter. Next base: position 20,137 of record CABUPZ010000042.1, on the reverse strand, counting down.
GGTTCAGGTTTTTCAGCGCCTGCTCATCCGTCAGAGCGATATAGTTCTGTGGGATCATCGCGATATCAGCCTCCGCCATCGGGATTCCTTCTTTTTCCAGCGCCTCACGCACTGCAGAGAAATCATCCGGAGCGGTCAGGATCTCGTAGCTGTCTTCCTCTTCCTGGAAGTCTTCCGCGCCGGCATCCAGCGCCATCATCATCAGATCGTCAGAATCCGTCTCGCACTCTTCTTTGTCGATGATGATCTGCCCTTTCTGATCGAACATATAGGAAACACATCCCGGAGTGCCCACATTTCCGTTTCCTTTGGTGAATGCGCTTCTTACATTGGCTGCGGTACGGTTTTTGTTGTCGGTCAGAGTCTCAACGATGATAGCGATTCCGTTGGGACCGTAACCTTCATATGTAATACGTTCATAGTTGTCGGCATTGGAATCTCCGGCTGCTTTTTTGATTCCGCGCTCGATGGTGTCGTTCGGCATGTTGTTTGCTTTTGCCTTGGCGATCACATCACGCAGTTTGCTGTTGTTTGCCGGGTCCGGACCGCCCTCTTTTACGGCGATCACGATCTCACGGCCGATAATGGTAAAAATTTTGCCCTTTTTGGCGTCGTTTTTTTCTTTCTTATGCTTAATATTGGCAAACTTGGAATGTCCTGACATGTTTGTTCTCTCCTTTTTCTCTGTTTCAGCGAATCTGTATTTCAGCGTAAAGCCATTAATAGAATATATCACTTTCCCGGACATTCGTCAAGAATCGGGAAAGGATTCTCACGGCGGATGCTCATTGCTCATCCGTAACCGTTCAGCCTTATGTAAGCAGATCCAGGCTGATCTTCAGGGCTTCGTCCACAGAAGCCAGCTGTTCTTTGTTCAGATGGCAGATCTTGTCTTTCAGCCTTCGTTTGTCGATGGTGCGGAGCTGTTCCAGCAGGATCACGGAATCCCGCATAATCCCGTAATCGGAAGCTTCGATTTCGATATGCGTCGGCAGTTTTGCCTTGTTCATCTTGGATGTGATGGCCGCGCAGATCACGGTGGGGCTGTGTTTGTTGCCGATATCATTCTGTATGATCAGAACCGGGCGCACACCGCCCTGCTCGCTTCCTACGACCGGCCGCAGGTCTGCATAAAAAATATCGCCTCGTTTAATCATCAATGTTGTTCACTCTCCGATTTTTATGGTCTGGCTTAAGTATTCCCTATTTTTCTCGGAGGTATACCTGCAGGGGCGGAAGGTTCCGCCGGAAGGTTTTTATCAATGCTGCGGCGTTCCAAAGATTCCTGCCCGCGGAACAACGGGCCGAAGGTAAGGGTTCGGATCAGGTCGCCGGCCAGCACGGAGGCTTCGTTTCGCTGTCTGGCGGCCAGTTCTCCCAGCAACCCGTGGAGAAAGACCGCCGCTGCCGCAGTGCAGTCTGCCGGCTGTGGATGAGGCGCATGGGTTTGCTGTACCAGAAAAGACGCGAGAATACCGGCGAGGACATCTCCGCTTCCCGCTGTCGCAAGAGCGCTGCAGCCGGAAGTGTTGAGGTAAACGCGGCCTTCTGGTGAGGCGACAACCGTGCGGGCGTCTTTCAGGACACAAATGGTGTGGAATGTCTTTGCAAAGTCCAGCGCGGCGGCGGGCAGATCTTCTTTCAGGTCTGCGATGCTTTTTCCGGTCAGCCGCGCCATCTCGCCGAGATGTGGCGTAATGACCGTCGGACAGGACGCCTGGCGCAGAAGTTCCGGCTCACGGGCGATCAGGTTCAGCGCGTCTGCGTCCAGAACGACCGGAAGACGGCTGTTGGCTAACAGGTATGCTACAAGTTCTCTGGCGGTGTTTCCGGTGCCGATTCCGGGTCCCGCAAGGATCAGATCCGCCCATTCCATCGCCTGGTCGAGTGCTGCCTGCTCCAGGGGTTCTTCCTCCCGGTAAAGGGTCAGCATGGCTTCCGGGAGCTTCATCAGAAGCGGCAGCCGGTTGTGTTCCTCTGTCAGGATCCGGAGCATGCCGGCGCCGGAGCGAAAAGCAGCTTCGGAACAGAGCATTGCCGCACCGCAGATTTCTTTGGAGCCGGCAGCGATGAGAATCTTGCCGAACGTCCCTTTGTTCCCAAGAGGATCTCTTTGCAGAAATGGAACAAGATCTTCCTGCTCCATCCGGTAATAGCGTGTCTCCCCGGGAGAAAAACAGCCGGTGATGCCGATTTCTGACGTATGGATCGTTCCGGCGCAGATACTTCCCGGCGGAAGATGAAGACCTGGCTTTTCAAAGGCAAAGGTGACGGTTTCGCAGGCGCGCACCGCTGTACCGAGGATTCTGCCAGTGTCGGTATGTATGCCGGAGGGGATGTCCACGGAGATCACCGGGACATGGCTTTCATTGATCTGATCGATCACCGCTGCATAGACGCCGGTGACGGGACGGGACAGTCCGGTGCCAAAGACAGCGTCTATGATAACAGTATATTCCGCAAATACAGGATTTTTAACCACTGGTATCCGGTATTTTTCTGCAATTTCCATCTGTTCCTTCATTCCTTCGCTGTAATGTTCCGGATCTCCCACCGGGAAAATTTCCGCCCGATATCCGCGAAGCGTCAGGATCCTGGCGGCAGCGACCCCGTCCCCGCCGTTGTTTCCCGTTCCGCATACGGCAAGGATCTTTTTCGGCTCATAGTTCTGCAGGAGCACATCCACAACGGAAAGTGCGGCACGCTCCATCAGGACCGCAGACGGCATGTTCTGCTGTTCTATGGTATGTGCGTCACTGCGGCGCATCTGAATGGCAGTCACCAGTTCTTGCATGATTTCTCCTCCTCTCGAATACAAAAATCAGATACCGCAAAGAGGAACAGGCTCTGCTGCGGCATTCTCCTTGTGCCGTAAAAGAAAAAGTCCTGAAATGCGCGGACAGTCAAAACTGCCTGGATACTGCATTTCAGAACAAATTTGCTGCCGGACAGCTCCGGCAATCCAATATTACGGTTTCTGCTGTTTATGTTCAGACTCATAACGGGTGAGATTGTAGGAAAGGCGCATCAGACTTTCGGAAAGATGAACGTTCTCTACAATAAAATCACCCGGCAGGGCAAGGTTCAGATCGGTATGTGCAAAATTCCAGAACGCTTTCACGCCGCAGTCTGCAAGGAGCTTTGCCATCTCCAGCGCCTTTGCCTTCGGCAGGGTCAAAGCGGCAATCTCCACATTGTTTTCGCGGATAAAGTCCGGAAGTTCCTCGGTCATGCGGATCGGAATTCCCCGGACGCTGACGCCCTTCAGCACCGGGTTGACATCGAAGATGCCCACGGTTTTAAAACCGCTGCGGTCAAAAGCCGCGTAATTTGCCAGTGCCTGTCCGAGATTACCTGCGCCGACGATGATCATATTATGGGTACGGTCCAGACCGAGGATCTTTCCGATTTCCGTGTAGAGGTAGCGGACATTGTATCCGTAGCCCTGCTGTCCGAAGCCTCCAAAATTGTTCAAATCCTGTCGAATCTGTGAGGCGGTCACTTTCATACGTTCACTGAGCTCGCTGGATGAGATTCGCTCTACGCCATCCTCCAAAAGCTCCCCCAGATACCGATAATATCGTGGAAGCCTTTTGATGACTGCTCGTGAAATGCCTTTTTCTTCCAAGATCGTTTCCTCCTAACTGCCATATCCGTAAATTCTGTACCGGAAAATCAGACGAAAATGGATGCTTTCAACGGTTCCGGCCTTCAGATTTTATGGATATGTATACAAAAATATAAGTTTATTATATATGTATGTGAGAAAATTGTCAAAGATTTATTGAAATTTTCTTTGCTCTTCTCTATAATAAGAGAGATTCTGATCGAAAATCGCCGGGTAGAATCTTCAGATACCGGAGACTTTCAAAAAAAATCAGGGTTACAGGAGGAACATATGATATTAGCATGTCAGAATATTTCAAAGGCATTTGGAACCAACGAGATCCTGAAAGATGCCTCCTTTCATATAGAAGAACGGGAAAAGGCGGCACTGGTCGGGATCAATGGGGCGGGGAAATCCACACTGTTTAAGATCATCGTCGGGGAAATGACGGCGGATACCGGGGAAGTGATCCTCTCCAAAGGAAAGACGCTTGGGTATCTGGCACAGCATCAGGACCTGACCGGAGACCTGACAATCTATGAGGAAGTGCTTCAGGCGAAGCAGGAGCTGATCCGCATGGAAGAAAGGCTCCGCGCCCTGGAGACGGAAATGAAACAGGAGCAGGGAGAAAGGCTGGAAGAACTGATGAATACCTATACCCGCCTCTCCCATACGTTTGAACTGGAAAACGGATATGCTTACCGCAGTGAGGTGGTCGGTGTACTGAAAGGGCTTGGTTTTGAACCGGAGGAATTTGACAAAAAGGTGTCGACGCTTTCCGGCGGTCAGAAAACCCGCGTCGCTCTGGGACGTCTTCTGCTGACCAAACCGGATGTGATCCTGCTGGATGAGCCGACCAACCATCTGGATATGGAGTCCATCGCCTGGCTGGAGGGGTACCTGCTGAATTACAGCGGGGCTGTGTTCATCGTTTCCCATGACCGTTACTTCCTGGATCGTGTCGTGACAAAGATTGTCGAGATTGACGCGGGCAAAGTGACCACCTTTGAGGGAAACTACTCTGCCTACAGTCAGAAAAAGGCGATGCTCCGTGAGGCGGCCTACCACGCCTGGATGAATCAGCAGCAGGAAATCCGCCATCAGGAGGAAGTCATCGCGAAACTGAAATCCTTCAACCGTGAAAAATCGATCCGCAGGGCGGAAAGCCGTGAAAAAATGCTGGATAAGATGGAGGTGCTGGAAAAACCTTCGGAAGTGCGCGCGGATATGCGGATCCGTCTGGAGCCGAGGGTGACCAGCGGAAACGATGTCCTTCGCGTGTCGAACCTGTCCAAGAGTTTTCCGGGACAGCCGCTGTTTTCTGACCTGAATTTTGAGATCCGGCGTGGGGAACGGGTGGCGATCATTGGAAACAACGGAACCGGAAAGACCACGATCCTGAAGATCCTGAACGGTGTCGTAGCGCCGGACGGCGGACAGATCGAGCTGGGAACCAAGGTGCAGATCGGCTATTACGACCAGGAACATCAGGTGCTCCATATGGATAAGACAATCTTTCAGGAGATTTCAGACACCTATCCGTATCTGACCAATACAGAAATCCGCAATGTGCTGGCAGCATTCCTGTTTACGGAGGACGATGTCTTTCAGCCGATCCATACGCTCAGCGGCGGGGAACGGGGAAGAATCTCTCTGGCAAAACTGATGCTCTCCAACGCCAATTTTCTGATCCTGGACGAGCCGACGAACCATCTGGATATTGTCTCCAAGGAGATTCTGGAGCAGGCGCTGAGGGATTATACGGGAACTGTACTCTATGTTTCCCATGACCGTTATTTTATCAATCAGACAGCCACCCGTATCCTGGAACTGACCAACCAGCAGCTTGTCAATTACATTGGAAATTATGATTATTATCTGGAAAAGAAAGAAGAACTGACCAGTATCTATGCGCCGTCCGCGGTTGCTGACAAGGTGGAAAAGCCGGCGCAGTCGGCAGTCAAACTGGACTGGAAATCTCAGAAGGAGGAACAGGCACGTCAGAGAAAACGTGAGAATGATCTGAAAAAGACGGAAGCTCGGATTGAAGAACTGGAGACCCGTGATGCGGAGATTGACAAAGAAATGTCCCAGCCGGAGGTGGCGACGGATGTCTCAAAATGCGTGGCGCTGAGCAATGAAAAAGCTGAGATTGCCGCGGAGCTGGAACAGCTTTATGAAAAATGGGAAGAGCTGGCGGAGTAAACTGCACAGCTTCCGATACAGAAACAGCCGCAGACCGTGCATAGGATTGCATCGGATCTGCGGCTGTTTTCCGTTTCTTATTTTTCCATTTCCTCACGGATCGCCAGAATAAAATCTCTGCTGTTCAGAACGACAGGATTCTCGATGGAGGTGATCAGTGCGAGGTCTTTGGTCATCTTGCCGGATTCGATCACATGGATCGTAGCGGCTTCCAGTTTCTCTGCGAAACGGCAGAGCGCCTCATTGCCGTCCAGCTCTCCTCTTTTTCTCAGAGCGCCGGTCCATGCGAAGATGGTGGCTACGGAGTTGGTGGACGTCTCTTCTCCTTTCAGGTGACGGTAATAGTGGCGCTGTACGGTACCGTGCGCAGCCTCATACTCATAATAGCCGTGAGGGGAAACCAGCACGGAGGTCATCATTGCCAGAGAACCGAATGCGGAGGATACCATATCACTCATTACGTCTCCGTCATAGTTTTTGCACGCCCAGATAAAGCCGCCTTCCGCTTTCATGATCCTTGCAACAGCGTCATCGATCAGCGTGTAGAAGTAAGTGATGCCCGCCGCCTCAAATTTCTCTTTGTATTCCTTTTCATAAATCTCCGCGAAGATATCTTTGAATCGATGGTCATATTTTTTGGAAATGGTATCTTTGGTGGCAAACCAAAGATCCTGACGGGTGTCCAGGGCGTACTCAAAACAACTCTTCGCAAAGCTTTCGATGGAATCGTCCAGATTGTGCATTCCCTGGGCAACGCCGGTGTTGGTGAAATTATGTACCAGCTCACGGGTCTCCGTTCCGTCCTCTGCGGTGTAAACCAGCTCAACCTTGCCAGGACCCGGGATAACCATTTCGGTATTTTTGTAGACATCACCGTATGCATGTCTTGCGATGGTGATCGGTTTCTTCCAGTTTCGGACACATGGCTCAATGCCCTTTACAATGATGGGTGCGCGGAATACCGTTCCGTCAAGCATTGCCCGGATTGTACCGTTGGGGCTCTTCCACATTTCTTTCAGATTATATTCGGTCATCCGTGCCGCGTTTGGGGTGATGGTCGCACATTTCACCGCTACTCCGTATTTCATCGTGGCATTGGCAGAATCAACCGTTACCTGGTCATTGGTTTCATTTCGATGCTCCAGTCCCAGGTCGTAATACTCTGTCTTCAGGTCAATAAAAGGAAGAAGAAGTTCGTCCTTGATCATTTTCCAGAGAATCCGGGTCATCTCGTCTCCGTCCATTTCGACCAGAGGGGTCGTCATCTGAATTTTTTCCATAATGTCCTCCTTGGATAATCGTGAGGCAGCAGTCCGGCAGAAATATGCGGGACTGCTGCCAGTCTTTTGGTGCTGCAATTTTTCAGCGATTGTTCTTTTTTTCTCACAATTCAGCTGATTTTAATTGTATAGATTCGAAAGGAACTTGTCAAGGTCAAATTCGCCCCATCCCTGCTGGTTATGGGGAAATCCAAGGTCGCGGACGGAATCCCGCAGAAGCATCTTGATCTGCACGTTGGTCAGATAAGGAGCTTTCTGGAGTGCAAGGGCGATGGCGCCTGAGATCTGCGGCGTCGACATGGAAGTTCCGCTTTTTTTGGCGTATTCCCTGCGGCTGATCCCGGGAGCGCATGAGACGATGTCTTTGCCCGGCGCGACAAGATCCGGTTTGCAGACGCAGTCTCTGGTCGGACCACAGCCGGAGATTCCGCCGGTCCCTGTAAGAAGATCGCTGGAGCCGACGGTAATGACCTTTCGGCTGCTGCCCGGCGCGGTCACAGTGCCGCTGCCGGGGCCAAGATTCCCGGCGGCAGTCACAACCACCAGGCCGTCGTCCCATGCCTCTTCCACCGCTTCGATCAGAAGGTCGTGAAGCGTTTTTTCCTGCTCCGTAGTACCGACGGATATATTAAGGATCCGGATATTATAGCGCATCCTCATTTTCCGGATCCATGCGATCGCTTTCAGAACATCCTGTTTTCTTCCGTTGCCCTGATGATCCAGGATCTTCAGCACAACGAAACTGCATTCGGGCGCCATACCCTGATATCTCCCGCCGCTGGCTTTTCCGCTTCCGCCGATCAGCCCGGCCACATGGGAACCGTGTCCGTTGTCGTCGTAGGGGCGTACACGTCCGGAAATCAGATCCAGAAAGACAGAGATCCGTCCGTCGAAATCCATATGGGGCGTGATTCCTGTATCCAGGACAGCGACGGAGACCCCGCGGCCGGTAAGTCCATATCTGTTTTTCAAAATATCCTCCTCCAATGGTATTCTTTATTAAAATATTCTGGAAAGAATACTTTGCTATCCGGTCAAAAAGTAAAGAGAAGGTAAAGGGAATGTAAAGAAAGAGTATTGACAAAAAAATTCTGCAATGATATTTTAAAAGAAGTTTGAATTGGAGACGGCAATGCAGACAGAAGATTTTGTGTGCAAAAATATCCGGATATGGAAAGCATGGAGTTTCCGGTTTCTGCCGGGACGCTGCGGGAGGCTTCCGATGCTGCTGGCCCGTGGATGGAAAAGGAAAGTACTGTCATCGGGAGAACCGCTTCCAGGACAGTATGGTCCGAAGAAACCGGAATACCGGATCTTCTATGGCAGATAAAGAATTCTCTTCGGACGGATCACCTGTTATCTCCGCGTCTTCAGCTGGCAAACAATGAAGGCACGATGCTTCTGTTTCTTCTTCTTCTTTTCGTTCTGCTTCTCTGGAGGCGGCCCTCTTTTCCACGCAATTGTAAATATATGAATCCGGAACTTCTGCCCTTCTACTGTTTCCGTTTTCTTCTGGATCTTTCGGTCCGCCTGAGAAAAGACGGAAAGAAATGAGCAGTGGCATGCGGAGGATAAAACGCAACCGTTCAGCCAGCCGATCTGTTACGGCATCCCCATGAAAAATCGCTTCGCCATTGGGCGGATGCCCGCAGGCGCCACGTTTTCATACGGACTGCACAGGAAATGCGCAGACTTGGCTGAATCGTTACGATAACACTACAGATAAAAAGGAGATTTACATGGATATATCATTTTCCTATTTCCTGGAGGCAATGCTCTCCAACCCGGTGCTGGCCATAACGATCATTCTGACACTGGGTGTGATTTTTGTTAATGGATGGACCGATGCGCCCAATGCCATCGCCACCTGTGTGACCACCCGCTGTCTGAATGTCCGGACTGCCATCTGGATGAGCGCGGCGTTTAACTTTCTTGGAGTTTTTGTCATGACACAGATCAACAGTTCCGTGGCATCCACCATCAGCAACATGGTGGATTTCGGAAGTGATTCCAGAAACGCGCTGATCGCCCTGTGCGCTTCTCTTCTGTCGATCGTTATTTACAGCGTAACGGCTTCTTTCTTTGGAATACCGACCAGCGAGAGCCACAGCCTGATCGCCGGACTTTCCGGTGCGGCCATCGCGATCCAGCATGGAATCGGCGGCATCAATTTTGATGAGTGGGTAAAGGTACTGTACGGTCTTGTGCTGAGCCTGCTCCTGGGATTCGCCACCGGCTGGGTAATCTGTAAAGTGATCACCGTCATCTGCCGCAGCATGGATCGAAGGAAGACGAACCGCTTTTTTGGCGCTGCTCAGATTGTCGGAGCGGCGGCGATGAGTTTTATGCACGGTGCACAGGACGGACAGAAATTCATCGGCGTTCTGTTCCTTGGGATTGCGTTCTCCAATGGGCAAAGCGATGTTTCCGGAGTGCAGATCCCGGTGTGGCTGATGCTGCTCTGCAGCGTGGTCATGGCGCTGGGAACCAGCGTCGGCGGGGAAAAGATCATCAAATCCGTCGGCATGGATATGGTAAAGCTGGAGCGGTATCAGGGCTTTTCCGCGGATCTGGCAGGCGCGTTCTGTCTGCTCTATTCCAGTCTGTTTGGAATCCCCGTATCCACGACCCATACGAAAACCAGCGCGATTATGGGCGTTGGCGCCGTCCGTCGGCTTTCCGCCATCAATTTCGGTGTTGTCAGGGACATGATGCTGACCTGGATCTTTACGTTTCCGGGCTGCGGAATTATCAGCTTTGTGATGGCGAAGCTGTTCATGGTTCTGTTCTGATTTTATAGAGTGAAGGGAGAAAAAAGATGTCTAAGAAACAGGATACCTTTTATTTTGAACATTTTATTGCATGTGCGGAGGATGCCTGCCTTGCCGCAGATCTGCTGAAGAAAACTCTGGAAGATTACCATCCGGAAGAGACGTCCGGAAAACTGGAAGAGATCCACAGAATCGAGCATCAGGCGGATGAGAAGCAGCATGACCTCGCCGATCATCTTGCCAAAGCGTTTATCACTCCCATCGACCGGGAGGATATTCTTCTGCTCGGCCAGAATATCGACGACATTACGGACAAGATCGAGGAGGTACTGATCCGCATTTATATCAATCATATCCGGACGATCCGTTCCGAAGCGCTGGAGATGCTGGACATTGTGATCCGCTGCTGCAATGAGACCTGCAGCCTGCTGAAGGAACTGGCGGATTTCCGTCATTCAAAGACGCTGAAGGATCATGTGATCCGGATCAATACCCTGGAGGAAGAAGCGGATCAGCTGTATATCGACAGTATGTACCGGCTTCATGAGGAATGCACAGACCCTCTGCAGATCATTGCATGGCGCGAAATCTATGATTACCTGGAGAAATGCGCGGATGCCTGTGAGCATGTGGCAAACATCGTATCCAGCGTTGTTATGAAAAACTCATAAGAATTATCCTTGTCCGGATTATAAAAAACTCCCTGAAGGCTCTGGCGATGCATCCGCATCCCGGAAACCTTCGGGGAGTTTTTTTATCTTCCGGAATGTGCCTGGACATTCCTTCCGGCAATCTTTCTGTACGCTCTGGCGGTATCAGACACCGGAAGAACGGTCTGAAATACGGCCGTAAAGAGAAATCAGATACAGTCCGCAGATTCCTACGAGTCCATACACGATGCGGCTGATCCAGCTCATGTTTCCAAAGATAAAAGCTACCAGGTCAAAACTGAAAAATCCGATCAGCCCCCAGTTGACAGCTCCGATGATCACAATGGTAAGAGCTGTATAATCCAGTCCTCTCATAGTCAGTACCTCCTTTTCTTCCATAGGATTTCCACTGACAGAAAAAATATACATGAATTCCAGAATTTACAAAAGACTGCGCAGGATTTCTCCGGCGAGGGAGGGATCCGCCTGACCTTTTGTCTCACGCATCAGCTGGCCGATCAGGAATCCGAGAATTTTTTCCTTGCCCTGGCGATACTGCTCTACAGCGTCTGCGTTTGCGGCAATCACCCTGCGGGCGGCTTCTTCCAGCATTCCCGTGTCGCTGACGGTTTTCAGTCCGTGTTCCTCCACGTAAGCGACAGGATCGATATCCTCCTCAAAGATTTTTTCAAACACTTTTTTCGCCACCTGGTTATTGACGGAGCCGTCCTCAGCCAGCCGGATCAGGGCGGCAAGATGTTCCGGTGAAAAATCCAGCTGCTCCGGATCCATGTTTTTCTCACGGAGCAGGCGAAGGGTTTCGCCGATCAGCCAGTTGGCTGCTTTTTTCGGTTTTCCGCTGAGAGCGGCGGTTTCTTCAAACAGAGCGGCAATCTTCCGGGATTCGGTCAGAAGTCCGGCATCGTAGGCGGAAAGCTGGTACTCGTGGATATAACGTTTCGCCTTTTCTTCCTGAAATTCCGGCAGGCTGTTTCGGACGCGCTGGATCCATTCGTCCGGGATCAGCACAGGAGGCAGGTCCGGATCCGGGAAATACCGGTAATCTTTCGCGTCTTCCTTGGAACGCATGGCGCGGGAAAACTCTTTGTTGTCGTCCCAGCGGCGTGTCTCCTGTTCCACCGATTTCCCTGCGTCCAGAAGTTCCGCCTGGCGTTCCTGTTCATTTTCAATGGCGCGCCGGATCGCCTTGAAGGAGTTCAGGTTTTTCATCTCCGTCCTGGTTCCGAACTCCTGAGATCCGGCTCTTCGCAGAGACAGGTTCACGTCCGCGCGCATGGAGCCTTCCTGCAGCTTACAGTCGGAAGCGCCCAGGTACTGGATCATTTTCCGCAGTTTTTCCAGATAGGCGATGACTTCATCGGCGGAGCGCATATCCGGTTCCGAGACGATTTCCAGCAGAGGAACACCGCTTCGGTTGTAATCCACCAGGGAGCAGTCCTCCCATTCGTCATGGATCAGCTTTCCGGCATCCTCCTCCATATGGATTTCGTGGATCCGGATCTTTTTCGGACCGTGTTCCGTCTCAATCTCCACATAACCGTCGTGACAGATCGGCAGATACATATCCGTCTCTTGCAATCGGTAAATATAACTGGGAAATCTGATAGTTCTGCGGGTTGTCCGGATAAAAATAATTCTTCCGGTCAAACCGGCACATCTGATGGATGCTGCAGTTGGAAGCAAGGCCGACGGCAAGCGCATATTCGACCACCTGGCGGTTCAAGACCGGAAGCGCTCCCGGCATTCCGGTGCAGACTGGGCAGGTATGGGTGTTGGGCCGTCCGCCGAAGGCAGTGGGGCAGGAACAGAAAATCTTGGTTTTCGTCGCCAGTTCTACGTGGACTTCCAGTCCGATGACGGTTTCGTATGTCTGTTTCATAGCTGTGCCTCCTTTTCTGCTGCCGGTGCTGTTTTCAGAACTTGTGCAGCCTGTTCATACGTATAGGCTGCGCGGATCAGAGTTTTTTCTGCGAAAACGTTTCCGATCAGCTGCATCCCGATGGGAAGGCCGCTGCGATCAAAACCGCAGGGAAGGCTGATTGCCGGAAGGCCTGCCAGATTGACGGATACTGTATAGATATCGCCGAGATACATTTTCAGCGGATCTTCCAGGGAGACGCCGAGCTCTGGCGCAGTGGACGGCGCTGCCGGCGCCAGCAAAAGGTCGTACTTCTCAAATGCCCGGTCGTAACTTTGTTTGATCAGCGCTCTGGTCCGCAGGGCTTTCAGATAGTAAGCGTCAAAGTAGCCGGCGCTCAGGACAAAGCTTCCCAGCATGATGCGGCGCTTTACCTCCGCTCCGAAGCCCTCGGAACGGGTTTTCTTGTACATGTCATGAAGTCCCTCGTAATCCGAAGCACGATAGCCGTATTTGACGCCGTCAAATCGTTCCAGGTTGGAACTCGCCTCCGCCGAAGCGATGAGGTAATAAGCCGGAATCGCATATTCCGTCAGCGGAAGGTCAAAGCTTTCCACAACGGCGCCCAGAGAACGGAAGGTTTCCGCTGCCCGGAGAACTGCCTCTTTCACTTCCGGATCGATGCCTTCCTGGAAGTAAGCTTCCGGAATTCCGATCTTCATTCCTTTTACATCGCAGACACAGGCGGAGGTGAAAGCGAGATCTTTCCGCACCAGGGAAGTCGCGTCCCTTGGATCATGCCCGGCAATGGCCTGCAGGAGTGCCGCACAGTCGGCAACGTTTCCGGCTACCGGGCCGATCTGATCCAGGGAGGAAGCGTAAGCGATCAGTCCGTAGCGTGAGACGGTTCCGTAAGTAGGCTTGATGCCTGTCACTCCGCAGAAAGCGCTGGGCTGGCGGATCGACCCGCCGGTGTCGCTTCCGAGAGCCAGAAGAACCTCTCCCGCTGCCACTGCCGCACAGGAACCACCGGAGGACCCGCCGGGTACATGCGCCGTGTTCCAGGGGTTTTTCGTGATTTGAAACGCGGAAGTTTCCGTGGTGCTTCCCATTGCAAATTCGTCCATGTTCGTCTTTCCGACGATCAGTGCCCCGGCTTCTTCCAGCCGTTCCACTGCCCCTGCGCTGTAGGGAGGAAGGAAATGATCCAGGATCCTGGAGGCGCAGGTGGTCCGCAGCCCTCTGGTACAGAGATTATCCTTGACCGCCACCGGCACGCCTGCCAGCGGGCTGTCAAGGGTTCCGTCATCAATTTTCTGCTGGATCCGGTCTGCCTGTGCCAGAAGCGCGTCCTCCGGGCACAGAGTCAGGAACGCACCGATGGTACTGTCCGTCTCATGGATCTTTTTCAGTGTTTCCTGCACAGTTTCCCGGACAGACCGTTTCTTTTCGCGGATTTCCCGGGATATGGCAAGGGCGGTTGCTTTTGTCTGTATCATCTTCTCATCCCTCCTGCTATTCAATGGTCTTCGGCACCTGATACTGCCCCTCTTTTGCCTTCGTGGCATTGGCAAGCATCTCCTCGCTGGCATCCCCGTTTGTGACGATATCTTCGCGGAACACATTGCCGTAAGAGAACAGATGCGTCAGGGGTTCTACTCCGTCCGTATCCAGTTCGTTCAGTTTTTCCACGTAGTCCAGCATCTTCTGCATATCCTTCCGGGTATTATCCGCCTCTTCCGGATCCAGTTTCAGTTTGGCAAGGATACTGATATCCTCGATGGTCTCCAGTGTGATCTTTTCTGTCATAAGTCGTTACCTTTCCTTTCCTGCGTCTCTGTCTGCCGGTTACGGTTCCAGACGGTTCATGTCTCTTGGGAACAAAGTGGTTTCCCGGACGTTGTCCTCGCCAAGAAGCTGCATGGTCAGCCGTTCCAGGCCGATGCCAAGTCCTCCATGCGGCGGCATCCCGTGTTTGAATGCGCTCAGATACTGTTCCATTCCCTCTTCACTCATGCCCCTTGCCTGCAGTTTTTTGGAGAGCGTCGGGTAGTCGTGGATCCGCTGGCCGCCAGTGGTGACCTCCAGTCCACGGAACAAAAGATCGAAGCTCAGCGTATACCGTGGATCCGCCGGATCATCCATCGCGTAAAACGGTCGTTTTTTCGAAGGATAATGAGTGATGAACACGAAATCAGCTCCGTACGTTTCGCGGAAATACTGTCCGATCAGAGCCTCCTCTTCCGGCTCCAGATCATAGGGGCTGCGGATCGGACGGCCGTAGGTTTCAAAGACCAGTTCCTTGGCTTCCATAAAGGGGACACGAGGGATTTTTTCCGTATCCGGAAGTGTAACGTTCAGTAGCTTCAGTTCCTTTTCGCACCGCTCTTTCAGTTCCTGCACCATATAGCGGAGAAAGCCGGTTTCCATCTCCATGATCTCAGTGAAATCATCAATGTATCCCATTTCAAAATCCAGGCTGGTATATTCGTTCATGTGGCGTTTGGTGTTATGCTTTTCCGCCCGGAAAACAGGTCCTGTTTCAAAAACCCGGTCGAAAACACCGACCATCATCTGTTTGTAAAACTGAGGGCTCTGTGCCAGCACCGCCGGATGATGAAAATAATCCAGACGGAAAATGTTCGCTCCGCCCTCTGCTCCGCGGGCTCCGATCTTCGGCGTATGGATTTCCGTAAAGTTCTGGCTGTACAGGAAATCCCGGAAAGAACGGGTGATGGTCTCTTGGATCCGGAATTTCGCCCGCTCCCGCAGGTTCCGAAGGGAAACCGGCCGGGTGTTGAGCAAAGCTTCCAGAGAAGTGTTCATTTTCCACTTGCTGATCGGAAGCGGCATCGGCTCCACCGGCTCTGAGAGGATCCGAAGGCCGGTAAGGCAAAGCTCCGTTCCGCTCGGCGCACGGGATTCCCTCCGGGAGATTCCCTCGGCTTCCACTGTCGCGCCTTCCTTCAGAGATCTCAGAGAAAAGCCGGAATTCATTTCTTCGAAGACACACTGCACCAGTCCGTCATATCTGCGGAGGATCAGGAAGGAAATCTCTCCCATGTTCCGGATATTGTGGACCGCACCCCGGATCTTTCCCCTGGAATGTTCCGGAGCGGCAGCCAGATCAGCAATACACCAGTCGTCTCGTTTGGTTACACCTGTTACAAATTCCATAGTCTCTCTCTCCTTTTCCCCTGTTCCGGAACTCTTTCGTTTCTGCCCGCAAAGCAGCAGACCGTAGCTGGGCTTGCATTGTTTTTGACGGAAGAAATAAAAAAGCCCCGGAACAGAATTCTGATTTTCTGTTCCGGGACGGGAGTTGATTCAGATTCCCGCGGTACCACCCGCATTGTGTCGTCTTCGACACCATCTCATTGTATACTTAACGCGTATTCACGGATCTGCCTACTTTGGAAGGTTCAACAGACCAGCTCCGGAATGTTCCCTGTTGTAAGCTTCCCCCATGCAGATGCTCTCAGTCGGTGACATCCGCTTCCTGTCAGGTTTCACTTACAGAGTTTCCTTCACAGCTATTAATTGTGTTACATCATAGCAAATAGACTGCCAATTGTAAAGCCCTAGTTTTACAATTTTTTAAACCGCTCGACGGCCTTCACGGTGTTTTCGTAGGTGCCGAAGGCGGTCAGGCGGAAGTAGCCTTCGCCGCTTGGGCCAAAGCCCGCGCCTGGGGTTCCGACGACGTTGGCGTGCTCCAGAAGGTAGTCAAAGAACTCCCAGGAAGTCATGGAATCCGGGGTTTTCATCCAGACGTACGGGGAGTTGACGCCTCCGGAAACCGTATATCCGGCGGACTTCAGCCCGTCGTAGATGATGTGGGCGTTGCGCATGTAGTGCGCAACCTGTTCCTTCAGCTGTGCCTTTCCTTCCGGTGAGTAAACGGCTTCGCCTGCTTTCTGGATGATGTATGGAGCGCCGTTGTATTTGGTTCCGTGACGGCGTGCCCAGAGGGTGTGCAGCATGACGCCGTCCTGGGTTTTCAGGTCTTTGGGCACGACGGTGTAGCCAAGACGCATTCCGGTGAATCCTGCGTTCTTCGAGAAAGAGTGGAACTCGATGGCGCAGGTTCTGGCTCCTTCGCATTCGTAGATGGAATGTGGGATGTGATCTTCGGAAATGTAGGCTTCATAGGCTGCGTCGTAGAGGATCACGGCTCCTACCCGGCGGGCATAGTCCACCCACTGCTGGAGCTGGTCTTTGGTCAGCACCGAGCCGGTTGGGTTGTTCGGGAAGCACAGATAGATCAGATCCGGTGTTTCCGACGGAAGCTCCGGAGCAAAATTGTTTTCCGCGGTACACGGCATGTAAATAATATCCGAAAACCGTTCGGTGGCTTCGTCATATACGCCGCCCCGTCCGGACATGATGTTGGAATCTACATAGACCGGATACACCGGGTCGCATACGGCGATCCGGTTGTCCAGGCTGAAGATTTCCTGGATGTTGGCGCAGTCACATTTCGCACCGTCGGAGACAAAGATCTCATCGGCAGAAATCTCGCAGCCCCGTGCCTTAAAATCATGTTCCGCAATTTTGCTGCGGAGAAATTCATAACCGAGATCCGGTGCATAGCCGTGAAATCCTGCCTCTGTGCCCATTTCGTCTGCCGCTTTATGAACGGCTTCGATGATTGCCGGGGCAATGGGCTGTGTGACGTCTCCGATGCCCAGGCGGATGATGTCCGCATCCGGATGCGTTTCGGAGTAAGCGGCTATTTTTTTCGCGATCGTGGAAAAAAGGTAGCTGCCGGGAAGTTTCAGGTAATTATCGTTGATCTTAAACATGTTATCCGTTCCTTTCAAAATCCATTAATGTCAGCACCATCTGTGCGGTCTCCACCAGATTGGGGCCGCTGTCCATACTGCATTTCTGCAGATAACGGTGCGCCTCGTCCTCCGTCAGATGATTTCGTTCCATCAGCAGGTTTTTGGCTGAGTCTATCGTCTGCTGTTCCTTCGGGTTCCTCTTTTTTCGGTCGGGCGTACGTTTCTTTTTTCTCGGCCGGAGCATCATCTGAAGCGTCTCGGCGAGGTCACATGCCTTCAGCGGCATGGAAAGCGCCATGATGCCGCTGCTGTCCATCTGTCCGAGGATTCGCTCCGAAGCCACCAGAAGCATTTCAAAGGTAGGCGGCATGCATTCCACAAGTTCTGAGAAGAACATGTCCGGAAGCCGGTAGCCGCAGATGATGACGCCGTCGCTCAGCAGGTTCATCTCGCTCAGCGCCTGAGCGGCGGTCGTGCAGATGTGGTCGACAGAAAATCCATACCCTGCAAGCAGCCGTGCGATACGTTTCCCGTCCTCCTGTTTTGGAAATGCCACTAAAATACTGCTCATTCGAATCGCCCCTTATGTCTGTCAGATACGGTGCAGATACCGTTCAATCTCCCAGGAGGATACCTGAGGGATGTATTCCAGCCATTCCTGTTTTTTGGCGCGGATGTACTGGGCGGCAAAAGTTTCACCCAGTACGCTGCAGAGAAAGGCATCCTGCTCCAAGGCGTCAAGCGCCTCTCCCAGGTTTGAGGGAAGCATGGTGATTCCCCGGTTGGCTTTTTCCCGTTCGCTCATTTCAAAAATGTTTTCCGTCACAGGTTCCGGCGGAAGGGTCTGCTTCCGGATTCCGTCCATGCCGGCGGCAAGGCAGACGGCAAGCACAAGATATGGGTTTGCCGACGGATCCGGCGAACGCAGTTCGATACGTGTCAGTCCGTCATGGGCGTCGGGGATACGGATCAGGGAACTGCGGTTGCGGCCGGACCACGCCACATAGACCGGCGCGCTGAAACCAGGCACCAGCCGTTTGTAGGAGTTGACCAGCGGATTGGCGATCGCGGTGATCCCACAGATATGCTGTATAATGCCTCCGATAAAGAAATAAGCCTCCCGGCTCAGACCCATCGGGTCTTTCTCATCCCGGAACAGATCCCGTCCGTCTTTTTCCAGGGAAAAATGCAGATGCATCCCGGATCCGTGTACGCCGGTCTTCGGCTTTGGCATAAACGTTGCGTGAAGACCATGCCGTTTGGCGATCATCCGTACAGCGAACTTGAAAGTCATGATCTGGTCTGCGCTTTGAAGGGCGGAAACGGGAAGAAAATCCAGTTCATGCTGGGCGGGAGCCACTTCGTGGAAGGAGGATTTTACCCCGATTCCCAGCTCTTCCAGGGTAAGCACCATGTCTCTTCTGGCGTTTTCGCCAAGATCCAGAGGACCGAGATCCAGATAGCCTGCCTTGTCGTGGGTGGTCACGGTTGCCATCCCGTCTTCATCCGTATGGAAGAGAAAGAATTCGCACTCCGGCGCTGTCTGCGCTTCGATTCCCATTGCCTTTGCCTGCTCCAGTACATTCTGCAGGATAGCTCTGGAACTTCCCTCATATCGTTTCCCATTCTGGTCGTAAACATCACAGATCAGACGTGCCACTTTGCCCTGCTGGGGACGCCACGGCAGGATGGCGAAGGTATCCGGATCCGGATGGAGATACATATCGGATTCTTCAATTCCGGCAAACCCCTCGAAGGAAGAACCGTCGAAGGTACATTTGTTTTCCAGTGCTTTTTCCAGCTGTCCGGCAGTGATCGCCATGTTTTTCATCGTACCGCTCATGTCGGTAAACTGGAGGCGGATGAATTCCACATCCTCTTCCTCCGCCATGGCGAGGATCTGTTTTTTTGTGTATTCTGACATTTCCTGACGGCGGCCTTCCGGTGTTTGCCAAAACTGGTACAGAACCCGGAAGGCGCTCTCCTTTCCTGAATTTTTCAGTTGCGGTTCAGCATGCTGCGACGAACCGCGGCCATTTTGATTCCATTATATCCCGATTGGTCTGGTTTTGTCATTAAAACATTAAAAATTTCAAAGGTTGGAGTATCCCATCAAAGATTCATCCACTGCCCTTGCCGCCTCACGGCCTTCACGGATCGCCCAGACCACCAGAGACTGGCCTCTGTGCATATCTCCGGCGGTAAAGACGTTGGGAACGCTGGTCTGATAGCCGCCATCGTCGGTCATGACATTGGTGCGGGCGGTGAGCGCTACCTGAAAATCATCGGTAACATACTTTTCTGCGCCCAGAAAGCCGGCGGCGATGAGCACAAGGTCTGCGGGAATCTGTTTTTCCGATTCCGGAACGGGCGTCATCACGGTGCGCCCGGTCTTTTCGTCTTTCTGTGGTTCCAGGTGAACGATCTTCAGATGGGTCAGATCCCCCTTCTTGTTTTTGATAAATTCGGAGACGGTTGCCTGATAGATCCTTGGATCATGGCCGAAAACGGCGATCGCCTCTTCCTGACCGTAATCTGTCTTGCAGACTCTTGGCCATTCCGGCCACGGGTTGTTTTCCGCCCGGGTCAGCGGCGGCTGCGGCATCATTTCCAGCTGTACGACAGATTTTGCGCCCAGACGAATGGCAGTGCCGACACAGTCGTTGCCGGTGTCGCCGCCTCCGATGACGACAACATGTTTTCCGCGGACCTTCGGCACCTGTCCGTCCTGAAGCTCAGAATCCAGCAGACTTTTTGTCACGGTGCGGAGAAAGTCCACCGCAAACCAGATTCCTCTGGCTTCTCTTCCGGGAGCCTGGATGTCTCTTGGGTGGGAGGCACCGCAGCACAGCAGGACGCGGTCAAATTCTTTCAGAAGCTCTTTCGCTTTCCGGTCTTTTCCAATGTCTGTGTTTGTCGCAAAGGTGATGCCTTCCTCTTCCATCAGGCGGATCCTTC
>CABUPZ010000041.1 GCA_902493585.1 uncultured Fusicatenibacter sp. | reverse complement strand
GCCACAAAGATCGGCCGGGAATCATCATGGATCAGTTCTCTCAGCTGTTCATCCGTATATTTTTTCTTTCCTGCCCGAAACAGATCCGGACGTCCCTGATGATGCACCATATTTACCTGAACCAGCAGCCGGTTGATATCCTTCATGTCGCACTCCCGTGCTCTTCGTATCTCTGTCATTTTTCAACACTCCTCTTTTTCCATAATGGTTATTTTCTGATGACAGCATATTTTCCAATCCTTTTTCCGAGCGCCAAAGCCAGAAGAATCTTCAGTACATCCGGCAACAGGAACGGAAATACACACCATCCCAGTACGGTGAGAAGCCCCACCGGACCTGTGGACGCCATATAAACAACCATAAACCAGGCGGTTCCGAACGCATAGCAGACCAGCAGCCCCAGGATCATAGTCAGGAACTGCATCCAGGGTTTTCTTCCTGCAAGCTTTTCCATGCCCCACATCACAAGTGCAGAACCCAGAAAACCGATGATATAGCCTCCGCTTGCCCCTGCCAGCGCTCCGATCCCGCCCTGAAATCCGGCAAACACCGGAAGGCCCACGACTCCCATCAGGATATAGACCAGAACAGCCAGAGTTCCCCGTCTCCCGCCAAGTACGGCAAATGCAAAAAATACCGCAAAGGTCTGCATGGTAAACGGCACGGCTGCCGGAATAGATATCCAGGAACATACCGCCATGATTCCGGCGAACACTGCAATGTATACAAGATCCGCCACTGTAAGTTTCTTGCTTTTTTCCATCATTGATGTACGCATCTGTAGACTCCCTGCAACAGTTCATCGAACGAACTGTTACTTCTCCTTTTCTCCTTTTTTCCTTTTTTCCGCAGATTCCTTTTCACAGGATCCTGCGTATCTTTCATGAGAATATCACAGAGCCTTCCTATTGTCAACCCATTTTTGTTATTGGTTTACAATTTTAGGTTTACATTTATACGACTGCGTACATGATCATCATCATCGCTATACCCAGCAAAATGCTGACCGAATTGATCTGCGCCGCTTTCGCGCCGTCTCCGCCTGCGTTCTCCGTCAAAAGCGGAGCAATACTTGCCACCGGAGCCATCATCAGCACACAAATCGCCTGACGGATATCATGAGGGAACGGTACCAGAAAGACCACGGCCGCAGACAGCAGGATCAGCACCAGATAACGGAGACTGAAAAATTTCAGCAGCATTTTCCGGTTCTTCTTATCCAGATTCCATTCAAACAGAATGCCGATACTCAGCATTGCCAGAAAAGCATTGGCATTGCCCGCCACACTGGCCAGCTTCAGCACAGGTTCCGGCAGACGCAGCTGCAGAGCCGCCAGCACGATCATGATCAGATAAGCATCCGTGACCGGGGAACAGAAGATCTTTTTCAGCAGAAGTTTCGCAGAAAATCCGCCGCCGTTTCCTTTCCTGCTCTCCGCCAGGGAATAATCCACACCATACAGAAAGATCGCGACTGCAATATCAAACAGACAAAGCGCCGCAAATCCATTGGTGGAAATCAGACCTGTCAGAAACGGAATCGCAAAATTTCCTACGTTAAAACTGTTAAAACTGAACAGATACTGCAGTTTTCCGTCAGCGTCACTCTTCCGGGAGGCAGCCATTCCCACTGCCAACAGAACAGCACACGTTACAAATCCGATCAGAAAACACCATAGAAAGGAGGTCTGCAGTTCCAGATCTTTCAGGCCGTTGACTGCCGTCGCAGGCATGGTTATGTACAGGATCACCGATTTCAGGAATTTTGTATCCTCCACCTTAAAGATCCCTGCCTTTTTGAATCCGTACCCCAGAAACAAAAGGGCCAGATATACCACTGTCTGTGTAAATACGTTACTCATAGTTCATATTTCTCCTTCTTCCCTTCCTGCTGAATTTCACATACCGTCAGCACATTTTCCGACACACGGAAACGTACCGTCAATCCCGCAAAGCTCAGACCGTAAACCCGCTCCGGATCCTTTTGATAGGCAGGCCGCGGGTCATTGGCGAGGACCCCGGCAAGCGCGGCGCGTTTCTGCTCCGGAACCTTTTCCAGCCACTGTTCGGGAATTTCCACCTGAAGCCCATAATCTTGAAACTGACGGGAGAATCCACCGCGGGCATCGGGATGACTGTCCACGTGGGGCAGATACGGTTTGATATCCAGGATCGGTGTTCCGTTCATCAAATCCGCGCCCCGGACACGGAGCACATGGCCGTACTCCGGATGCTGTTCGATGGCTTCCAGGCACACACTGGACAATCCGATGGGATTGGGCCGGAACGGGGAACGTGTGGCAAAAACTCCCATCCGTGTATTTCCGCCAAGCCGCGGCGGCCTCACAGTCGGGGACCACTTCTCCAACACGGATTCGGAGAATTCCCAGATCAGCCAGATATGAGAATATTCCTCCAGCCCGCGAAGCGCCTCGGGATTCCGGTATTCCGGTTCAAAAATAATCAGCGCTTCCAGTTCCTCCACAAGCCCGCTCTGGCGCGGAATCCCGAACTTTTCCGGAAAATCATTCCGGATACGCGCAATCCTGTGAAACGAAGGGAGCAGATTCTTTTCCTCTTTGCTGTCCCCTGCTTTCGTTTCCTCAGCTTCCTGCATCTCTCTTTCCTCCTGCTTTTTCTCTTTGCTTCGCCGCTTCTCTTTTTTCATCACCTTCCGCTCTTCCTTTTTTCACGGAAGTTCAGACAAAGCCTGCCTTTTATTATACTCCCGGTATCCCCGGTATCGTCAAGTATCCTGTTACCAGATTCCTGTAAATTCTTTCCGATACCGGAAAAAGAACAGAAGCAGCGAAACGAGCACACTGACCGCGGTTCCTGCAAAGAACAGATTCCGGTTCACCCATCCATCGGCACTGCAGATTCCGAAGCTGAACCCTTTCTTCAGCGGATACAGCAGACGGACATTTCTTCGGTTCAACAGATCGATCGCCATATGAGAAAGCATCGCAATGGAAAAATATGGCGTCATCGCAGGATAAATAAACGCGGTGATCTGTCCCAGCAGGATCCATCCCAGAAACGAATGCATAAACGAGCGGTGAGGCTGATTCTTTCCAAAGGTACAGACTGCAAGAAAGGCGGCAAACCCGAGGATCAGACGGAAGATACTGCTCTCCCTGTCAAAATTCCGGATAATTCCAAGATCCCACCATACCTCGGCAATGCCCACTGCAGCCACAGCCAGAACAGAAACCGCTGTGATCCGATTGAGCGTTTCCCGTGAGTCGGAGGTCGTCACGTCGATATCACTGATCACGGAACCCACTGCCGCCGCCCCGATGCAGAGCACCCAGTCTCTCAATCTCACCGGCTGTGTCACACACAAGGCCGCCGCTGTACCTACCGCCCAGTGTGTTCTGCCCGTCAAATCCTATCCTCCTTTTTGCACGCCTGCCAGAATCTCTTTGGTTCTTTTTTCCTTTTCATCTCTTGTTTCTCCCCTTTCTTACCAAAACATTTGTTCTGTTCATTCAGTATACCTTTTTCCCTTCCCCCTGGCAAGTATTTTTCCGTTCCCTTGACTGGAATTTCTTTTTCCTGTATACTGAATAAGAAAAGAGCATCTGCGAATCATATGGATATGATTCGCAGATGCTTTTTTTCTTTCAATCAGAACAGGAGGTATCTTATTTTATGAAACAGAATCATTTCACATCCGGCACAATGAAAAAATGGGGTTTCTCTCTCCTGACAGACATACTCGGCGGCATGCTCATCGCAGTGGGAACCTACAATTTTGCCGCCATGGCTCACTTTCCGATGGCGGGACTCAACGGCATCGCGCTCATTTTCTACCATCTGTTCGGGCTTCCCATCGGACGCGTGGTCCTGTTCCTGAACATTCCCATCGCGATCCTCTGTTTCCGGATCCTTGGACGGGATTTCTTCCTGCGTTCCATCCAGACGATCATCATCAGTTCCCTGCTCATCGACTACATCGCCCCTCTGTTCCCGGTCTACAACGGCGACCGGATGCTGGCGGCCATCTGTACGGGAATCTTTTCCGGGCTGGGATACGCACTGATCTATATGAGAGATTCCTCCACCGGCGGGGCGGACTTCATTATGCTCTCCATCAAAGCCCTGCATCCGCATTTTTCCCTGGGCAAGATCGCGTTTGTGATGGATACTGTCATTGTCGTGGCCGGAACCCTGCTGGTCTCCCGCGATATGGACAGCCTGATCTACGGAATGATCATCACATTCCTTCTGTCCGCCGTGGTGGACAAAGTCATGTACGGCATCGATTCCGGTAAAATGACTCTGATTGTCACCGATCACGCAAAAAAAGTGGCGGAAGAGATCAACGAAGTCACAGGACGGGGCGCAACGTTTCTGAAAGCCGAAGGAAGCTATTCCTGTGAAGAAAAAGACGTTGTCATGTGCGCCTGCAACAATAAGCAGATGTACCTGATCCGAAGCGCTGTCAAAAAACTGGATCCGGATGCCTTTATCATTATCATGGAGTCCAATGAGGTGGTAGGGGAAGGCTTCAAAACGCACTGAATGACCCGTGACCGTTCCGCTGACCAGGCAGTTACAAGGACCCATGCCATGACTGAGTCTCTGCTTTCTTTTTCCCCGGTTCTGTGCTACAATTTATAACAGAAATTCTTTGAAAAGGAGCGGAAATACGGCATTTCCAAAAGAGGGCATGAAAGTATTAAAAAACAAAACCATTTATACCGGAGACAGGAAAATAGAATCCGGCTACATCCGGTATGACACAAAAATCGTGGAAACGGGGGCTATGAGAAATTTTGTTCCAAGAGAAGACGATGCGGAGGTTTGCCCGGAAGCAGTTGCTGTCATTCCTGGTTTTATCGATGTACATAGCCATGGAGGATATGGCTTTGACAGCATGGATGCCTCACCGGAAGAGATTGACAGCATGGTGCGGCAGATGACTGCAAAGGAAGGCATCACCTCTTACTTCTGCACCACGATGACCCAGTCCTGTGAGCAAATCGGGCAGGCGATGACAAATATCCGCCTGGCCGCGGAAAAGAATCCCGTCATTCAGGGCATCCATCTGGAAGGCCCGTTCGTCTCTGTCAAATACAAAGGGGCGCAGAACGAAGCTTATATCAAAAAACCGGACGCAGAACTCCTGTCCCACTGGAACGAACTGAGCGGCGGACGGATCCGCGTGGTGACTTACGCCCCGGAAGAAGCATCTTCTGAATTTGAAGACTGGTGTCTGTCCAACGGCATCATCCCCAGCGCAGGACATTCCTGTGCCACCTATGACCAGCTCTGTCTCAGCAGAGCCCGGCATATCACCCATCTCTACAATGCACAGCGCGGCCTGAACCACAGAGAGCCGGGCGTCACCGGCTATGGACTCCTGACCGACGGTGTAATGACGGAACTGATCTGCGACGGCATCCATATCCGCCCTGAGATGGTCCAGCTTGCACTTAAAGTAAAGGGAAGCAGCGGTATTGAACTGATCACCGATTCCATGCGGGCCAAAGGCATGCCCGACGGGGAAAGCGAGCTTGGAGGACAGACGGTTTACGTCAAAGACGGAACCGCCCGGCTTGCGGACGGCACCATTGCCGGCAGTGTCCTCAGCTATATTCGCGCGTTCCAGAACATCATGCGCTTCACCGGCGTAGGCATCGAAGAGGCGGTCCGGATGACTTCCGTCAATCAGGCAAGGGAATTCGGCCTGACGCAGAAAGGAGGCATCACGGTCGGCAGGGACGCAGACTTTGTTCTCCTTGATCCGAAATGTAACCTGAAAGGAACCGTTTCTCTGGGAACGCTGCTTCTTCCATAAATCAAAGAAAGAAAGCGAACATAAAACGGGATTGTATGATTCAGAACTCCACGAAAGCGAATTTTTCTGAACCATACGATCCCGTTTTTGTTTTCTGTTACGCTGCTTCCACTTCGCCGGATGTATCACCCACAGTAACCGTATACGTCTCACCGGATACAAGATCCGGACTGCTCAAGATCACCACCTGGAAAGACTCTTCAGGCGTACAGGTGAGCAAAGTATTCCCCTCCTGATCCGTGAGGGTGACTGCCGTTCCCGCAGACTGGCTGCCTGTGCTGACCGCCACAACGCCCTGCTCCGAATCACTGAACGTCTGTGCCATGCCGGAAGCGCCGGTTCCGATGAAGGTACCGCCGGAAATCACAATGCTTCCGTCCGAGGAAGAAGACATGCCGCCTCCATTTCCGCCGGGACCACCGCCGTTCCCGCCCGGACCGCCGCCGAACCTCCCGTCGCGGCCTCCCGTTGTACCGCTGGAGTCCGTGCCGCCTGCACCAGCACATATCCGCCTTTATCCTCCATCCGGTAGATCAGGTTATGTTCAACACCGTCCGTCTCCCCTCGTTCCATGCTCTCAGCGGCAAGCTCCACCAGAGATTCCTCATCGATCGAAGATACATCGGCAGTGTCTACTTTCAGCACCTGTCCGCTGTCAGAGAGAGCGACAGAATAAAACGTGGAAAGTTCCAGCATCGGCGGATTCATCGGACGCGGCGCGGAACCTCCGACTGGTTTTCCTCCGCCGATCTCAATTCTTCCCATGTTCTCCACAAGCGTATAGCTGTCCACATACTGCTCCAGCAGCGCCCTGTTTTCCCTTGTCATCTCAACATAACTTGCAAGATAAATGGTACACAGCGTTCCAAAAACCAGCAGCACCAACACCGACAAAATGGCAAGAACTATTTTGCGCCTGGACTTTGTGAGATAATCGTCCGCTCCGCAGTCCAGCCCTGTGACCTTGTCATCCAGTTCACCCGTCCCCGTAATGATCCACCTCATATTTTTCCAGACGAAAGATTTCACAGAGTGCCTGCGCCATTCTTTTTTCATCTTCTACCAGCAATAGTCTCATATCCGTTACTGTCCTGTCACAAGAATTTCACCTTTTGTCTCAGGAATATCCCGGATGATCTCACCCACCGCCGGAACGGTAATCCTGCCGGACAGAGGATTTTTAATGCTGAGTACCGGTGTGGTAACCGTAGCTTCCACCTCGGACCGCTCAAAAGCCAGATCTGTATCGATCATTTCACAGTTGATCAGCTTCAGACCCTTACAGTAACACAGGGGCTGGGTACCGATGATCCTGCAGTTTTCAAAGGTGACATTTTCACAGTACCACGCCAGATACTCTCCTTTTACTGTGCTGTTCCGCACGAGAATATTTTGGGCATGCCAGAAAGCATCTTTCGTGTCAAACTGACAGTTTTCAAATACGGAGTTTTCAATATACTGGAAAGAATATTTACCTTTCATCCGTACATTCCGGAAATGAAGATCTGTGGAGCGCATCATAAAATACTCACTCTCCGCAGTACAGTCCTCCATTTCTATGCCCTGCACTGACCAGCCAAATTCCGGGGAAAGGATATCACAGCCCCGCATCGCGACGTTCCCGCATTCCCGCAGCGCCTTGATCCCATGAAGCTTCGTATCCGTAATTTCAATCCGATCCGAATACCACAGTGCCGCCCGGCAGAGTTCTGTCATCTCGGAATTATGTATTTTCAGTCCGTGATCATGCCAGAATGGATAGCGCAGATTAAAAAAACAGTTCTCCACCTGGACATCGGCACACTCCTTAAAAGCGCTTTCGCCGTCCGCCGGGCCGTCAAACGCACAGTCCTTTACCAGAAGATCCCTGCTGCCATACAGCGCACGCTCCTCATCAAATCTTTTGTTTTCAACTACCTTCATATCTTTTCCCTCTTTCTATTGGGTATTGCCCTTTCTTTTGCTGTTCTGACATTAATATAATACACGGATGCAAGAATAGCAAATGCTTATTGGTTATGGTACTTCATAGCTTTTTTTTATAACAGCCGTCAGCCTGCATCAGAAAACTCCTTTTCCCCTTCGTTTCCCATCCTGCTTTCCATCAATAAGGTTTTTCGTTTTACCAAATAATAGATAATTCCCAAGGCATCCGCCAGGAACCAGCCGATAGGCACAGACCACCAGATTCCCACAACACCAAGAGCAGACACTGCGGACAGTGCATAAGCCAACGCCACCCGGTTGCCAAGGGATACTACGGTAAGTACCACAGACATACCGGGTCTCCCAAGCGCGCGGTACAGTCCATAGAGTAAAAACAAAATTCCGATCAGAAAGTAAAAAGCTCCTTCAATCCGAAGATACCTTACTCCTTCGGCGATGACCGCCGTCTCTTCCGCGTCAATAAACAAAGTCATCAAAGGTTCCGCGAAGATAAAAACGCAGACTGAAATCAGCAGACTGAAACTCACGGAAGTCAAAACCGCCACACGGATCCCCTTTTTGATCCGTTCCGTCTGCTTTGCGCCATAATTCTGAGCAGTAAAGATAGAAAACGCATTGCCAAAGTCCTGAACAGGCAAATACGCAAAGGCATCAATTTTTACTGCCGCGGCAAAAGCCGCCATGATGGTGGTGCCGAAACTGTTCACCAGCCCCTGGACGGCAAGGATGCCAAGATTCATAATGGACTGCTGCAGACAGGTCAATGCGGAATAACTGGTGATTTCTTTCACACGGCTCATCCGGAGGCGGACCGTCCGGTTGAATCTTAAAAGTTCCGGAAACTTCACCCACGTATAAACAGCAATTCCAATCCCAGAAACATACTGGGAGATTACCGTAGCTTCCGCTGCTCCCGCCACCCCTCGGCCCAGTCCCGCTATAAACCATAAGTCCAGCACTATGTTTAAAATTGCCGAGACAGCCAGAAACAGAAGCGGCACCACGGAATTTCCAAGAGAACGCAGCAGAGAGGCAAAAAAATTGTACAAAAAAACACCGATCAGCCCTGCAAAGATAACACTCAGATACTCCCGCATCATAACAACCAGATCCTCCGGCGTACGAAGCGCCCATATAATCCAATCCCTTCCAAGGAAAACAACAATATTTAAAAGAACCGTGACAGCCCCAAGCAGCGTAAACGAAGCGAAAATTCCTTCTTTCAGCCCAATTTGATCCTTTTTTCCAAAACGCATGGAAAACACCGTTCCGCTTCCCATCGCCAGACCCAGCAAAATGGAGGTAAGAAACGTCATCAGGGAAAATGCAGAACCTACGGCAGCCAGCGCTCCGGCTCCAAGAAACCGCCCCACGATCAGTGTATCGGCAATATTATAGCACTGCTGCAGCAAATTTCCGAGAATCATGGGAACCGCAAAGCGCAGCATGGTTTTCATGACAGGTCCATGGGTCAGATCTGTATTCATCCTCTCCCCTCACTTTCGTTCAGCAAGTTTTATATTAACATTCGTAATCTATTATACGTTCACCTCCACACACTGTCAATATTGTTCCTTCCTTCTGCTTGACTCTTTGTATCATACAGCTGTATAGTAGCTATAGGGAAAATACTGGTGACACCAGGAAGGAGGTTCTGACAGATGTTTTTAGACGGTCTGGATGAATTAGACCAGAAAATTTTAGAACTGCTGATCCAAAATGCCCGGATCTCTTATTCCGATATCGGAGAAAAAATAGGACTGTCACGGGTGGCGGTGCGAACACGCGTACAGGCGCTGGAGCAGAAAGGGATTATTGAAGAATACACGACGATCATCAACCCGCAGAAAATCAGCGGAGCGGTTTCCAGCTATTTTGAAATTGAACTATCCCCGGACACCCTGATGGAAGCTGCCGCGATCCTGAAGCAAAATGACACGGTCACGCAGATTTACCGTGTAACAGGAAAAAGCAAGCTCCACGTTCATGCAGTCGCTTCGTCGAACGAAGAGATGGAAAAATTAATGTACCAAACCATAGACAAACTGCCCGGACTGCGGGAGTGTACCTGTAATATGATCTTCTCCAGGATCAAGGACATCAAAGGTCTGCGGCTGTAAGGACTTTGCGCTGCGAAATATCAGAAGCAAGACATCGGAAAAAGGACGCCCTGAAAATCAGTGCGTCCTTTTTCCTGTCATTTTTTTGTTTGCCATCCACCTATACAAAACGAATTTTTGAATGCGACAGATTGCAGGAATAAATTTCAACCCCTCCTTAGATCAAATCCAGGATTCCCCGGATATCTTTCACCACATAGTCAGCGCCTGCTTCCAGATAGGTCTGTTCTGCCTTTTTGTCTGCTGCTTCCCGTGCTTCCGGGGACAGTGCCTCGTATTCTTCCTGGGTCAGTCCCATCACAGAGCTTCCCTCCAGGATTCCTACGGTTACCAGGCCTGCATTCTTTCCTTCCAGAATGTCGGAAACGGTGTCTCCCACTTTCATGACTCTGGATACGTCCTTCAGTTCCAGTTTTTCCATATTCCGGAAGATCATATAAGGATACGGTCTGCCCTTTTTGTTTGTGGAATCCGGGCTGAACCAGCAGTCGGGAGCATATCCAAGCTCCGCGGCTTTTGGCACCACAAGCGCCATCATCTCATCGGTATAACCGGTCGTGGAACCGATTTTCAGACCCATCTCTCTCAGTTTGTTCACGGTTTCCACCACGTAAGGCTTCGGTTCCGCATAATTATGTACGATTTCCAGAATCCTGCTCTCACTGAGCTCATAAACCTTCTGAACATCTTCCTCGGTCCATTTTCTTCCCTGCTTCTCTTCCCAGAGACCGGAGATCCGGTCCATGGACAGCATGGTTCTTACGTGATCGATCTTCAGCATGCCCATCGGCTTCCTTACTTCTTCCAGCGTAGGGGTGATCCCATACTGCTCAAAAGCCTCAATAAATGCTTTCACCGGAGCAAAGCATCCATAATCCACGGTTGTTCCCGCCCAGTCAAAAATAATTCCATCGAACTTCATCGTTTTATCTCTCCTCCAAAAATTCTTTGATGATACTGCAAAGCTTTTCGATATCCTCTTTGTAGATTTCCCCGATATTTCCGATACGGAACGTATCTGCGTCTGTTACCTTGCCCGGATAGATGGCATATCCTCTGTCCTTAATATACTGATACATTTCCTGGAAAGAGAAATTGTGGTGTTCCGGGTACAGGAAGGTGGTGATGATCGGTCCCTGATGCTCGCTGCCGATATAAGGATGGATTCCCATCTCAGCCATCTTCTGGATCAGCAAATGGTTGTTTTCCTCATAACGTTTTGCCCTTGCCGGAATTCCGCCTTCTTCTTCCATTTCCTTCAATGCCTGGGCAAACGCCAGCACCACATGAGTCGGGGAGGTAAATCTCCACTTTCCGTCCTTATTCATGGTCTCCCACTGATCGTAGAGATCCAGAGACAGGCTTCTCGCCTTCCCTTTGCTCTCCATCAGTTTTTCCCTGTTGCAGATGATAAAGGAAAATCCCGGAACGCCCTGGATACACTTGTTGGCGCTGCTGATGATAAAGTCGATTTCCAGTTCTCCCACCGGAATATCCACGCCGCCAAAACTGGACATTGCGTCTACAATGAAAGTTTTTCCTGCTGCCTTTACTACTTTTGCCACAGAGGCAATGTCATTTAAGATACCGGAGGTCGTCTCACTATGCACCATGGAAACATGAGTAATTTCCGGATGCTCCTTCAGGATCTCTCCGATTTTCTCCGCGGATGGGATCTGGTGATACTCCACTTCATACATCAGGTAAGAAATCCCCGCATGTTCCGCGATATCTCCCATTCTCTCTCCGTAAGCGCCGTTTGCCGCGATCAGAAGTTTGTCATTCTCCCCGATCACACTGGTAAGCACCGACTCCACGCCGAAGGTTCCGCTTCCCTGCATAAGGACTACGGTATATTCCGGCTCGCTCACATGAGCAAGTTTCAGCAGTTTTTCCCTGATGGAAAGGGTGATCTGCTTGTAATCGTCATCCCATGTGCAGTGATCAAAAAGCATTTCTTTTTTTACCGTATCCGTAGTTGTCAAAGGACCCGGTGTGAGCAGTTTATAGTTTGGCATTGTTGTTCTTCCCCTTCTATCTATTGTATTTGTTATTTCTGTTTATTACTTGCAGCTCTCAGACAGTTCCTGATGCTTCTCCAGAAGATCCAGAGTCAGCGGTTCCGGGAAAGTCTTCGGATTTGCGGAGCTGTTTGCCTCATCGGTGGTCTCACCTTCATAAACGGCATTTGGATAATATTTCTGCAGTTCTTCTCTTCCCTTGGTGATAATACATTCTGCCATTTCCTGTGCCAGAGGATTGGTGTCTTCCCCTTTATCCACAACTGCCACAGACTCTGTCAGAGAGAAGTTTCCTTCTGCCGGATCCACAAAGTCAACGGGAAGCCCCTCTGCTTTGTCCGCAACCGCCTGCTGGCGAAGGCCGAATCCTACAGCCACTTCTCCTGCACGGACTTTTTTCAGAGGAGCGGAACCGGAAGATTCAATATGAGGACCTGCGTTATCATAGATACCGGTCAAAACTTCCTTCGCACCGTCCTCTCCATATTCGCTTACAAGTGCCTGCACCAGCAGCCATGCCGTTGAGGAACTCTTGATGTCCGTCACAGATACCAGATCTTTATATTCCGGATTGGTCAGATCTTTTAAGGAAGTCGGCATTGTCAGCCCATTCTCTTTCATCACCTCTGTGTTTACGATGATCGTACCCTCCTGGGAGGTGATCGGCGCACAGTAGTCTTTCTGATCTGCGCTGTTAAGCAGCGTGTAATCAAACTCCAGAGGCTGGAACATCTTCTGGTCTTCCTGCGCCGCGTCAATATAGAACGTGCTCAGAGTCAGCATATCCGCTTCGATGTCGGTTCCCTCTGCCATCACCTTGCCTCCCAATTCAGAGGTACCAAACGTCTGGAAAATATATTTTCCTTCATATCCGTTTTCATCCAGTGTTTTTTTCATGGCTTCCACCGCCTCATCGTCGGCGTTGGAATAAATGATCACCTCGTCGCCGGAAGATCCGGAACCGCTGTTTCCACCGCAGCCGGTCAGGGAAAGACTTCCCGCCAGAATTGCTGCCGCCATAAGAATCATGGATACTTTTTTTGCTTTCATGTTTTATTTCTCCTTTTTTCCTTCTTTTCTTTTTATGACAAATCCCAGAATTCCCTTGACGATCAGATTCGTTCCCAGGATAAGCAGGGACAGTACAAACACCTCGTTAAATTTGGTATAATACTGCAGTTCTTTGATCTTGGTCGTGATGACCATCGTCCTTGCACCGGCGATAAAGATTACGGCGCTGACGGTCACCATGGCGTTTACAAAGTAATAACTGAATACCTCCAAAATCGTGGACGTCATATTTGGCGTAACGATCCGGACAATCGTTTTGATCCATGTGTCTCCCATCAAAGACGCAGTGGTCTCCCAGGAGCTGTTCAGCTTAGACAGAGAATTCCGCATCATCAGGTATGGGGTGGAGAAAAAGTGCACCACATTACACAGGATGATCAGAAAGAACGTATTCTGAAGCGCGGTTCCTGAAAAGATGAACATAAATGCAATACCAATCACCATACCGGGAATCGTATTCGTCACCAGGGCGATGGCGTCTATCACACCTTTCAGCCTGCCGTTCAGTCCGCTTCTGGCTGTCGCCAGCGCAGCTCCGTAGGTGACCAGAAGTCCCAGAAGCGCGGTGCAGAAAGCCACAAAAATGGAATTCTGATACACACCGAAGAGGCTCTGGTCATTGAACACCGCCTGGAAGTGTTCCAGGGTAAAGCTGATCTGATAGGGCCATTCCTGTACCAGCGGCACCACAAAGATCACAGCAAAAACCGACAGGATGCAAAGGATGATCACGGCAGAACCCACGCCGCAGATTCCATCTCTCAGACGATTCTTCTTCAGCTCAATCTGAGAAATCTTCGTGTATCTCACATTGTACCGCTCCAGATATTTCAGAAGCGCAATGCTGACAACCGACGGGATCAGCATCATCATCGCAACGACTGCTCCACGGTTGAAATTCGGAATACTTCCGAGCATCTCGTTATAGAGAACCGTAGCCACCACTTCGTATTCTCCGCCTACAGAAGCCGGAATACCGTAATCTGTAAAGCAAAGGAAGAAGCACTGTACCATAGACGCTGCCAGTGTTCCCAGCGGGGGACGGATGATTGTCTGCCAGAACGTCTGGATCGGCTTATCTCCCATAACTCTGGACACGATCATAAACTTCTTGTCGATAAATCCCATGGTATTCAGGATCAGCATAAAGGATATGGGAAGCGTATAAATCACATATCCGAAAAGCAGCCCGTTGAATCCATAGATATCAAATAACTGTCTGCCGAAAAGCCGGGTGAGCAATCCCTGCTTTCCAAAAGAATAAATGATGGCAAAACCATAGGTGATCGTAGGCAGAAGCATGGGAAGCACCGCCAGTGTGCGGATCACCGTCTTAAATTTCCCCGGCAAATTTGTATACTGTATACTGTAAGCCAGAAAAAAAGCAAGTACTGTGGAAATCAAAGCGCTGGAAATCGACACAGCCACACTGTTTCCCAGAGCCTGAAGAAAGCCTTGTCCTGTAAGAACTTCCACATAATTGCTGATTCCTGCTCCTGCCTCTCCAAGGAAAGACTCCAGCAGGAGTCTTACAATGGGAATGGCAAGAAATACGGCAAAGATAGCAAGAACCAGGACGTAAATCACTTTTATTTCTCTTTCTTTTCTTATCATCGTCTTATACCGCCTGTGCACTGTTTGTCAGATTCTGATGGAACAATGCGAAAATATTGTTTCTCTTGATCTCAAGCTGATTCAGGATAAATTCCTTTACGAAATTGTTGGAAGGAGCAGTAATGATCTCCTCCGGAGCTCCGTACTGGGAAATATGTCCCTGGTTTACGATCAGCACCTTGTCAGACAGCGTAAGGGCTTCCTCCGGATCATGGGTGACAATGATCGTCGTCAAATGGAAGTCTCTGGCAATCTCCTTGATCTTTTCCTTGATGGATTCCTTGATCACGCCGTCCAGAGCGCTCAGCGGCTCGTCCAGCAGCAGGATTTTCGGCTTCATGACCATCGTTCTCGCCAGAGCCACACGCTGTTTCTGACCGCCGGAAAGCTGGTCAATCTTTTTATTCAGATGCTCTTTCAGACCCAGAAGCTCAATAAATTCATCCACCTCTTCTTTGGAAGAAATGTCCGGTTTGTTCCGCAGCCCGTAAGTAATGTTCTTATATACATTCAAGTTCGGAAACAGGGCGTAATCCTGAAATACGATATTGAATCCCCGCTCCTCCATCGGTACGTTGGTAATATCCTTTCCGTCAAAAAGGATCTGTCCCTGGTCTGCAGGGGTAAGTCCCAGCACCAGATTCAGCAACGTAGTCTTTCCGCATCCGGAAGGTCCCAGAATGGATACGATCTCTCCATCCTGAATTTCCAGATTGATGTCTTCCAGAATCGTTACATGATCATAAGATTTTTTTATATGTTTAAGTTCCAGCATTTTCTTTTCTCCTTCCTCTTGTTTCCTTTTGGAGTACTACATCTTGTGTCCTTGTCGTCTGCCCGACTGACAGCTTGTATTATAAGTTGGAAAAAAATGGCTTTCAATCAAACTCCAGTGAACTTCGTGTTAAAGCCATGTAAACTAAAAAAAGAGGTTCTGTAGAAAATCTACAAAACCTCATCATTTTCTCCATACGCCCTTTTTGCGACAATGGCGCTGGTCTTATTCAGTTTTTTGGAACATCTGTCATAATCTCTGTTCAGAACTCCCGCGTAGATCATATCCACCAGGGCAAGCTGGGAGATTCTGGAAAATATGGTATCCCCGTATAAAAACTGCCGGTTGCTGGCACAGAGAAGGATATCCGCGTATTTCGCGATCATGGAATTCTCAAAATTGGTCAGTGCCAGGGTAACGGCGCCCGCTTTTTTCGCCAGCGCCAGCATTTCCACCGTATGCCTGGAACAGCCGGAATAGGAAATTCCAATCGCCAGGTCTTTCTTTGTCAGATTCGCTGCGCTGACGTTCTGGAGGTAGTAA
The DNA here is from genome assembly GCA_902493585.1 of uncultured Fusicatenibacter sp. GTDB lineage: Bacteria > Bacillota > Clostridia > Lachnospirales > Lachnospiraceae > Fusicatenibacter. The sequence goes on along the minus strand of CABUPZ010000041.1, from coordinate 5,438 downwards.
TCTCCGTAAAATCTGCAGTTCAGTCCCAGATAGGTAAGCTTTGTCAGCAGATCGTTGGCGGTACAGACAGAATTTTCCACGCTGTATATGACGATATTTTCCGCCGCGATCACTGCTTCCACAGCCTTCCGGTACTCTTTCACAGATACATTCCTCAGAGTCTCCTCCAGCATTTCCACGGAGGTCGTCACAATCTTTCCGGGAATGTCCTCCAGGCGGTCTTTTCTCGATAATGGAAAACCATACAGACCCGCTTTCTCGCTGTCTTCGGGCTGTCCCTTTGCCTCTTCCTGCACCAGCGCATACTTAAAGTCTTTGAACCCTTCATATCCTGCAGCTTTTACGAAACGGATCACCGTAGGCTGGCTGACCCCGGTTTCCTGTGCCACCGTCTCCATCAGCAGCTTGCTTGCCTTTCCCTCATACTGCAGGATATAGTCAGCCACTTTCTGCTCCGAAGGTCGCAGACCTGCATAAATCTGCCGGATCCTGATCTTTACTAAATTGTTGTTCATTTTTCTTCGTAGAAAACCTACAGTTTTTTCTCCTTTCTCACCACTTCTTCATTTTACAAACGCTGCGGTCTGTAACCTCCCCTAAATAAATTGTACTAAAAAAAAACAATTTTTTAAAGACAGAACGTGGAAGATCCTTGGAAATTTATCATACTTTCATTTATTTGCTTTCACGCGGTAAATTTTCCTGTGGTGCTAAAACAATTTTTAGAGTGGCTATCCTAAAAGACATCTCCCACAGAATTCCGTGCTTCTTTGCATGGACTTCTTTGTGGGAGATGTCTCTTTCTTGTTGATCATCCTATTTTAGGGCACAAAGCCCCTTGTTGCTGATTTTTGGCTGCGCTCTTTTCAGATTAAAAAGTTACCCAAAGGGAGATCCCAAATACTTTCAAAGCTGCAGAATCTCTCTAACACATTCTGCAATTTCTTCATTTCTGCAATTTTTAAAGAAATATTCTTTAAAATGCTCACCGCTCAGTGCACCGACTACCAGCTCGCGATCCAGAGCTTTTAAAATATCCGCCAGATTTCTGTATGTAACCTTTTTTACTTCATCCAATATCCGTTTATTACGCTGCTCAGGAACAGCTCGCTCTCTCGGATAACCCTGACCGCTCTCCTCACAGAACAGTTTTTCAAAGATATATTCCAGATTCAGGTCACCGCCCCATCCGAAACCTTTTGCAAATGGAATCGCTATTGCATTACCGTCATTGATTTGCGCAAAAGTATAAGCATCAAGGGGATCCTCCACATGGCCGCAGATTACTCCGGGAAAGGAATTGCAGGCCAGCATCGCACCCTCTCCCGTACCGCATCCGGTAATCACATAATCAGCTGCTCCTGAATTCAGCAGTACCGCCGCAAGAATACCAATCTGCACATACGTCAGCTGATTTTCATCCTCTGCAGTATACATTCCATAATTATCCACCTGGAATCCCATCGGTTCTACAACCTTTCTCAGAGATTTCTCAATCACACTGTTCTTTGCTGCCTGGCTGTTTTCATTGATTAACGCAATTCTCATAACATTTCCTCCAATTATTTTAGAATTTATCTGTTGGGATTATAAAAATGCCGTGTTTCCAAACCGTTTTATGGCTGCCTGCCGATATAAGCAAGGATTCCTCCATCAACATATAGGATATGTCCATTTACGAAATTGGAAGCATCGGAAGCAAGAAATACAGCAGGTCCCATCAAGTCTTCCGGTGTCCCCCATCGCGCCTGTGGTGTCTTTGCCACTATAAACTGATCGAAAGGATGGCGGCTTCCATCCGGCTGCCTTTCTCTAAGCGGGGCTGTCTGCGGCGTGGCGATATAGCCCGGTCCGATTCCGTTACACTGAATGTTGTACTGACCATATTCCGATGCAATATTTTTGGTCAGCATTTTTAACCCGCCTTTAGCAGCCGCATATGCAGAAACAGTCTCTCGGCCGAGCTCACTCATCATGGAACAAACATTGATAATTTTCCCATGCCCTTTTTTTATCATTCCGGGCAATACAGCTTTTGAGACAATAAACGGTGCATTCAGATCAATATCTACCACCTGACGAAAATCTTCCACTTTCATTTCTGTCATCGCAGTTCTTTTGATAATTCCTGCATTATTTACCAGGATATCAACGGTTCCCAGTTCATTTTCAATCTGTGCTATCATATCCTGCACCTGCCGCTCATCCGTCACATCACAGAAATACCCTTTTACGTCTATGCCTTTTTCCCTGTAAGCCTCCAGAGCCTTTTCCATGTGTTCTTTTCCACGGCAGTTAAATGCAATTTTAGCTCCTGCACGCGCATACGCTTCGGCAATCGCAAAGCCAATTCCATATGCAGCGCCTGTAATCAGCGCTACTTTCCCTTCCAACGAAAATAATTCCTTCATTTCCATTTATAAACCACATCCTTTCTTTTTCTTGTATCTATCATCCTATTCTGCTGTCCTATGCTGGTTATATTTTATCAGTTTGACATTATTTTCATAATAACTTATAATATTTTAAACTAACTTATTCTGCTTTTCCATTCATAATTGTGGCCGGTTACGTTCCAAAGAAAGGAGTCACTATGTTTCATCTTTTGTACGGCGGATGCCACACAAGGCATAATCCGCCTTTTGAGCTTTCGCGTCCCCACGGACTGGATCATTTTGTTCTCCTGTTGGTCAAAACCAGAGCTGAATTTCATATCGGAGATACCACCCTGCTTTCTTCTCCCAACAGTGCTGTGATTATCAGCCCACACACCCCTTACACTTATACCAGCCCCGATAGGCCTTATGCGGACGACTGGATTCACTTTAACTGTGCTCCTGCTGACTTTCTGGAAACCACCCGTATTCCTCTGAACACCTTTATTCCTCTGGAAAATATTTCCCGGTTTACCACGTTTCTGGAACAAATTCTCTGGGAGCAGAATTATACGCCGGAGGAATACCGTGCAGATAATGTCAATGCCCTGTTCCAAGTCCTGATGCGCAACATATTTCTCTCCTGTCAGGAACAAGAGAACCGTATAGCATACAATCCTTACAGAACAAGACTTCGCAATCTGCGTCTCTCTCTTCTGGCAGCTCCATATGAGAAATATGAAATTAAAAAAATTGCAAAACAAATGGGTGTCAGTATTTCTTATTTTCAGCATCTGTATTCGGATATCTTCGGGATATCTTTTCGTGCTGATCTGATTTCCATGCGGATTGAATATGCCAGGGAGCTGATTCAGAATACCAATCTGACCATGGGAGAAATTGCTGAACAGTGCGGATACACCAGCGAAGTGCATTTTTATCGCCAGTTCCGGAAAGAAACAGGATTCACTCCCGCATCCTTCCGCAAAATCAGCCGGTAGTCCGCGGACAGTACAGGAAACTATATCGCGTGATCACAAAATTGATTCTCACCGTTCCAGATTTTCCTGGCGGTCCAGTCCATACTGTCCTCCGTCCAGAATTTATGGGAAGGCGGAAGTCCCAGCGGAAGAAAAACTGTGGAACACAGATACAGGCTTCCCACACTGATATATCCTTCCGCCAGATCCGGCTGTAATCCGTATACGCCGGGCTGAAGCCAGCCCTCTTTATCAAATATGTTTTTGTTTTCCATAACTTTTTCAATTACCGCATGCAGCGCGCACCTCACCTGCCCGTCCGGGAGCCGGTCGCGAAGTAAATCCTCTAAAACTGCCTGGGAAAGCATCTGGAAAACACCAAAACGATAAGTAACCGAACGTCCGATCACCGGGTAGGTGCCATCGGGAGCCACGATCCGTTCCAGCACCATAGCACAGCGGGCTGCCCTCCTTTCCACCTCTGGCAGCAATTCCCTATATTCTCTCCGCTCTTCCTTCAGTGTTCTCAACACATCCACCAGCATTGGCTGAATGACAAAACTGTTATAATAATCCCAATGAAATTTCGGACCGTCGCCGTAAGTTCCATCTCCCAGATACCAGTTTCGGAACATGTTTACTGCGTAATCTACCCGCACCAAATCATAGTCCGTTTCTCCCATACGATACAGTGCCGCTTCCACCATGGCAGAAAAAAGCAGCCAGTTGGTAGCACAGGGAACAATTCTCCGGGAAGATTTTAACGCCTGTACCACATTTTTTCGTACTCTCTCATCCAGTTCAAAAAATAATTGCTTGGGAGCACGCAAAATTCCATGTGCAAGAAATGCCGTATCCACTAACGGCTGCCCCTCACTACAAAAGTTCATAAAATCAGCAGATCGTGGATCTGTCGCACGATCCATACATGCTCTTGCCATTGTGCGGTATTTTTCCTGAAGAAGCTTTTCCTCTCCCCGCAGTCCTTCCAGCTCCAGCCAGGGTGCCATTCCGCAGATGCTTCTTCCAAAAGCCTCCAACAGAATATAATTTTTCCTGTCACTGTGAAAGTTTGTGGGAATTGCTTCGTGCAGTGTTCCTGTGCTGAGATGTTTCAGAACAGGCGTTACGATGTCCAGCATATACGCCAGCCAGACATTTCTTGTATTCTTTTCCATATCTGATATTCTCCATAGAACCGGTATGTACCCTATGACCCGTTACCACATGAAACTTTCCTGACCGCATAATTTCCAGATTGCTTCAATAAAATAATAATCTGCATACATCATGGGAAAATTATGCCTTTCATCGTGAAATGCCGCTGTACATTTCTCTATCATATAATCCTTTTCCTCTTCCCAGCATGCATTCCTGTCCAAAGCCTTTAACAGCTTCACAGCAGCACAATGATACATTGGTTTTTCATTTTCCGTTACATTTTTTTCTATTTCCAGAAGCCCACACGCCGCGATGGCCGCTGCCGTTCCATCTTCCCAGATACAATCTGCCGGCTGACGGAAATCAACCGGGATCAATCCGCTCTCAGGAATATTGGCCATAAAATAGTGCGCCACTTTTTTTGCCGTATTCAGGTACTCCTCTTTTCCCGTATGAATGTAACTCAGTACGAAACCGTATAACGCCCATGCCTGTCCTCTGGTCCATGACGAACCTTTTCCATATCCCTGTCCCCCCAAGGCTTCAAGCACTTCTCCTGTCATCGGGTCAAATACGACAATATGATTCACCGAACCGTCTTCCCTAACAAATGTTTTTGCCGCCATATCCGCATGAGCCTGGGCAATCTGAAAAAATCTCGGATCATGGATCTCCTCATACGCCCAATACAAGAGTGGAAGATTCATCATACAGTCAATGATAGCCCATCCAGCTCTGTTACCGTCCCCATCATCGTTCCATGCACGAATAAAACTGCCGGCAAGATTAAAGCGTCCGGCGAGACTGTTGGCTGCGATCAGCGCCCGGTTTCTTGATGTTTCATTTCCGGTCAGACGGTAATTGGCTACAGCCGTAAGAAGCCATTTAAATCCGCTGTCATGGTCCATTCCACGATAAGCCC
>CABUPZ010000040.1 GCA_902493585.1 uncultured Fusicatenibacter sp. | reverse complement strand
TGTATGGAAGCCACCAGATCCGGCTATGCAGAGCTGATCGATATAGAAGCCAAAATGGAAGGCTTGGATGCCGCTGGTCTGATAAAAAACATCCACCAGGAGAACCACCTGGTCATCGCCTCCCGCCACTATTTCCACGAAACCCCGGAAGAAGATGAGATGCGAGAAATTTTCAAAACCCTGGAACACTCCGGCGCCGACATCCTCAAACTTGCCGTCATGCCCCAGAACCTCCAGGACGTGATAAACCTCCTGAACATCACCCGGGAAATGCAGACTGCCGCCTCCCGCCCTGTGATCACCATGTCCATGGGCCCCCTCGGAGCCATCACCCGGATCAGCGGCGAAACCTTCGGCTCCTGCATCACCTACGCCAGCGCCGGCGCCACCTCCGCCCCCGGCCAACTCCCCGCCGAAGAAGTCCGCACGATCCAGGAAATCCTCCACCGTAGCACAATACCTTCTTCGAAACACTAAATGTTCTTCAAAGTACCAGAGCATGTTTGAAAATTTACTTCTGCAAACTTCGTTTCCTACTTTCTTTACGCAAAATACCTCCGGCAGAAAGCACTTTTCAAACACGCCCTAAAACTCACCAAGAAACCACACCCCCCCAATAGACAGCCATCCGAGAGGACCCTGCTGCTCCCGCGGCGTCCTCCCGGATGGCGTCCGTCCCCTCAATGTCGAAAAGATTTTTGATATTGGGTCGTTGGTTTGACAAAAAAGACACCCCACCTCGCCTATAATGGTACTTACCGGTTCCGGTAAAGACCTTACAGGCTGACGGGGGTGTCTTTTTGTATTACGAAATCTATGTGGATCTGCTGCTTGCGGAGAATTTTCTGATGAATTACATTCTCCTGAGACTCACCCGAAGGCTCCTGGGATGCTCTGCCACGCATCGAAGGAGCGCGGCTGCGGCGGCGCTTGCCGCCGTGGGGCTTCTGGGGTGGCTTGCGGTTTATCGCTTCCTGCCGCCGCAGATCATGGCCTGCATCGGAATCGCGGGATTTACAGGAATGGTAAAGTTTGGTTGTAATACCAGAGGTGGGAAACAGCTTGTCCTTGGATTTTTCTGCTGCCTGCTGATGTCTTTTCTGATGAGCGGAGGAATCCGGCTGCTGGAACGTCTTGCGGGAAGAAGGGGGATGGCGGCGACAATGGCGTCGGGATTCGGCGTCTACGCTGCGGTCACTGTTTTTCTGAAGATACAGGAGCAGCAAAGGAAGGTACAAAAGCGGATGGTGACGGTCTATCTTGGTGCCGGAGGAAAATGGAAAAAAGTCAAAGGACTGTATGACACAGGCAACGCTTTGTGGGACGCCACTTCCAGAAAGCCGGTGTCAGTCATACCATATGAAGTTATCAGGGAACTGTTTTCGGAACATTTGCGGAAGGGGATTGCAGAGTTCATGGAGGGAAAGCCGGTCACGGAACCGGAAGAGCTTCAGGCTCTGCATCCCCATTACATAGTCTTCCGCAGTGTGGGATGTGAATCCGGCGTTCTGCCGGTGATCCAGATACCGGAAATGGTTCTTGTTCAGGGGAATACAGAAAAGCGTATAAGCACTCCCGCTTTGGCGCTTACCGGAAAAGACAGCGCTGCTCCCACAGGCTGCCAGATGATATTACATCCAGATTTGATGGACAGTTAGGAGGAAGAAAGTATGATGCAGGCTGCATTGCCGGCGGGAATCCGCTTTGGCGTGTTACGGAAATCCTCTTCGGCAGTATTTCGACCGGCGGGAGAGGTATTTTATATTGGCGGCGCGGATGTGCTTCCGGCGCCGCTGGAGGAAAAAGAGGAGGCGAAAGCGATTGCAGGGCTTTCAGACAGCGATAACCGGGAAGCGAGAAGCGCTCTGATCGAACATAATCTGCGCCTCGTTGTCTATATTGCCCAGAAATTTGACAATACGGGCGTTGGTGTGGAGGATCTGATCTCCATCGGAACTATCGGACTGATTAAGGCGATTAATACCTTTAATCCGGAGAAGAAGATCAAACTTGCCACCTATGCTTCCCGGTGCATTGAAAATGAAATTCTGATGTACCTGCGCAGAAACAATAAGACAAAAATGGAGGTTTCCATCGATGAACCACTGAATGTGGACTGGGATGGAAATGAGCTGCTGCTGTCGGATATCCTGGGCACGGACGAAGACGTGATCTATCATGGAATCGAGCAGGAAGTGGAGAAGAACCTTCTGGGAAAGGCGATCAGCAAGCTGTCGGAGCGGGAGCAGACGATCGTAAAGCTTCGTTTCGGCATCAATATGCCGGACGGAAAGGAAAAAACCCAGAAAGAGGTGGCAGATCTCCTCGGCATTTCTCAGTCTTATATCTCCAGGCTGGAAAAACGGATCATGAAACGGCTGCGGAAGGAAATTGTGAGGTATGAATAAATTGCCCTGAGAACGTGGCGAACCTCTTGCAGAAGGCAGCTTTTCAGCGTACTTCAGCGCCCTGTAAAGAAGTATGGAAATGAACCGCCCAGCAGCGGCGGACAGAAAAGAAGAAAACTCTATGGGAATGGAATGGTTATCAGATCTTCCGTTTTCATAGAGTTTTTTGTGTCAAATCCAACAAGATTTTATTCGTTCTTTTGGTGAAAACCTCCTTTGAAAAAATTCTGAGTTTTGATAAAATAATAGAAAACAACGTGTAGCTTTGTGCGTAATTCCAGTTGCGCATCCGCTGCACGTTTTTTTGTGTTTTAAGAACAAAAGGAAGGTGAATCCAATGGAACATTCAAATCAGTTTTTGGGAACAGAACGCATCGGGAAATTGATGAAACAGTATGCGATCCCGTGTATCATTTCGCTTCTGGTCGGCGCACTTTATAATATCGTCGATCAGATTTTTATCGCCAATGCCAGCTATCTGGGATCTTACGGAAACGCGGCGAATACGGTTGTCTTTCCGCTTACCGTCGTTGCCCTCGCCATTGCGGTCATGGTTGGGGACGGATGCTGTGCGTTTGTCAGCATCAGTCTTGGCAAAGGCGAAAATGATTCTGCAAAAAAGAGTGTCGGAAACGCTGTGATTCTGACGGTTGTGAGCAGCCTGATCCTGACGGCGGTTTATCTGATCTTTCAGACACAGATCATTTCCATGTTCGGCGGTACGGTCAACGAAGAAACGTTTACCTATTCCAAGGAGTATTTCTTTTACATCAGCCTTGGAATTCCGTTTTATATGTTCGGGCAGGCAATGAACCCGGTGATCCGCGCGGATGGAAGTCCGAAATTTGCGATGGTGTCAACACTGGCAGGCGCGGTGGCAAACATTATTCTTGACCCGGTATTTATTTTCGGCTTCCGCTGGGGAATGATGGGTGCGGCGGTTGCCACCGTGATCGGACAGATCATCACTGCAGTCCTCTCTGGCTGGTATATTCTGCATATGAAGACTATCAAACCGTCCGCAAAAGATTTTCAGATGGATCGGAAAATCTGCGGAAGGACGCTGCTCCTCGGTATCACAAGTTTTCTGTCGCAGATTTCCCTGGTGGCGGCTATGGCAGCCATCAACAATATGATCCGCAAGTACGGGGCTCTGGATCCTGTCTTCGGGCAGACGCAGTATGCCCAGATTCCCATGGCGGTGGTGGGAATCGTGATGAAATTCTTCCAGATCGTGATTTCCATCGTGGTGGGTATGGCAGCCGGATGCATTCCCATCGTGGGATTTAATATGGGTGCAGAAAAAAAGAACCGCGTCAAAGAGCTCTTTACAAAACTGCTGATCGCGGAGGCGACGGTGGGCGCTGTGGCATTTGTTCTCGTCGAGTTTTTCCCGAAGCAGCTGATCTCCATTTTCGGGGCAGCCAACGAGAGCAGTTATTATACGGAATTTGCCGTCAAAGCGTTCCGTATCTATTTATGTATGATCATTCTCGCCTGCGTCAATAAGGCATGCTTTATCTTTTTGCAGGCGATGGGAAAAGCAGCTGCTTCTACGGGCCTCTCCATGATTCGTGAGGTGGTATTCGGCGTTGGATTTGCTCTGCTTCTGCCGATATTCTTTGGGCTGGACGGCGTACTGTATTCCATGCCGGTATCGGATGTTCTGACCTTTGTTGTGGCTGTTTTCCTTATTTCACGCACCTACAAAGAACTGAATACGAAAGGAGTGGAGGTATCATGAAAAAGCGGATTATTACCATCAGCCGTGAGTTTGGAAGCGGAGGCCGTACCATCGGAAAAATGACCGCTGAAAAGCTCGGTCTTCCATGTTATGACAGCGAACTGATCCAGAAAATCGCACAGGAGAGCGGGTTTACGGAAAGTTATATTGAAAACGCAGGGGAATCGTCTTCTGCCAGTTTTCTTGGATCCGCTTTTTCGCCCCGCGGATTCGGTCCTACCAATGAGGATTATCTCTGGACGGTCCAGCGGAAAGTGATTTTGGAACTGGCGGAAAAAGGTCCCTGTGTGATCGTGGGAAGGTGCGCGGACTATATTCTGAGAGACCACGCAGACTGCCTGAAAGTATTTATTCATGCCAGCATGGAATACCGTGCGGACCGGATCGTCCGTGTTTACGGAGAGCGGGAGGAAGCTCCGGAACAGAGGATTAAGGACAAAGACAAACGGCGCGCGGCGTATCACCGTTTTTACACGGATATGAAATGGGGAGATGCAAAAAATTACCACATTTCTCTGGACAGCGGCGCGCTGGGACTTGAAAAATGTGTGGACATCCTGCAAATGCTTTATTGAGGTGGAAAGAAAAATCCGGTATAATGAGACTGCGTATATTTGAACATTCGTTTCGTTGTGAGGATGAGGTGAAGAGTGATGAAAAAAGTGATCATTATTCCGGATTCTTTCAAAGGCACGCTGAGTGCCAAACAGATCTGCAGAATCCTGAAAGAAAAGGTACATCAGCAGTTTCCGGCGTGTGAGGTTGTGACCGTACCGGTGGCGGACGGCGGAGAGGGAAGTGTGGACTGTTTTCTTGAAGCGCTGGGAGGCAGGAAAGAGACGGTGCAGGTGCATGGACCGTATATGGAACTTATGGAAGCAGAGTACGGGATCCTCAGCGACGGTACAGCAGTTGTGGAAATGGCTTCCTGTGCCGGGCTTCCCCTGGTGGAAGACCGGAAAAATCCCAAAAAGACAACCACCTACGGAGTAGGCGAACTGATCCTGGCGGCGGCAAAGGCGGGTTCGAAGAGAATCATTACAGGGCTTGGCGGCTCCTGTACCAATGATGGAGGGTGCGGGATGGCTGCCGCGCTGGGAATCCGTTTCTATGATGCACAGGACAGGGGATTTGTACCGACCGGAGGAACTTTGAAGGAAATCCGGAGGATTGACATGAGCCGAAGAGAAAAACTGCTGGATCAGATCGAGCTTCTGGCAATGTGTGACATTACCAATCCTCTGACGGGGCCGGAAGGCGCAGCCCATGTGTTCAGTCCGCAGAAAGGGGCGGATGAAGGCATGATACAGGAACTGGAGGCGGGAATGGTACACTATGCCTCAATCCTGGAACAGACGGTGCAGATGCCAAAGCTCCGTGAGCTGCCCGGAGGCGGAGCGGCAGGAGGCATGGGCGCCGGCATGGCGGCGCTGCTCGGCGCGAAATTGATCCCGGGGATCCAGGCAGTGCTGGATACGGTGCAGTTTGATACACTGGCTGAACATGCAGACCTGATCCTCACCGGAGAGGGGAAGATCGACAGCCAGAGTATTCACGGAAAAGTTCTCTCGGGAATTGCCCGGAGAGGAAAAGCGCTGGGGATCCCTGTCGTTGCCATTGCCGGAGGAATCGACCGGGAAGCCTTGCCGGAATTGTACCGGGACGGGCTGACTGCTGCGTTCTCGATCAATCAGCTTCCGGAAGACTTTTCCGTCAGCCGGAGGAAAAGTATGGAGAATCTGGAGACGGAAATGGAAAATCTCATGCGTCTGATCGCGGCGTTTCCAGTCAATTTATAAAACATGCTTCGCAAACTATAAAAAATCTCTTTGCAAATCAGAAGATATTAAGTATAATATAGGTTATCAGTGCCCTGTCCGCGGAAGAAAAAGCAGGATACAGAAAATTTTGCGGAGAAAGCAGGGTGTGAGCAAAGGGAGGAAAAGAAGAGATGGAACGAGAAAAATTCAAGTCTCGCCTTGGTTTTATCCTGATCTCGGCGGGATGCGCAATCGGTATCGGAAATGTGTGGAAGTTTCCGTATATGGTAGGAACGAACGGAGGAGGCATCTTCGTATTGTTTTACCTGATCTTCCTGGCAATCATGGGTGTACCGATCATGTCCATGGAGCTTTCCATAGGACGGGCAAGCCGGAAGAGTACCGTGCGGGCATATCAGGAACTGGAAAAACCGGGAACCAAATGGCACCTGCATGGATATGTGGCTATGGCAGGAAATTATATTCTGATGATGTTTTATACGGTTGTCACCGGATGGATGATTTATTACTTTTATCTGTTTCTGACCGGAAAGTTTGACGGTGCAAGCACAGAGCAGGTCGTTGCAAGCTATGAACAGATGCTGGGATCTCCGGTGATCCTGACAGTGACCATGCTTATCGTAGTCATTTCGGGATTTTTTATCTGCTCTTTTGGACTTCAGAGCGGAGTTGAGCGGGTAACCAAATGGATGATGGTAGCGCTGCTGGTGATAATGGTGTTTCTGGCGTTTTACAGCTTTACGATGCCCGGAGCGGCAGAGGGTCTGAAATTCTATCTGGTTCCGGATATGAAACAGGTGGAAGAGATCGGCTTGTTCAATATTATTACTGCGGCAATGAACCAGTCGTTCTTTACCCTGAGCCTTGGTATCGGCGCCATGCTGATTTTCGGAAGTTATCTTGGCGAGGGAAGAACAATCCTTGGCGAGGCGAAGAATATCGCGATCCTGGATACGTTTGTAGCGATCGTATCCGGTCTGATCATTTTCCCGGCGTGCTTCTCCTTTGGAGTAAGTCCGGATGCGGGACCTTCGCTGATCTTTAAGACACTGCCGAATATTTTTGCATCGATGACGGGCGGAAGGATTTTTGGATCATTCTTCTTCCTGTTCCTGTTCTTTGCGTCTTTCTCGACGATCATGGCGGTGTTTGAGAATATTCTGGCATGTAATATGGAACTGTTCCACATTTCCAGAAAGAAAGCGGCAGTGATCAATATGATCCTGATCATCATCCTGTCGATGCCGTGTGTTCTGGGCTTCAACGTATGGTCTGATTTCCAGCCGCGGGGAGCGGGAACTACGATCCAGGATCTGGAGGATTTCATTGTTAGCAACCTGCTGCTTCCGATTGGTTCTCTGATCTATCTGCTGTTCTGCACCACCCGTTATGGATGGGGATTTAAGAATTATCAGAAAGAAGCAAACCGGGGCGTGGGTATGAAGATGCCCAACTGGATGAGAGGCTATCTGACCTTCGTGCTGCCAATCCTGATTGTGATCCTGATCATTCAGGGACTGGTGTAAGCGTGGAAAATAATTGAAAAACTTTCCTGTCGGTTTTCTGGCAGGAGTGTGTGAAAAAGGAGGAGTATCACCCGTTGTGGGAGTGCTCCTCCTTTTTTTGGCAAGTCTTTTTGGTGGCAGTTTCCTGCTACTGTCTGTTATCCCTGTTTATAAGTTTCCAGCAGTTTTTCAATCTGCAAATTCACGTTTTCTGGCATGGTGCAGCTGTCCCCGGAACATAATTTGATCCACAGATGCAGGCTCCGGTATCCGGCGGAAGAGTTTCGCTTTCCGGAGGTCTGCTTTTTCCCTTGCAGTGTTTCTGCCGCCTGGATTTTCACCCGGACTCTTTTCTGTTCAAAAAGAGGGATTACAATATAATAAAAACGGTCATCAGGAAAGGAGAGGTATCCCAGTTCCTTTCCTGCGTAGTTTTTGATATACAGTCTGTGCTGCCGGAGTGCGGCGGGATATAAGGCTTCTCCTGCGCTTATGGCAGTACCGTCTGACGCTTCCAGCATAGCGGGAAGATAAAAAATTTCCTGTCCTTCGGAATCGGCAGTCCGTTCTTTGGAAATCTCCCGCAGCAAAGCGGTTCCATCGATAAACTGCTGAGCAAGCAGGTAGGTAAGCTCCGCCTGTATCCTGCTTCGGCTTGCCGGAGTTCCCTCCCGGTGAAAACTCTGATGGATCTCATCCAACAGTCGTTTCCCGCAGCGATAGATACTGAGCTGGAACAAAGAAAAGTCTTCGTCTGTTTTCCAAAGATATTTCCCTTTGGCAATACAAAAATGCCCCAAAACAGTTCCGGTATCATCTTCTGCGTAATGGAGGATTTCCCGTTCCCGGTACGCGTGTATGTTTACAGGGGCGTCCCAGGATACGTTCCGTTTCTCTTTCCGGAGATCATTTTTCGATTTCCGGAAAGTTTTTTCTTTTTTTGTACATTTCTTTTTCAGAACAGCGTATGCAGTGTTGATCTCCTGCGCATAATTGGAATTCTTCCCGCCGTCAGCCGGAGCCATATCCGGATGCACCCGGAGCATAAGTTGACGGTATCTCTTTTTGATCTCATCCTGTCCGGTTTCCGGAGAAATCCCAAGGATTTTATATGCTTCTCTCTCTGTCACAGTATTCTGCAGTCCTTCTTATTTTTAAAATTCAAATATAAATTCTGGTGCCAAATATCCTCTGGTACATCGATAAATAAAAGGGTAAGTCAAGTGGCCGGATGCTTATTTTTTTGATGCCCTGCTTTCACCTATTATATGACAGCACAGCAGGAAAAACAAGCAGACGGTTACCAGCCGGTAACTACGGCACATGATTGTGCGTACTTTACGGTTTGGGCCTGCAGAGATACAATCAATGACAGGAGGTGCAACAACGATGAAAGCAGAGGATGTTCTGGAGTATTTGCAAAAGGAGATTCACACAATCGTGGCGGCGACCACCGATGAGGACGGGCTTCCCTGTACCTGTGCGATCGATATGATGGACGCGGATGAAAATGGTCTGTACTTTCTCACGGCTAAGGGAAAAGCATTTTACAGGCGGTTGAAACACAGCGGTTATCTGGCGCTGACTGGTATGAAAGGCAGCGATTCCATGTCTACGGTGGCGGTTTCCGTGCGCGGGAAAGTAAAGGAGCTTGGAAATGCAAAGATTCCTGCGCTGTTTGAAAAGAACCCGTATATGAATGAAATCTACCCTTCACCGGAGTCTCAGAAAGCGCTCACCGTTTTTCGGCTCTATGAAGGAACCGGAGAATGGTTTGATCTTTCCAAAAAGCCCATCGAAAGATTTTCGTTTTCCTTTGGCCATACGAAAACCATATCGGAAGGATATTTTATCACGAATGCCTGTACCGGATGTGGAACATGCAGGGAAGTGTGTCCTCAGGACTGTATCACTTTTGACAGCGTACCGGCAGTGATCCGGCAGGAACATTGTCTGCACTGCGGAAACTGCATGGAAGTCTGTCCGGAACAAGCAGTAAATTTTGGAGGCGGATCAAAATGACGCGAATGGAAAAATTGCAGTATGAAATAAATACCGCAGATGCGGTTGTGGTAGGAGCAGGAGCGGGAATTTCCACTTCAGCGGGAATGCATTACGACGGAGAACGCTTTGAAAAATACTTTGCGGATTTTCATGAAAAATACGGAATTACCGATATGTATTCCGGAGGCTTTTATCCCTACGATACCCTCGAAGAATACTGGGCGTGGTGGAGCCGGCACATTCTGATCAACCGATACGAAGCCGGCATTGGGAAACCTTTCAGGGCTTTATTGGAAATTTTGAAGGATAAGGATTACTTTGTTCTGACGACAAATGTGGACCACCAGTTTCAGGCGGCAGGATTTGAAAAAGAAAGGCTGTTTTATACCCAGGGAGATTACGGACTGTGGCAGTGTTCCAAACCCTGCCATGATAAAACCTATGACAACGAAGCGGCGGTCCGGCGAATGGTAAAGGAACAGAAGGATATGAAAATTCCAACGGAATTGATACCGAAATGCCCGGTGTGCGGAGCGCCTATGACCATGAACCTTCGCTGCGATATGACGTTTGTGCAGGATGAGGGCTGGTATGCGGCTTCAGAACGATATAAGAAATTTTTGGAGGAGCATCGGGGACAGCATGTTCTGTTTCTTGAACTGGGTGTGGGGGGAAATACCCCGGCGATCATCAAATATCCGTTCTGGCAGATGACTGCGGAAAATTCCAGGGCGGTGTATGCATGCGTCAATTTTGGAGAGGCGTTCTGCCCGCGGGAGATAGAAGAAAGAGCGGTCTGCATCAATGGAGATATCGGACAAACATTGGAAAGAATTGTAAATCAGAGGAAAGCGGATCACAGGAAAGGGCTGAAGCAAATAGTCTGAATTTGCTGCAAACAGCAGAAAGAGAGAAAAATAATCGTCAAGGAAAGAGGAGAAAAATATCATGAGAAAGAAACTGAAACGTATGCAGAAAAAAACAGGAATACTGATGGCTGCAGTTTTGATGGCGGCAACGCTGGGAGGATGTGCCCAGTCTTCACAGGAGAACGGACAGAGTCAGCAGAAAGAAGAGCCGTTGAAAGTGGCGATGGATCTGAAATTCCCTCCATTTACCGGAACGGATGAAAATGGAGATCCGGCGGGGCTTGAGGTAGATATCGCCTATGCGCTTGGAGAATATCTGGACCGGGAGATTGAAATTGTCAATACAGACTTTTCGATGCTGATCACTTCCCTGGAAACGGGAGAGGCCGATGTGGTCATTTCCGATATGACGATCAAGGAAGAGAGAAAAGAGAAAGTGGATTTTTCAGAACCTTATCTGTACGGAAGGACGCTGGCTCTTGTGAATAAGGATTTTGCAGAAAAAAACCATGTGACCAATGAGATGGCGCCGGAAGAATTTTTCGGCATTGAGGGAGAACGCGTGGTAGGCCTTGCAGGAACCATTTCTGTATCCGTTCCGCAGTCATACGGTGTGGAAGTAGAAGAGGTGACGGAGATTGCAAGCGCGCTGATGGAGATCAACCAGAATACGGCGGATGTGCTGGTGGGCGCGAATACGATCCTTGGAGATCATGCAGCCAACGCGGATACCACCATCGTGTATGAGGGAATCAAAGAATACAGTCAGTCCGCCATGGCAGTAAAGAAGGGAAATACAGAACTGCTGGAGCAGCTGAATTCCTTTGTGGAATCCATGTATGAGGACGGAGGATTCTATATGAAAGCAGGAGACAAGTACGACCAGGCCATCGGAGCGTATCTTCAGGATGAGAGCAAAGGGCTGGAATATATGATCTATCCGCCGGAAGACGGAGTGCCGGAGGTGTAAGGAAACATGCGGGCAAAAACGAAATGGCTCCAGAATCTGGCAGCTTTTGCGATCTTTGCGGCGCTGATCGTATACGTTCTCCTTTATACTACGGATCATCCAAGATACCATCTGATCCTGGATGAGAAAACGATGCTGCTGGAAGCCCTCTGGACGACCCTGTATATCAGTATGATCTCTCTGGCGCTGTGTATGGTATTCGGCTTTCTGTTCTATCTGATGCGGAAGAGCCGGGTGCAGTTTCTGCGGGCCGCCGCCGTTATTTTCCGGGAGATTATTATGGGGACGCCGATGCTGGTCATGGTTTTTCTGATGGTGTATGTGTTTGGAAATATGCTTGGTATCTCCAATAAACTTGTGCTGGGGATAGCGGCCATGACGCTCTATACCATGCCCTATGTAGCGAATTCCTATGAGAGCGCGGCAGCGGTCATCGACCAGGAGCAATACGTGGTGATGGATCTGTATCATTTTACCGGAGTGCAGAGATATCTGTATATCATCTTTCCGCAGATGCTCAAACCGATGCTGCCGGCGCTGATCAATCATCTGTCGGGAATCATCAAGGGGACCGCTCTTCTGAAGATTGTTTCCGTGCCGGAGATTTCCTATGTGCTTACGGTGATCTCCTCCAAAAACTGGGCATCCGTGGAAGGGTATCTGGTGATGTGGATGATGTACCTGATCATCACGATCCCGCTGTCTGTACTGGCGCAATTGATCGGAAGGAGACTGGAAAATGGAAATTAAATTAGAGCATGTATCCAAGTATTACGACAGAAAGATTCTGGATGATCTTTCCCTGGAACTGAAAGACGTACATGCCCTGGGGATCATAGGAGAATCCGGATGTGGAAAGTCCACGCTTCTCCGGCTTCTGGCAGGAATGGAACGGCCGGAAAAAGGATCTGTATGGGTGAACGGAACATTGCTTCAGGGAAAAGCGGTAAAGGAATATCAGAAAGAAATCGGCTACGTCTTCCAGAAACATAATCTGTTTCCCCACCTGTCTGTGAAAGAAAATATTGTGCTGATACTAAACAAGATCAAAAAGATGCCCCGGCCGGAGGCAGAGCAGAAGGCAGAGACGATACTGAAAAAAGTACGGTTGGAAGCAGAGATGAATAAGAAGCCGGACGCGGTTTCCGGAGGGCAGGCGCAGAGGGCGTCAATCGCGCGGGCATTGGCGACCGATCCCCAGATGATCTTTCTGGATGAGCCGACGGCAGCGCTGGATCCGATCCTGACGGGAGAAGTGCTGAGGGTCATTCAGGAGCTGAAAGGCAGCGGAAAGGATTTTATCTTTGTCACCCATGAACTGAAGTTTTTAAAGAATTTTGCCGATTATATCCTATTTATGGATCAGGGAAAAATCGTAGAGAAAGGGTCTGTGGACTGTCTGGATGCTCCCCAGACGGAACTTTTGAAAAATTTTGTTGCGGGAGAAGTATAACATGGGAATTGGAATTTTATACGAATCAGAAGAATGGTCTACGTATGCGCTGCGGGACAGGATAGAAGCAATGGGGATTCCGGCAAAGCTGATCTGTATGGAAAAAGAGGTGTCTTTTTCGGATCTGGAAGATTGCGAACTGATCCTGAAACGCAGTGTGGCGGAAAACGGCTTGTCTGCGTATCATCTGGGCTCTGCGTATCAGTTCTATCCGGAATGCAGCGAGGAAATCAAGAGAACCGCTGTCCGAGCCATGGAAATTCTGAAGATTGAGACCGGGAGCATGGATGTGATAGAAACGGAACAAGGGTTTTATATCATCGATGTCAATGCGGTATCAAACGCATCGGAAGACAATACGGAAACCTTTCAATTTGATCTGATGCTGGAGACGGCAAAATATGCGGTAAAACAATACAAAGAAATGAAAGAAGGAAAAGAAGATGACAATTAAGGAAATTTATGAAAAATTTGACAAGATTGGATGCACGACATTTTCAACCGTTTGCAACGGCAGAGCAGAATCCAGGATCGCACACTTTTTTGCGTGGGATGAGGACGGGATTTATTTCCGCACAATGACAGTGAAGCCATTTTACAAACAGGTGAAAGAAGCCGGAAATATTACGGTCTGCGGTATGTATCCCAGCAGCCAGGTAACACATGATGCGAACAATCTCCCTTCGTTCGTTCCGGGTTATTCCATGCGTCTTACCGGTGATGTCCGCGAGCTGTCCATGGAGGAAGTAGAAGAGAAAGCGGCACATAACCGTGATTTCAATGTGGCAGTATATGATATCAAAAAATATCCCGCTACAAGGATCTTTCTTATTTATCGTGCAAAGGGCGAGTGTTACGATTTTGACTACGCAAAAGAACACCGGGATCATAAACTGGAGAGAGAACGTTTTTCCTATGGAGGAATGGAAGTGGAATCGGCCGGGCTTACCATCACAGAGCAATGTATCGGATGCGGAAAATGTCAGACCGTCTGTTCCTTTGATGCCATAGTGCCGGGAACGCCTTATCGCATTTTGGGAAATCGATGCGATGAATGCGGAAACTGCTATGTTAACTGCCCGGTGGGGGCGATTACAAGCAAAGGAGTGTAGGAAGTTTTTTTCTTTGTACCCTGCGGCGGAAAAGTAATATGAGCATTTTGAACAAAGTAATGTGCTTGATTTTTTGAGAAAAACGTCCTTTGAAAAGTGGAAGAAACTTTTGCTATAATTAAATGGAAGAATGAGACCTTGCTTTTATGAAAAGAAGGGATGAAACATGTATAGCAAAGGTGACTATGTAAACTACAGTACACAGGGGATTTGTGAAATTGAAGATGTTCGATGTATGAAATTCAATTCCGATTCCCATGAGCGAAAATACTACATTTTAAAGCCGGTTCATCAGAAAAATGCCTGTATTTATGTGCCGGTGGATAATCAAGGGCGAATGGCGCAGATGCGGCCTGTTTTATCGTCGGAAGAAATCGACCGTACGATTCTGAGCGTGAAAGATCAAACAATTCCCTGGCCGAAGGATCGAAAAAAGAGGACAGTGGAATTTCAAAACATCTTATCCCGAAGAGATGAAAAAGAACTCTTGCAGCTTGCCAGCTGTCTTTATCTGAAGTCAAAAGAGGGTACAAAAGGGCTTTGTTCCAGTGACACGCAGATACTGAAAAAAGTGGAAACGATCATCTCGCAGGAGTTTTCGTTTTCGCTGAATATCTCTCCAAATGAGATTGGCGCATATATCAGGCAAAAGCTGAATTTGGCAGCCGTCTAGCCAGGTCTGTGTATTTACCTGAAAGGAGTTTCATAAAGGAGAATCTGAATGAAAGAGTTAAGAAAAAGAAAGGCGATCGCTGTTGAATCTAGTATGAGAAAGGAAGTGATGATTTTTTAGAAAAGTGGAGGATTGATTATGAAGAATATACCAAACCTAAATACCATGATTGCTTCCGGCACAAAATTCATCATGGGTCCGGCAAATCATCGTATGAGCAGTGTAACCACCTATCCGTTTCGGGTATTTGGAGGGCTTTGGAGTGAGAGAACTCCGGATCATATGTCGCAGCTTCCTTTTAACGATGAATTGATTGAATTGCTGCTGCGTTTGCAATGGTGGGATGTTGATTCCGATGATTTGGTGGAGTTTTTGCCAGTATTGTGCGACCTGGATTTAGATAAGGTGACAATGCAGATAGAGAAAATGCTGATGCAAAAAGATTGTACTAAATAAAGAAACAAGTTCAAAAAAGAGATCTGCGAAATTCACGTTGTAACAGGTAATGGAGAGAAAGATGGTTATTGCTGGCCATCTTTCTCTCTTTTTATATGAAACCTTACTCATATATTTATTCAGCCAGAGATGTTTTTCGCAGATATTCCAGAAAGACGATATTTCCGTAGGTGGGGATGTCTGGTTGGTCAGCTTGTTATCTTATAAATGCTTAAAGCGAATTTTTTGACATTTGAAATAGGCATTAGACATTATATCTGCCTGATTTTATAATAAAATCAGGCAGAAGCATCGGATGCCTGTCAAAAGAAACCGATGTGTGATTCCGCAAGAATAGAAAGGAAAGAAGGGATTGAAATGAAAAAATTTACAGCACTGCTCCTTGTTGTCAGTTTGACTTTTACGCTTGCCGCCTGTGGAAACTCAGGACAGGACAATACAGACGGTTCCTCCACGGATTCCTATGAAGCTTCTACAGAAGAAACATCCGGCGTTTCCCAGGAACCACAGGAAAATGGAGAAGCAGTGGAAGCAACAGAGCCCCCGGATTCCGTTTCGGAAGAACAGCGCAAGATTCTTGTCGCGTATTTTTCCTGGGCAGACAACGCGGTTTTGGCGGAAGATGTGGATGCGGTGAGTTCTCCAAGTGTGATCCCGCCGGGCAATGTGCAGCAGCTTGCCGGATGGGTACAGGAAGAGACAGGGGCGGATGTGTTTTCCATCCGCGTGACAGATCCATATCCCAGTGACTGGGATGAATGTCTGGAGCGAGCAAATCAGGAACGCGGTGATAACGCCCGGCCGGAACTTGTGGAAAATGTCGAAGATCTCTCCCGGTATGACACTATATTCCTGGGATATCCGAACTGGTGGTACGGTGTGCCCATGGCGCTGCTCACTTTCCTGGAGAGCAATGATTTTTCCGGCAAACAGGTCTTTCTTTTCTGTTCTCACGGTACCGGAGGGCTTGCCAACAGCGTGGATATCATCTCGGAAGCAATTCCGGACGCGGAAATCTCGGACAACATTTTCGATTGTTACGAGGAAGATGCGTCTTCTTCCCAAGGGGATATTCAGGAATGGGTGACAGAATGTCAGGCATCTGATGATAGGTAATAAGTCATGAGATTCAGCAGGAGGGAAGAACATGGAACTGCGTGTACTGAAATACTTTCTGACGGTAGCGGCGGAAGGCAACATTACGAGGGCAGCAGATATTCTTCATGTCACACAGCCGACGCTCAGCCGCCAGCTGATGGAGCTGGAGGATGAGATGGGGACAGCGCTGCTGATCCGGGGGAAACGTTCTGTTACGCTGACAGAGGAAGGTTTTCTGTTCAAACAGCAGGCGGAAACCATCGTAGAACTTGCGGATAAACTGGAACATACCTTTGTAGATCAGAAAGATAATATCTGCGGAACGATCCGGATCGGCGCAACAGAAGCGGCCGGCAGCCGTACACTTGCCGTTTGTATGAAAAAATTTCGGGAGAAATATCCGGACGTTCAGTTTGATCTTTACAACGGGATGGCGGATAACATTAAAGAGATGATAGAGCATGGGCTGCTCGATCTGGGGCTTGTGATGGAGCCTATTGACACTGCAAAATTCGAATATGTAAGATTTCCCAAGAAGGAAATCTGGGGTATCCTCATACGGCAGGACCATGAACTTGCCCAAAAGGAAACGGTAACGGTAGAGGAGATTGTTGACGAAACTGCAGATGAGTATGATGTGGTTTTTGTGGGCTCTCCAAACTGGTGTGGAACCATTGCTCCGCCTATCGGGTCGTGGCTGGGGGAAAATCATCTGACCGGAAAGAAGGTTCTCCCTTTTTTCAGCCACTGCGGCGGGGAAGACAAAGGCATGGAACAGGCAGTCAGGAAACTCTGCACGACAGCAAAAATGGGGAGCTGTCTGTATGTGCTGGAAAACGGAAGTGAAGATCTGCATGATATGGTACAGGAATGGCTGAAACAGAATGTCTCAGAAATGTGAAAGGAATGGTATACATGCAGTGAATAACGGGAGAGTATCGAGAAGTATCATTCATAAAATGCATGATAAATGATAAGGGACAGGTATTAGACTTGGCAACAGATCCGTTTTACAATAGATTCGAAAGCAGAAAATAATCTGAAAGTGAAAGGGAGCAAAAGATCATGAAGAAAAATATTGGAAACAGCATTGCACTTTATCCGACACCGCTTGTTGTAGTAGGAACGATGGTAAATGGAAAACCGAATTATGTCCTGGTAGGACATGTGGGGATCATCGGGCATGACCGGATCATGGTCAGCCTTGCAAAACCGCATTACACCAATCAGGGAATCAAAGAAACCCGGGCGTTGACAGTAAATATCGTGGATGAGGCAATGCTGAAAAAGGCGGACCGTACAGGATGTGTCAGTGGAAACAAGGCGGACAAATCCGATATGTTCGCGTTCCATACAGAAGGAACAGGAGCTCCGGTCATTGATGAGGCTCCGGTGGTTATGGACTGTACGGTGGATGACGTTTATGAGACGGATGGCTTCGAGAGTTTTATCTGCAGGATCGACGGGGTCTATGCAGAAGAGAGCGTGTTAAACGAAGCCGGGAAGATCGACTACAACATCCTGAAACCGGTTCTCTTTGAGATGCCGACGTACGAATATCTCCGGACAGGAGATGTGATCGGAAAATGTATGAATATAGGTGAGTAGCAGAAAATCAGGAGGAAGACAATGAAAACGAAGATGTTGAAAAAAATGCTCTCCGTCATGATCGCGGGAACTGTGGTTTTTTGCCTTACTGCTTGCAGCGGAGGAACCGGATCGGAAGATACAGCGGCGGAGCAGGCAGCAGATAGTGCAGATTCTCAGGAAACAGCAGAAACGGAAGACGCCGTACAGCAAGAAAGCGCGGAAGATAGTGCCGAAAGCGCTGACGGAGAGAGCGGCGCTCTGATCGTCTATTTCTCATGGTCAGGAAATACAGAGGCTGCAGCACAGGAAATCCAGAGCCAGACCGGGGCAGATTTGTTTGAGATTGTTCCGGCTGAGCCTTACACAGATGACTATGATGAACTTCTTGACATTGCGCGGGAAGAACAGAGCAGTGATGCCCGTCCGGCTATTGCAGATACGGTAGACTTGTCCGGGTATGACACGGTATTCCTCGGCTTCCCTAACTGGTGGGGGGACATGCCGATGATTCTCTATACCTTCCTGGACGAGTATGATCTTTCGGGGAAAACGGTGGCTCCCTTTAATACCAGTGGCGGTAGCGGATTTTCCAACTCCCTTGAGACGATCGAAGAGATGGAACCGGATGCCAGGATCACAGAGGGACTTTCTCTTGGGAGCAGCGAAGCGGACGATTGTACCGACACAGTGTCGGGATGGCTTGGCAGTATCGGCTTGGGAGAATAAAGGCTTTTAAATGATTTCATAGAACGGAACAAGGAGGAAAACAACATGGCAGGAAGAAAAGAAATGCCTAAGATTGCTCTCGGAGCATGGGCATGGGGAAATGACGGTACGTTTGGAGGAAATCTTACGCTGGAAACGCTCAGACCGGTATTTGACGCGGCGATGAAAGAAGGACTGAATCTGTGGGATACAGCGTATGTATACGGCATGGGAACTTCTGAAAAGGTTCTGGGAGAGTTTCTCAGGACAGTACCAAGAGACAGCTATCTGATTTCAGATAAATTTACTCCGCAGTGCGCAGATCCAGCAGCGGAGAATGCTGTAACTGCGCTGTATGAGAAAAGCGCGGAATTGCTGGGGACAGACTATATGGACTTTTACTGGATCCATAATCCCATGGACGCACCGAAGTGGGTGACAGAACTGCTTCCCCTTGCAAAGAGCGGAAAGATCGGGAAGATTGGACTTTCAAACCACAGTCTGGCAGAGATCAAAGAGGCAGCGGATATCCTTGCAAAGGAGGGGCTGAAAATTTCTGCAATCCAGAACCATTACAGTCTTCTGAACCGGTCTTCAGAAACTTCCGGAATTCTGGACTATTGCAAAGAAAACGATATGATCTTCTTCTCCTATATGGTATTGGAACAGGGAGCGCTGACCGGGAAATACGACACAGAGCATCCGTTCCCTGTAGATTCAGACAGGGGAAGAACCTACAATCCGATGCTTCCGCAGCTGAAAAAACTCAACGCTGGTCTGAAGGAGATTGCTGACCGTCATCATGTGGCAACTGCACAGCTTCCGATTGCCTGGGCAATTGCCAAAGGAACCCTTCCGATCATCGGAGTGACGAAAGTTTATCAGGTGGAAGACGCGGCAAAGGCAGTGGAAGTTGAACTGTCTGCAGAAGAAATCGAGATAATTGAGAAACTTGGCGATGAAGCGCAGCTCAGTGTGATTCGTTACTGGGAAAAAGAAATGAAATAATCGTTTGCCAACAACCATGAAATTCTTTATCGTTTCATGGTTTTGGCTTTTGTGGAGACATAGTTATGGTAGGAAAAGTAAAATTAAATAACGGAATCGAAATGCCCATGGAGGGCTTCGGAGTTTTTCAGATACCGGAAAAAGACTGCGAGCAGGTGGTCGGAAACGCTATTGCAGAAGGATATCGGTTGATCGATACGGCGAGTTCGTATCAGAATGAAGAAGCAGTCGGCAGAGCAATCCAAAGCTGCGGCGTTCCGAGGGAAGAACTGTTTATCACTACAAAAGCATATATCCAGCAAATGGGATATGATAATACGAAGGCAGCTTTTGAAGAATCCCTGAAAAAACTTGGGCTTGAATATCTGGACCTTTATCTTGTGCATATGCCCTTTGGAGATTATTACGGTTCCTGGCGGGCTATGGAAGAACTGTACAGAGAGGGAAAGATCCGGGCGATCGGCGTGTGCAACTTTTATCCGGACCGTCTGCTGGATCTGTGTTATAATGCGGAAATTACGCCTCAGGTCAACCAGATTGAGCGGCATCCTCACTATCAGAGAAAAGAGGATCTTGAGATCATGCACGAACTGGGAGTACAGGCTCAGGCATGGGCGCCCTTTGCAGAAGGTATGAAAGGCATGTTTGATGAGCCGATACTGAAAGAAATCGCAGAAAAATACGGAAAGACTCCGGCTCAGATTATCCTGCGGTGGAATGTACAGCAGGGAGTGATCGTTATCCCAAAATCAGTTCACAGGGAACGTATGATAGAAAATCTGAATATCTGGGATTTTGAACTGGGCGAGGAAGATATGAGACAGATTGCCGAGCTGGACAAAGACTGCCCGTCTATGCTGGATACCCGTAAAATAAGCGAAGTCAGACGAGTTTATGATTATTTAAACAATCCTGTTTTGACAAGCTTATAAATTGAATCTACTGAACTTGCAAAGGAGAATGAAATCATGATGAAGGAGGAGAATGCAGATGAAAATCGTAATTTTGCAGGGAAGTCCGAATAAAAAGGGTTCTACAAATGTTTTAGTTGAGAATTTCAGTCAGGGAGCGGAAGCGGCAGGGCACAGTGTCATGCGGTCTGATCTTGTGGATATGAATGTCCGTCCATGTACCGGATGCGTGTCGTGCGGATATGAAGGTCCCTGTATCTTGCATGACGATAATCAGAAAAT
The DNA here is from genome assembly GCA_902493585.1 of uncultured Fusicatenibacter sp. Taxonomy (GTDB): domain Bacteria; phylum Bacillota; class Clostridia; order Lachnospirales; family Lachnospiraceae; genus Fusicatenibacter. The sequence continues at coordinate 942 of CABUPZ010000040.1, read as the reverse complement.
AAGGCATGCCGTCCTGGATGCGGATATGATTGTCTTTGCGACACCGCTTTATTACTATGGAATGTCGGCACAGCTTAAAACAGTGATCGACCGGTTCTGCGCCTATAACAGCAGTATTACCAGAAAGCATATGAAGTCGGCGCTTCTCACAGTGGCATGGAACAGTGATGACTGGACCTTTGACGCGCTGGAAAGTCATTATCGTACCCTGGTTAGATATCTGGATCTGGAGGATCAGGGCATGGTGCTTGGAAGAGGCTGTGGAACTCCGTCGATGACAAAACACAGCCGGTATCCGGAAATGGCGTATCAACTCGGAAACCGGCTGTAGGACTATTGTATTTCTGAAATCAGGAAAAATCAGATGCAACGCTGAATTGCTCCCATGCGTCCAATTCGTCCAATCGCTGCTTCAGTTCTCTGCGGACAAAGGTTACGGCGTCACTGCCCAGCAGCAGACGCATGGGAAGATTTTCCCGATGCAACACATCTACGATAACATTTGTCTGGAATAATTCCGCGACATTGTCCGGTTCTCCTTCTTCCAGTGCAGATCGGTATCCATGCCCTGCATTATTCACCAGCACATCGATTGCCCCAAATCGGGCGTGAGCCTGCCGGAGTGCATTTGAAATCGAATTTTTCCGGTAAGAAACGCACCGTTTACGCGTCCATGGGCACAATAATTTCTTACGCTTCGTTCCGATATGTGCCATTTCTTCGAAGGCGGTCTGCGCTCTCATTCATTTTTCCGGGATTAATCCTCCGCGGCTTTATTGATACAGGTGACTGCGTTTAGGCTTCTTGGATATCCGATATAAGGCAGACACTGGGAAACCACCTTGATCAGGAATGCCTTGTCATTGCCCAGATTCATATTGCCCTTGGAGTGGGCGATCAGCTGCGGTTCGCATCCGCCCTGAGCGGCAAGGAAACAGAAGG